>JBIIYP010000089.1:0-5642 GCA_044346705.1 Flavobacteriales bacterium
GCCCAAGGAAGTTGTCATGCTGAGCAGGGCGAAGCATCTCTTTAACGCCGGGATGGCAAGGGCCGCCTTGGACGTGCGTGCATGGTGGACCCTTCGCTTCGCTCAGGATGACAATGGGTGGAGGCGGCCCACGGAAGTTGTGATGCTGAGCAACGCGAAGCATCTCTCAACGCCGGGATGGCAAGGGCCGCCTTGGACGTGCGTGCATGGTGGATCCTTCGCTTCGCTCAGGATGACAATGGGTGGAGGCGGCTCGATAGCCTCACCGGTCCTTCGACAGCAGACCCGTCGTCAGTTGCACGGCTTTCACCATGATGTACCAGCCTGCGGCGACGCCGAGCCCGTAGATCCACACGTTCTCCATGTGCACGGTGCCGGTCAGGTACCAGCTGCGGATGGCCTCGAAGGCCGCGAACACCAGGAATAGGTTCAGGATGCTGGCCTTCTCCTGCCGGATCACCTTGGGCCAGCTGAAGGCGAGCTTGGGCTTCACCCACTGGCTGAGCTTGGGGACGAAGGCGGGCGTGCGCTTGCTCCACTCCAGATACGCGTTCCCGAACTTGCCGATCAGGAACTCCTCCTCGGCGAACATGATGCGCTCGTAGTAGATCCAATACAGCCCCGTGAAGGCCACCATGAACCACACGTTCTGGGTGAGCCCCGCCAGCCCCAGCCACATGAGGTAGTTGCCCAAGTACAAGGGGTGGCGCAGGGTGCTGTAAAGACCCGTGGTATTGATGCTGTCGGCCAGCTGGCCCTCGGTGGTGTTGCGGCCGCTGGTGTTGTCCGCGGAATGCCCCACCGCCTTGATGCGCACCAGCTCACCCACCAAGGCCACCACGAGGCAGCCCAGTTCATAGGCCGAACGGTACGCTTCGGGAACGAGCCCGCTGCCTTGGAGCACGTACAGGTAAAGCGCGGGAAGCACGATCACCACCGGCAGGTAGCTCCGGTAGCGGAAAAGCAGGTCGCCTTGTTCGCGGAGTTCGTGCCGGAGCGCCATGGGTGGGAATTGGGCGTGAAAGTAGCGGCTGGGCGGCGAATGGTGCGGTCACCGTCGACCTCCATTCCGTTCCGCCACGGGAGCGCGCCATACCAGCCTGCGCTCACTTCCCTCCCGGATCGCGCTTGTGGAACTTGAATCCGCCCTCGATCCCGAGCAGCCGGATGTCCGGGTAGGCCTCCAGTCCCGTTTCGGTCACCTTCGTAACAAGGTATACGGGTTTGTCGATGGGGCCTTTCAGCAACCAATCCATGTTGGTGCGTTCCGTGCTCGCTTCGTACGGCAGGCGCGCGTAGTAGTATTGGGCGTAACTTTTGTATCCATAGGTCTCCACATAGGCGTCCTCCGCAGCAATGCGCTCGTAGAACCGGATGGCCGGACCTTGTGTGGCCGACTCGATCTTCGGAAGGAACACGAAGAGCACCAGCAACAGGGTGATCACCGTCGACGCCACGAAGAGCAAGATGCCCGCCAGGTAGAGCCGCTTCCTGAACCGGTGAAGGGCCCACAGCACCAGCGCGAGATGCACCAGCCCCACGATCGCTTCGGCCCCGGTCCAGGGCAGCGCCGCACGCATTCCTTCCGCAGCGAAGGGGTCCTTGATGTAGGGGATGATCCGTTCCCTGTTCAGCATCACCAGCGGGATCAACAGGAACAGGGTGCTCCACAGCAGGCCGAGGGCCGGCAGCATCCAACGCTGGTAGCGACGCATCCGCTCGCGGTGCTCATCCAAGCGGTACACGAACAGCGCCGCCAGGAACGACAAGGGCGCATAGGCCATCGAGGAGTAGTGCACGATCTTGGTCGTGGTCACGCTGAACACGATCATCACCACCCAGAACAGCACCTGCATCCAGCGACGGAAGCGCAACGGATCGTCCTCCGCTCCACCGCCCCACAGGTAGGGCATGGCCAGGACCGAGATCGGGAAGTAGCCCAGCAGCACCACCACGAAGTGGTAATGGAACGGCTGTTCGTGCCCCGCCACGCCCGTGGTGAACAGGTCCACCATGTAAGCCACGAAGCGCAACAGGTTACCCGTGCCGTTCTGGTTCAGTTCGGCGACCAGCCAACCCGCGATCACCAGGATGAAACCAGAGATGAAGAGGACGATCTTCCGTACACCGGGGAAACCACGGAACCGTTGCAGCAGCAGGAACACGAATGCCGTTAGGCCCACCAGCAGCAAGCCCACCGGGCCCTTCGTGAGCACGCTCAACCCACTGAAGAGCCCTGCCACGAGAGCGTGCCGCGCAAGGCCCGTCGGGCCCAGCGCAAGCATGACGTGGTACACGGACATCAGGATGAAGTAGTTGAACACCGGGTCGATGATGCCGGACTTGAAGTAGAGGTGCGGGAGGATCGTGCCGAAGAACATCAACGCCCACAGCAGCCCGAAGCGGGCCGTGAGGTGCCTCCGGCCGATGGAATAGAATGTCAGGAGGTAGAGCACGCCGAAGAGCGCATTGGGCAGGCGCGCCGCGAACTCATTGATGCCGAACACCCGCATGGACATCACCTGCAACCAGAAGAACAGGGGCGGCTTCTCCCAGAAGGGCAGGTAGTTGATCTGCACTTTCAGGTGGTCCCCGCTGGCGATCATCTCCCGCGCCGATTCCGCGAAGTTGATCTCGTCCCAGTCGAACAGGTGCACGTGTCCCAGCCCAATGAAGAACACACCGGACAGCAGCACCAGCAGCGCGATCGAGCGGCCCGGTGATGCCGCGATCCGGTCGAAATGTTCCCTCATCGCTTGCGGAAAAGGGTGCGGATGAACAGGATGTTGAGCAGGCCGAACAGGAGCACCCCCGCCCGGTAGGCCCAGGTCAGCGGGCTGTTCGGCACAGCGGTCAGGGAGGCCGCGAGGGGCAGGTTGCGCCCATCATACCGCACCAATGGATTCAACAGCAACAGCAACTCAGGGTCCCCGGCTTCCACGCGCAGGTAATTGTCGTCCGGAGCGAAGCCGAAGCGCAGCGAATCGGTGGCCGTCGCATGGTGGCGCAGCACACCGCCCTGGCCGATCACCCGGATGCTGTCGAACGGGGCGCTGAACCGCACCACGAAGGAGTCCCCGGCCAAGGCCTCGCAGCCCAACAGGAACTTGTCCGAGGTGCCATCGGTGCGCTGCACCGCGTAGTTCCACCCCTTGCCGTACGCCGCCATGATGGAATCCGGATGCGCCGTTCGCGCGTGGATCACGTTCAAGAACCGGAACGCGTGGTCGTGCTCGATGTCATGGATGTCGTCATTGCTCATCACCCAGCTCAAGCGCCCGGCCGAAAGGGCTTCGTCATACAGGGAGGTCGAGTTCGCATAAGCGCTCAGCACCTCGGTGTAGTGGTAACCCACAAGGTCCTTCATGTCGGCCGCCGAACGACCACCACCGAACGCCGGGTGTGCCAACGCCACCACCGCGTGGAGCGCCCGCAAGTGCTCAATGACGCACTGTTGCTACGAAGCCCCTTGTATCAGCGGGAAGTCGAAGAAGGAGACATGATCCGGGGAGATGGCCAGGCAGTGCGATTTCAGCACGTTGTAGCCGTGCTCATACACGGGGATGAAGGGCAATGGGACCGCCTGGGCCGGATCGCCAAGCCGGTGGTAGTTCGATACGCAGGCTATGGTGTAGCCGCGGTCGGCATACGTTGCCGCTATGGCCGTTTCGGGACCGTGGCCGTTCGTAAGCCCGCCCCATGCTTCGGTGTGCGCGTGGAAGTTGGCTTTGTACCCTTGTGATGGCCAATGCGCATAGGGGTTGTGGATCAGCGGACCGGCAAAGGAGGTCGACGGCGGGAAGGTGTAGATCACCGTTCGGGCGTACGGCACACAGGCCAGCAGCAACAGCCCGGAGATCACAAGCCCCAGGATCCGGCCCGATGCTTTCAGCGACCGCATCATCACTTCTTCATTCGCTTCCGTTCCGAAGTGCCCTGTTCCCTGGATCCGACCCTCAGCGCCATGGCATGCCGTTGGGGCGTGAAAGTAGCGGCTGGGCCGGGAATGGGCCCGTGCGGCCATCGGCTGTCCCCTCGGGTTCGTCGATCAACGAACTTCCCGCGGCGGCTTGCAGACCTTGCAGAAGTCCTTCAGCACGGCGAGCTCGGCCAGCACCGCCTCGTGGCGTGCCTGCAGCTCGGCCTCGTTGCGACCCAGATCGGTCGCTGATGCGGCCAGTGAATGCCGGGTCACCAGCTCGCGTTGCAATTCGTCATACGCCGGCCGGAAGAACGAGGCGTTCGAAAAGGCGCCCTTCTCCGCGTAGATGCGCTTGCGGAATTTCCGGGCATAGAGCTCGTACAGGTCGAACTCGTACCGTGCGAAGGCCAGCAGCTGTCGCGCAATGGTGCTGTCCGGTGCCACCAGCGCCGAGGCCTCGCGTCGGAACGTGCAGCTGACTTTGCTATTGAAGTTCTTGGTGAACATGAACTCGCCCTGGCTCATGTGGAAGAGGAAGTCGAAGCCAGCGGCGCTCTGCAGGCTGTACAGGTTGCCTTCCCCAACGTGCGTGGCCGGTGATCGGAAGTCAGCGAGCGCCAACGGGTGCGTGCCGTTCCATTCGATCACATCTTGCGCTACAAGAGGTCCGAAGGCAGCCACACTGCCGGCAGCGACCATCAGCGTTCGGCGCAGGTGGGCGTTCATTCCGGGGGACAACGACCAGGCTAAGCGCATGGGCCGAAAATAGGGAAGGGGGTGCGCTGGATCAATATCCCTCAACAGCGGTCGGCACTCCGATAGTTGAAAGGCGCTCCGCGCTCTTGTCGGAATGGCGGTCAACGTTTTCGGGCTTGGCGAAGGTGGCGATTTTCAGCACAAAAGTTTGTTCGGAGAACTGAACTTTCGGCTACCACAAAACTGTCAAGCGGAGACGGAAGCCCACCTATTGCCAATGTGCTGTTATGTGTAGCCTTTCTTCTGTCTGCTAGTAAATACATACTTGTCCTTGTCCGATTGGCAAAACAGATGCAATAATGTCCTCCCTAACTTTGTTGTCGTAAAGTTTTTCAATTGCCCAACCAACTAAGTCAACTGCTGCCAAACAACCTGCTGCTGTCCCAATGTTTCCGTGGGTTACAAGGTGTTTGTCTTCAAGAACGTCAACGCCATAACTTTTCAAGGCTTCAAATGCAGTCGGGTAAGTTGTCGCTGAAAGTCCTGTCAGGTGTCCAAGGGCTGCAATGATTAAAGCACCCGAACACATTGAACAAATAATTTGTCTGTTTGGGTCTAGGTCAAAACGCTTTAAGTAAAGTTCTTCCTTGATAACATTTCTTGTCCCTGGTCCGCTACCGAAAAATACAAGGTCGGCATCATTACATTCTTCAATTAGTCCGTGAGTTTTTAGGTCAAGTCCGCACACAGATTTATGTGCTGTTTCAGTTCCAACGATTTTTACTTGAAATTCTTTGTCACGAAATTTAACTCTGTTAAGTAAGTCCCAAGCTAAAAAAACATCAATGTCTGTGAACTTGTCAAATGCTACTATTACTGCTTTTTTCATTTTATAGATGTCTATTGAGTTGTCGTCATAAGGTTATGAGGTGGTCTACCCGATCAGGACAGGTCTAGATCAAATGTAAGTGTGGTTGTTGGTGTTGAAATGAGGGGTCCAGGGGAGACTCATAACTCGTTGTTC
>JBIIYP010000022.1:0-57526 GCA_044346705.1 Flavobacteriales bacterium
CCACCGCGCTGGGGCCGCTCCAGGTGCCTCCAGCATCCGGCGTTCCCCCTAGCTGCGCGAAGAGCGAGGCAGGAGCGTCGGTGGGGCAGAGCGTGATCGAACCGTTGGTTCCGGTATCAGGCGGCGTGTTGATGGTGACGGTGACGGTGCTGCTCTCGCTGGGGCAGGGCGTCGTTCCGTTGATGGTGTAGGTGTAGACACCCGCGGTCATGGAAGCAGGGTCGAAGACACCACCGACCACCGCGCTGGGGCCGCTCCAGGTGCCTCCTGCATCCGGTGAGCCACCCAGTTGTGCGAACAAGCTCACCGCGGCATCCGTGCTGCACAGGGTGATGGCATCGCCAGTTCCCGCATCCACAGGTTGCGTGACGTTCATTGTGACCGTAGCCGATGAAGAAGGGCAGGGAGGATTGCCGCCCACCGTGTAGGTGTAGATGCCGGCCGCCATCGTTGCAGGGTCGAAGAGCCCGGCATTCACCGGGCTCGGTCCGCTCCAGCCGCCACCAGCATCGGGGGCTCCGCCCAACAGGCCGAACAGCAGAATGGATGGTCCTCCGGCACAGAGCGTGCTGGAACTTGGCGAACCAGCGTTGGGAAGGCTGGAAAGCGACACGGAGACAGTGGCGGTGGATGAGGCGCATGGAGCGCTCCCGGCCACTGTATAGGTGTATATGCCCGCGTTCATCGTGCCGGGGTCGAACATCCCGGCCACCACCGTACTGGGTCCGCTCCACGTACCACCGGCATCCGGAGTGCCGCCGAGCTGCGCGAAGAGCGATGATGCCGGTGCTGTGCTGCACACGGTAAGTCCCCCGTTCGTTCCGGCATCCGGAGGGGGGGCCACCAACACGGAGACCGTGGCTGTGGCATCAGGACACGGAACCGCACCGGCCACGGTGTAGGTGTAGTTGCCGGACAGCATCGACGAAGGGTCGAATTGGCCGCCCACCACCACGCTCGGTCCGCTCCAAGTGCCGCCTGGTGATGGCGCTCCTCCAAGTTGTGCGAAAAGCGAGGCGGGGCCCGCGTCACCGCAGATCGTCAAGGTTCCGCCGCTGCCTGCGTTCGGGGGTGCCGTTACGATCACGGTCACGCTGGAACTCGCGGGAGGACATGGAGCAACGCCGGGAAGGGAGTAGGTGTACACACCCGGGATCATGGTCGTTGGGTCGAACATCCCCCCTGATACCGAGCTCGGTCCGCTCCATGTGCCACCGGCCTGAGGAACACCGCCCAAATGGGCGAACAAGGAACTTGCCGGACTTGAACTGCACAAGGTCAAAGTGCCGTTGTTCCCAGGGTCCGGTGGGCTCACCAGGATCACTGTCACCGTGCTCTGGTCCATTCCTGGGCATGGTGCCGGGGACATCACGGAGTAGGTGTAGACACCGGGCGTACTGGTGCCCGGAAGGAATGTTGAACTCGCAGCGCCACCACCAGGCGCGGTCCAGGTTCCTCCTGGTGTTGCCCCGCCGAGGTAGTTGTAGAGGTCGAACTGGGCTGCGGTACTGCACATGGTCACGGTTCCATCCGTTCCGGCACCGTTCGGCGTGTTCACGGTCACCGTCACCTGGTCCGTTCCAACGCAACCAGGCTGTCCGACCTGTGTGGCCGTGACCATGTAGGTGGTGGTGCTTCCAGGGATGGCCGTGGGGTTCGCGATGTTCGCATTCGACAGCCCCGTTGATGGGCTCCAGGCGTACGTGTAGGTGATGGGCAACGTTGCGCAATTCACCACGCCGCTCCACGCCGGACCGGAAGCAGGGTTCGGACCCGAGTTGAACTGGATGGTGTTCGATCCGTTACGGATGCGGTAGGTGATCTCCCAATCGAATATTCCTGAGGAGAAGCTCACCGCGATCACATCTCCCGTTTGCACCGGCAGGTTGACCGTTCCGTTGTATCCGGTGTTCAGGGTGTACGTCGTTGGTGCGCCATTGATGGTCACGGTGACCGAGGCCCCATTCCAGCCGTCCCCGAAGCTGTCGAGCATCTGGAGCGAATACACACAATTCACTGGCGCGGCCCCCCCACTGGCCGTGGCGCTCAGTGGAACAGGGCCCTGTCCTGCACAGATCACCTGATCGGGTCCTGCATTCGCCGCGGGTGCTGCGCTGATCGTGATCGAGATGGTGGTGTCATAAGCGCAACCGAAGTTGTCCACCGCATGGTACACGTAGCTGTGGGTGCCCGGAGTGGAAGGCTGCACACAGAGCTGGTCGCAGTCGGCGGAGGTGCTCACAACGTTCGCTCCGGTCCACCACGTGCTGTCGCACGCATTTCCATGGACCGGTGTGAATTCGGTGACGTCCGGGAACAGGCTGGGGTCGAAGTCCATCGCCCAGCCACAGAGAAAACCGTTGTCCAAGCCCCACAGGTCGCAGATCTCGATGGTCCACAGGCCGTTCAGCTGGGAGCCCAACAGTCCGGAGAGCGGATCAACGCTCTCGTAGGTGCCTGCCGGTAGCGTGCCACCAGCGTTGGCGGTCATGGTGCCGTTGGTCGCGGTCGGGCTGAAACAATAGGTCCAACAGGTGCCGGGGATCGGGTTGTTCTCGTCGGGATCCACCGGTATGCCCAGGAACGTGTTGCCCGATCCCTGTTGCTGGAGCATCACCGTTTCGCCGCTTGGGCTGATGATGCTGATCACCAGATCCCCCAGGAACGAGTGTTCGATGTCCAGGCAGATCGTCTGCAGCAGGTTGATGTTGTTCAGCGTTGCACCGGGAGCGAAGGCGTCGAACAGCAAGGAGGAGGTGAAGCACGATCCCACCTGGTCAGGCAGGAAGACACCCGCCCCGAAATTGGCCGAGGGCTGCGCGTTCCAGGTGGTCGCGTTCACCACGCCGTCCAGGCACACGGTGGAGCCTGCGCAGCCCGCCGGTCCGCTGCTTGTTCCAGTGAATGTAGGCACGGTGCCCACGAGCACTTGAAGGTTCAGGAGGTTCACACTGGCACAGCCGTTATTGTCCTCCACGATCAGTTGCACGAGGTATTCGCCAGGGGTGGTGAACGTGTGCGTTGCGTTCGGTGAAGCGGAGGAGCTCGTCGTGCCGTCATCCCATACCCATGTGTAGTTCGCGATGCTGAGACCAGCGGCTGCCGTGGAGCCGGAGCCATTGAACGATATGGTTTCGCCCGGGCAGATCATGGCCGGTGCGGGCTGGCTCATGGTCGCGTCCGCCACCGGCCGTGCACAGGGCAAGAAGCACGTGATGGAGCCTGCAAAGACCCCCGAGCCCGAGTTGTTCGAGTGCCATACGAAGGTGAGGCAGCCCGTGCTGTTGCCGGAGCTGGCGGAGATGACCTGCCCCTGCAGGCTCGTCCCTGTGTACGTCCCGATCAAGGGGGTCGCGGTACTGTTGCCGTCGTAGATCGTCAGGTTGTCGATCGGGGCGGCACCCGCCGTGGAGAGCTGGTACGTCAGGAAGTTGATGGATATCGCATCCCCGGGATTATCCGGACAGATGGTGTACGTGTAGTCCTCGTTGTTCGAGTACCCCGTAGCGCCCTGGCCACCACTGTCCAGGAACGCGCCCGTGCAGGTGTTGTCCGTACCGTTGAAGATGACGAATGCCTGACCATGAACGGCGACCATCGGAACACCGAACAGGCCAACGAGCAGGCTGTTCCGCAGGCAGCGCAAAAAGCCGTCAAGGATGGGGGGGAGACTCCGTGTATCGGTCAAGACATGCAGGAATGCGTTCGGCGCCTGAGCGTTCCAAGATAGTCGCCCACCGGATCGATCATCCGTTATTTGGACGATGCGCGCACAGACATCGACGAACCCTCGACGAAGATGGATCAATGGATCCGTTCGGACCGAAAAGACCTACTTGATCAAGGTCACATGGCCGAAGAGCTCCCGTCGCTCCTGGCTGTATCGCGAGGCCACCCGCAACCGCCAGGGATACACACCGTCACGCACGGCCTCACCGTCACCGCCGCCCATCGCCCCGGTCCATACCTGGGAAGGGTCGTTGGTGGTGAACACCAGTTCACCCCAGCGGTTGAAAATGAACAACTCGAACTCCGCTGGATCGATGTCGTTTCCGAGCACCGCGAACACGTCGTTGATGCCATCTCCGTCCGGAGTGAAGCTGTTCGGAACGTAGATCAGGAATTCATCCTTCACCTCCACCAACTTCACCAGGCTGTCAGCGCACCCCAGGTAGTTGGTCACCCAGAGTTCCACGGGATAGGTGAAGCCCAATTGATCCGGGAAGGTGAACTCCGCTACCGGTCCGGTCGCGGTCCCAAGGCCGGCAAACGTCCAGATGTACTGGGTGGCATAGGGCCCTGCGTTCTCCGTGAATGTCAGTGTCGGCGTAAGGATCGAGCCTGGGTTCGGGCTCCAGGTGAAATCCGCATCAGCCAGCGGTTCCACGATGATCATGTTGCTGATGGTCGTGTCGTCCTGGCAGCCGTTCGGCCACGTCACCAGCACGCTCACGTCATAGCCACCGGGATCGGCATAGGTATGGCCGATGTCGGCGATGCCCGAGGCGCTTACACCATCGCCGAAATCCCATTCCACCGAGGCACCTGAAGTGGTGTCCAGCACATTGAAGGCCACCGCGAACGGTTCGCATCCCAAGGTGCTGTCCGCGGTCAACACCAGTTCCGGGATCGGGATCACGTTCACGAAGGTGCAACGGGTCACGGACGGTGTTTCGCACCCATCGTTCACTGTGACACAGACCAGTTCCGATGCCGTGAGGTTCACGGTGAAATTCGCGGAAGGACCCGGGCCGTTGCCCTGCCAATCGTATTGGTACAGACCGTCGCCACCGGATACCGGGACCGCGCTCAGCAACAGGTCCACCTCCGGGCAGACATCCACGGTGTCCGGCATGGTGAAGGCGATGTTCGGCAGCACCGACACGGTCACGTTCAAGGTATCGCTCAGGCAACCGTTGGCATCCGTGGCATACACGCTGTAGGTCGTGGTGATCAGGGGGCTCACCGCATGTGGGCCGCTGCCTGCCAAGCCGGGTGACCAAAGCAGGTCAATGGTGCCGGTGCCGCCGGTGGCCACGGCGCTCAGATCGCCCACTCCGGTCTTGCAGATCGTGGTGTCGTCCATGCTCAATGTGATGGTGACCTGCGCGGGTTCCTGGATCACGGCCGTAAGCGTATCGTCGCAGCCGATCCCGTTCACATCCTCTGTGATCACCACGGTGTAGGTGCCTGCGCCAGCGATCAGCTGGTCCAGGGTGGCTCCGCTCGTATTCTGCAGCACGGTGCCCAAGGCGTCCGTCCAATCGTAGTTCCACGGTCCCGCGTTGCCAGTGGTGGTCACCGTGAGGCTTCCATCATTCGATCCCGCACACGCGGTGCTGTCCATGACGAACACGTTGTTCAAGATATTGGTCGTGACATAGAGATCCCCGAACGTGGGGCAGGCCGTTGTCTGGTTCTCGAAATAGCGATAGGGGCCGTCGACGTCTACTCCCGGCAGGAAGATGCCGGAATGGGGCAGTCCATTGGGGTCCTCCCAGGAGCCTCCCGCAACAGCCAAGGTGCTGATCGCAGGATACAGGTCCGTGGGACCCGCATCGCCGCAAACGGTCAATACGGTGTCTTGGAAAGGGGTCACCGCCAGCACCTGCACCACGACGTTCAAGGTGGAGGTGAGGATCGGCGAACCGTTGTCCGTCCCGGTAAAGGTGATGAGGTGGAACCCGGTATCGGAAAGCACCGGGGTCACATCCACGAGCACGTCCGCTGAGATCCCGCTCGTGGTGGTCACGGTATAGCCGGTGAGCGTTGCCGAAGAGGCCGAGGCCACGGTGGTCTGCACAGGTTCCGGTGCGATGAATGTGACCTGTAGCTGCGAGGACTGCCCCACGCAAAGGATCAGGCTGTCACATGCGGATTGGCCCGTGATCACCGGTGGCACGTTGGCGGTGGTGATGTCCGTGGAGAACGTGAAGGACTGCTGGTCCAGCCAATCGACGCCATCATTCAGGCCGAATGGTCCGTCGTAGGCCGTGCCAGGTTGATCGAAACGGCCGAACTGGATGAAGTCGATGCCGTTGCCCTCGTTCGCCCCGACACAGGCCGCCGTCCCCCCGAATCCGTTCGTGCCACCCGAAGCGGACCCCGTGGTCCATTGCATATCCTTGTAGCAGAAGCTCACGTTCGCCCCGTTCACCACCGGGTCCGTTCCGTCCGTGATGATCAACTGGAACGTATTGAGCTTGTCCGTCTGGCTGGGGAAATAGCCCACGTTCGTCCAGTTGACGTACATCGCCGTCGGTGTCACCTTGTAGCGGACTGAGTTGTAGGGTGTCGGGCAGGTGAGGCAGGTTCCGCCCAGGTCCACATCGGCCCAGAAAGGGGCCACCATGGTGAACCCATTGAAGGGGAACCCGGTGGAACTGAAGGTGCCGTAGAACGTCCCGAAGCTGACGTTGCCGTTGATGTTGATGTAGACCGTATTGTAGAACTGGCCATACAGGTAGAATTGGAACGGCAGGACGATCGGCCCGAAACTGCCATCGTCGGTATTGTTGAAGCCGCTGGCGTTCCACAGTGTGGGCGGGATCGTGGTGTAGGTGAAGTCAGGGTCGACCCAGCAATCGCATGAGGTGCTTCCACCTCCACGCAATGTGCCTGGCTGCCGCTGTCCTTGCCGTGCGACATATGGAGCGCTCGCGCCGACCTGCGCGTTCTTCCAGTTCCGATATCCGGCACTGTCCTGGGGAACCTGCGCCTGCGCGGTACTTCCCGTTATGAATGCTCCGGCAAGGAACGCCGCCGCCCACAAAAGCGTTTGCGCGACTTGGCGCTTCAGGTGGAACGGAGCGGTCATCTTCATGCGGTCAAGGCCATGACGTGTTCTGGTCCGACAACGACGCCTAAGTTCAAGCTTCTTCACGAATGTGACCGGACTTGGTTCGGCTCACCCCGGAAGCCTATCCGAACGAGCAAGCCCCCCGCTTGCGTGGAGGGCTTGTCAGGATGCGTTGAGGGGTCAAGGCTTCAGGGTCACCTTGCCCGTGTAGGTTTCGTCCAAGTGAAGTCGCTCGCGCACATCCACCACCCAAACGAATTCACCGACAGGCATCACTTCGCCCCGGTTGTTCAAGCGGCCGGTCCATGGCTTGGTGGCGTCAGAGGTCTCGAACACCAGCTGCCCATCCAACGTATAGACCATCAGGTGGAACTTCACGCCCAACGTGCGAAGCGCTTCGGGCATGAAGGTCTCTGCGGCTGACGGCGCGAAGGCCTTGGGTGCGTCGAGGTTGTAGTCGTTGTCGATGTGGACCTCACGCTCATGGACGTCAACACAGCCCTGGTCGCTGGTCACGGTGAGCTTCACCGTGTAATTGCCCTTGTTCTTGTAGATGTGGTCCGGGTGGGCCACGACGCTGGTGCTGCCATCGCCAAAGTCCCAGTGGTACTGCTTCGCGCCGTTGCTCCGGTTCTCGAAGTGGATGCTGGGGATGTGCCCTTCGAATTCCTGCTTCTGCGCATTGAAGGAGGCTTTCGGTGCCTCGTGGATCACGATGATGTCACTGCTGGGCTTGTTGTGGATGGTGCCCACACCGGCGGCGCTCATCGAGAGCATCACCTGGTAATTGCCCGGCTTGGTGAACGTATGCTCAGGATTCGACTTGTTGCTGAAGCTGCCGTCGCCGAAGTTCCAGAGGTAGATGCCATCCTCCGGCATGTTCTCCACCTTGAAGGTCACCTCTTCCCCGGGGCAGGCCGCTCCAACACTCGATTTGAAGGTCATTTCAGAGGAGGCCTTGGGCACGGTGCCACCGGTCGAAAGGCCAGCGGCGGGTTGCGCGTTCGCAGCGCCGCTCATTGCAGCGGTCGTTGACGCTGGTGCGCGGTTCAGGTCGTTGGGGCCTCCGGTGGTGTTCCGCACATTGGAGCCGGTCGAGGCGGATGATGAGCTTGCCTGGTCCGCTCCTGTGGAGGTCTTGGGATCACCGGGGACAGGACGTGTGGTCTGCTGCTCCAATTTTCCACCCCTCGGTTGCGGGGCAGTGGTAGGCTCGACCACACCTGGAGCGTGCTGCACACTCCCGGTGGTGGACGTTGGAACGAGCGTATTGGACGATCCTGGTTCGACCCCATCCTGAGCGGTACGTTGGGTCAGCAGGTAGCTCGTGCCACCGACCACCAAGGTTCCCGCGATCAGCGCGGCGATCATGCCGGGGGACGCCCACCAGCGCGCGTTGCGGGGGCCGTCCATGGCGCGTTCCAACTGGGCCCAGTCGGACGAGTTGTAGGGCACCTCGAACTGTTCAAGGCTATCCTTGATCCGCTGTTCGAAGGCGTCCGCTGGGTTCTGCATATCAGCCATGGGTTCACGGGAGCTTATGCTCCTTTTTGAGGAACTTCTTCAAATTCTGTTTCGCCTTCGCCAGATTGCTCTTGGAGGTGCCGATGCTGATGCCCAGTGAATCGGCGATCTCCTTGTGCGTCATCTCCTCGAAAATGTAGAGGTTGAAGACCGTCCGGTAGGCCGGAGTGAGCTTCTGCATCGCGTTGATCACATCCGCCGGCTTGAGGTCCATTCCGTCCTCCTCCCGTTCCTCCTCCATCACATCCTCCTCGTCCTGGTCCCCGAAGTCCTCGATGCTGCGTTCTTCGCCCAGAAGCAGGTAGCTGTTCTTGGTGCGCCGGAAATGGTCGATGGCGGTGTTCACCATGATCCGCCGGATCCATCCTTCGAAGGAGCCGTCCCGGTTGAACTTCTCCAGTGAACGGAACACCTTGATGAAGCCATCCTGGAGAATGTCCTTCGCCTGGTCGTGGTTCTTCGTGTAGCGCAGGCATACGGCCATCATCTTGCCGTAGAACAGCTCGTGCACACGCTGTTGACAGCGCCGGTCGCCGGAAATGCATCCATCGACCAGCCCCGAGAACACGCGTTCCGCTCCCTCCATGTCCTGCCATGTGGGCTTAAGACGGAGCTTTTGCTCCAAGGTTGCCAGATCCGCTGCGGTCATGAACAAGGTCAGGAAAGTTAACGATCCGGACCGAACGGCCAAAACCTGTTGATAGAAGACCCCCGATCGTGAATAAGGTCTTGGGCTGCCATCCTAATTTCGCGGCGTCTTCGAACGACCGGGTTTTCCGGCCGAACGGGGCGTTCTCAGAACAGAAACGACCGTAAACCGCACTCGACCCATGAAGATAACTGTAGTAGGGGCTGGCAACGTAGGCGCCACCTGTGCCGATGCCTGTGCCCGTTGGGAACTCGCCAACGAGATCGTGCTTCTCGACATCAAGGAGGGCTTTGCGGAAGGCAAGGCCCTGGACATCTGGCAGACCGCCCCGATCAGCCTGTACGATAGCCGTGTGACCGGCAGTACGAACGATTACACCAAGACCGCCAACAGCGATGTGGTGGTCATCACCTCCGGCCTGCCCCGCAAGCCCGGCATGAGCCGCGACGACCTCATCGCCACGAACGCGGCCATCGTGAAGAGCGTGACCGAGAACGTCGCCAAGCACAGTCCCAACGCCATTATCATCGTGGTGAGCAACCCGCTCGATGTGATGACCTACTGCTCGTTCCTCACGAGCAAGTTCCCTTCCAACCGCGTGTTCGGCATGGCAGGCATCCTCGATACCGCCCGCTACCGCGCCTTCCTCGCCACCGAACTGGGCGTGTCCCCCAAGGACATCCAAGCCGTGCTGATGGGTGGCCACGGTGATACCATGGTGCCCCTGCCACGCTATACCACCGTTGGTGGCATCCCGGTCACCGAACTGATCGCGGCCGACAAGCTGGATGCGATCGTCGAGCGCACCAAGAAAGGCGGTGGTGAGATCGTCAACCTGCTGGGCACCAGCGCTTGGTATGCTCCCGGTACGGCCGCCGCCCAGATGGTGGAGGCCATCGTACGCGACCAGAAGCGCGTGTTCCCCGTCTGCGCCTGGTTGCAGGGTGAATACGGCATCAAGGACGTCTACTTGGGTGTTCCCGTTATCCTCGGCAGGAACGGCATCGAGCGCATCATCGAGCTCAAGCTGAACAAGGAAGAGATGGAGTTGACCCAGGCCAGCGCCAAGGCCGTGAAAGAGGTGATGGAAGTGCTCGACAAGATGAACGTTCCGGCCTGAGCAAGGCTTTATCCAGAGTTAGCGAAGGCGTCCGGAAGGGCGCCTTTGCTGTTCCTAGGCCAACGGCCGCCCGTTCATTAATGAAGTAGTGGACCGTTCCTCCGATCGGTCATAGAGGAAGGGCCTGCTCATCGAGCGGGTAGTTCGCAGCTATCCTTCATCCCCAGCCGATGCCGGTTGCGGGCCACCAGGTCATAGCCCCAGTTCCGGAGAGGACGGGGCACCAGCCGCAACAGGGTTCCCATCAGCCCCAGTCCGGGCAGCCCCTTCAGCACCCGCCAGGCAGCGTCGCTCCGGGTATGGGCACCGCCTCCTTGCACCAGGACGATGGAGTCCACACTTTCCGGAATGGCATGTGCGCTACGGATGTCGTTTCCTTCTGGAGAAGACAGGGGCGCGAACCGGAAACGCCCGGCCTTGTCGCGCTTCCGGATCCAATTCACCCAGCCGTTGCAGTAGGCGCAGTCGCCATCGAACAGCACAAGGTCCTGCGTCCTCATCGGTCCTGTCAACGGGTCAGGATCAGGCGCTGGGTCCACTGCTGGCCACGGTCCTGAAGGCGCACCAAGTAGATGCCCGCCGGAAGGCCATTGACCGGGAGGCTGATGCGGCGGTTCCGGACCGGCACCGTGCGTACCACCTGTCCGAGGTCGTTCACCAGGCTCACGCGGGCGTCGGCACTGGCAGCCTGTTGAAGGATCAGGTCGGCTTGGTCCATCGCCGGGTTGGGGGCCAGCACGAACGCATCGGGCGCCACCGCTTCAACCTCCGCGACACCCACGCCGAAAGAGTTCTTCCAAAAGCCCACGCCTCCACGGAAGTTGCCGATGATCGCGTCCCGGTACCCATCCTCGTTGAAGTCATACAGGGTGACCGCCGTGCGTTCCCCTTCGCGCACATCCTGCCACATGCTGTCCGTCAGGTTGAATACACCGTTCAGGTTGCCCTCGATGCCATCGTAATGGTAAAGCCAGCCTACCTCGCTACCCACCAACAGCTCACGGTCGCCCAGGTCGTTCAGGTACATGTGCGGCACGCTGTACCCGGTCACGTTCCACCATTCGCTCACCACCACGGCACCCAGGCTGTCGTTGGTCAGCGACCATTCGCGCTGGCCGGCCGTACCTACGTTGCGTAAGTAGTTCACATTGCCGTTGCGCTCGCCCACCAACAGGTCCAGGAGCCCGTCATCATCCACGTCGAAAAGCTGCGGCGTGGCGAATTGGCCCACATCGATCACCGATCCGCCGATGGACGTGTCCTGTGGCTGGGTCAGTTGGAAATCAGCCACCGGGCCGGTGGAAACGTTGGTGAAGTAGTGCAGTCGACCCTGCAGGTCACCGATGTACATGTCTTTGTCCCCGTCGCCGTCCAGGTCGCCGAAGGCCGGGTACATGGCGGCTCCGATGCCGCTGATGCTGAGGTCCTCATAATCGTCGTCCACCAGGGTGAACGCAGGGCTCGTGGCACTTCCCGTGTTCTCGAAGAGCGCCAGTTTGCTGGGGTACACCCCCCCGAACTGGTAGTACCCGTAATTCGCCACGATCAGGTCCATCAAACCATCACTGTTGTGGTCGAAGAGCACCGGATAGGCTCCCTCTCCCACGTCGATCATGCGGTCCTGGAACAGGTCGGGCTTCTGGAAGGCGAATACCGGTGCCGCATCCGTCCCGATGTTCTTGTACCACCACACGCCTTGGAAGTTGTGGGACAGCGACTTGTAATTCGGCGTGACGATGAGGTCGCGTTTGCCGTCGTTGTCCACGTCCTCGTAAAAGGGCGCCGGGAAGATCTGGAGGTTCACCGACTGGTCATACAGCGGGAACAGGGTGTCCTCCGAGGTCATGAACGCCGTGTCCACGGTGCCTCCATTGTACAGGGCAACGATGGTCGGGAAGAGCACATCCCCCATCAGCATGTCCTTGTCCTCGTCCCCGTCCAGGTCGATCGCCAGCAAGGTGCTGCCCACGTGCGCCCTTTCCTCGTCGCTCTGGAGCATCCCGTGCGGGTCGGCGAGCAGTTCCTGCGTGGCCCGGAGCACGGCTTCGCCCATTTCCGGGGCCGGTACGTTGTATTGGCAGGGGTTGTTGAGGGTGACGGAATTGTTGTTCAGGTTCTCGGAGAAAAAGCCCCAGCACCGGTTCCGCACCTCGTAAGTGAGGCTGTCGCAGGTGCCGTACAGTTCCTGGCTCAGGTTGCGGTGGTATTCCACATAGTTGCCGAAAATGCTGAACGTCAACACGTCCAGGTCGCCATCGCCATCGATATCCTCGATGCTCGGAATGTCCACCTGGGTCACGTACAGGTTGGCGATCGTGGGCTGGTAGTTGGTCTTCACCAGCGTATCCACCAATTGGAAGGCCAGCCCGTTGCTGTTGGAGATGTTCTTGTACACCGCGAAACCTCCGAGGGAGTAGGTGAAGATGTCCTCCTTGCCGTCGCAGTTGTAGTCGCGCAGCAGGGCCCATTCCTTCAGGTCGCGGAAGGGTTCGATGAGGTCGAAGTCGTGGGTGAACGTGTAGTTCGGTTGGCCGCTGGTGCCTTGGTTCACCAAGGTAACGACCTTGTTGCCCTGTTTGTCGAAGAGCCAGAGGTCCTTATCCCCATCCTGGTCCAGGTCGATGTCGGAGAACTGCGGGTAGTTCAAGCCGCCGGCCCAGGCCATCTGGAGCGGGTTCCCGTTCTTGGACACCGGAGCCGTGCCGTCGTATTCCAAGGCGAATTGGGCGCTGACCGGGACGGCGAGCAGAGCATAGGCAAAAAGCAGCGGGAACTTCATAGCTTCAACGGTTATGGAACCTCGCGTTGGAACGTTACAGAAGCGCGAACGGCGGGTTCCGCCGCGAAGGTAGGACCGGCAGCGGGAGGATGGTCGGGACGGTGCGCAGCCTTATACACTGTTCTTGGGTGGCTGCTCGCGTGGTCCAGACTTCTATATTTGCCGCTCTTTTGACGAAAACCCCTTCGGATCATGCAGAATAGAGGCGCGCTTTGGGTGTTCACCATCCTGCTGGCGCTCGCGTGTTTGTGGCAGCTGTCCTTCTCCTTCTTCACCGGGCGCTTCGAAGCCAAGGCCGGTGAGGAAGCCGCGTACCAGGCCGATTCCGTGGCACAGGCCAGCGGAAGGACCAACCTGGACATGGACTCGCTGAAGTTGGTGCTGACCAACAAGTACCTGCGTGACCGCGCGGATGAGGAGGCCTACCTGGGCTTCACCTACGCCGAATGCAAGGAAAAGGAGCTCAACCTGGGCCTCGACCTCAAAGGCGGCATGGCCGTGACCTTGGAAGTGAGCATCCCGGAACTGGTGGACAACCTGAGCGAGAACAACCCGGACCCCACCTTCCGCCAGGCCTTGGCGAACGCACGGACCGCGCAACGCTCCGACAACCGCGACTTCATCACCCTCTTCGCTGAGGAGTTCCGTAAGCTGGATCCCAACGCCAAGCTGGCCGCGGTGTTCCACTCCCCGGACAAGGCCAGCATGTTCCCCCGCGAGGCCACCGACGAGGAGATCGTCGCTAAGTTGCGCAGCGAAGCCGAAACGGCGATCAACAACACGGAGAAGATCCTGCGCACCCGCATCGACAAGTTCGGCGTGGCCCAGCCCATGATCCAGAAGCAGCAGTTCAGCGGCCGCATCCAGATCGAGCTGCCGGGCGTGAAGGACAAGGACCGCGTGCGCAAGGTGCTGCAGAGCACAGCGAACCTGGAGTTCTGGGAGACCTTCGACAATACGGAGGTGTTCCCCAAACTGGCGGATGCAAACACCAAATTGGGCGCGCTGCTCCACCCTGAGCTCTCGGATGCTGCTGCCAGCGGCGCCGGTTTCGATCACACGCTCACCTCCGGGGTAAGCATCAAGGGTGCCTCCAACGGTGTTGAACGAAAGCTGATCGACTTCATCCAAGCAGGTGGCCCTGTGGATAAGTCCACGTGGTTCGACTTCGATCGCGTCACCTTCGCCAGCAACAGCGCGGCAGTGGATACGGTGGCCTCGGCCGATCAGTTGAACAACCTGGTGGAAGTGATGAAGGCCCATCCCGGCCTGCGCCTGAAGATCGGTGGATACACCGACAGCACAGGGAACGAGGCCGCCAACCAGAAGCTCTCGCAGGAACGCGCCGTTGCCGTGGTGGCCGAGATCACCCGGAAGGGGGTGACGGCCGACCGCCTGACCTCCGAAGGTTACGGTTCCGCACATCCCGTTGCCAGCAATTCCACACAGGAAGGACGCGCGAAGAACCGCCGCATGGCCCTGCGTGTGACCTCGTTGGGTGCCGAAGTGGCCACCGACGATGCGTGGACGGCAAGCGCCACCGATGACCTGGCGGATGCCGACACCACGGCCCTGGACACCGCTGCCGAGCGCGCCAACTATTCCAAGAAGAACCCGCTGTTCTTCGTGTTGCAGCCCAACGTGGCCAATAACCAGATGATGCGCGGCGATGTGGTGGGCTACGCGCTCCCCTCCGACACCGCCGAGGTGGCGCGACTGCTGCGTCTCTCCGCTCCGATGAGCCCCGATGCCAGTGCTGGCATGCGCCTTTTGTGGAGCTCCAAGCCCATCAAGCTGGGCCCTGCCGATGCGCAGAAGGATTTCCTCACCCTGCACGCCATCAAGGTCCCCCGCGGTGGGAAACCGAAGTTGGACGGCACCTCCATCGTGGATGCCCGCCAGGACTTCAGCCTCCAGGGCGAGGCCGAAGTGGCCATGCAGATGGATGCGGAAGGCGGACAGGTTTGGAAGGTGATGACCGGCGACAACGTCGGCAAGAACGTGGCGATCGTGCTGGACAATTACGTCTACAGCAGCCCGGTGGTACAAGGGGAGATCCCCGGTGGCCGCAGCAGCATCACCCTGGGTGGTGGCGACCTCCAGAAGCAGATCGACGAGGCCAATGACCTGGCCAACATCCTGAAGGCCGGTGCCCTGCCCGCTCCTGCCCGCATCATCGACGAGACCATCGTGGGCGCCACGCTCGGCGAGGACAACGTGAACCAGGGCATGATCAGCTTCATCGTGGCCCTGATCGCCGTGATGTTGTACATGTTCGTGTACTATGCCGGAGCGGGCCTGCTGGCCGATCTCGCGCTGTTGGTGAACCTCTTCGTGCTGATCGGTTCGCTCGCCTCCCTGGGTGCCTCGCTCACCCTGCCCGGCATCGCCGGTATCGTGCTGACCATGGGTATGGCGGTGGACGCCAACGTGCTGATCTTCGAGCGTGTCCGCGAGGAATTGCGCCATGGCAAGATGCTGAAGAGCGCCGTGGACCTTGGCTACAAGGGTGCCCTCTCCGCGATCATCGACTCCAACGTCACCACGCTCATCGTGGCGGTGATCCTCTACCTCTTCGGTTCCGGTCCGATCAAGGGCTTCGCCACAACCCTCGGGCTTGGTATCCTCACTTCGATGTTCACCGCCATCTTCCTCACCCGCATGATCATGAGCAAGCGGTTGGAGAACGGCAAGTCCATCACCTTCTGGAACAACTGGAGCAAGGACATCCTGGTGAACGCCAACTACGATTGGATGAACAAGCGCAAAGTGTTCTATGGCATCAGCGCTGTCATTATCGGTATCGGGATGTTCAGCGTCTTCACCCGCGGATTCAACCTGGGTGTCGACTTCTCCGGTGGCCGCATGTATGTGGTGAAGTTCGAACAACCGGTGGAGGCGGAGGGGATCCGTGGTTCCCTCGACAAGTCCTTCCTCAATGCGGATGGCTCGTCCAGCACCGTGAACGTGAAGACCTACGGCGGTGCAAGCACCTTCAAGGTGACGACCAACTACATGGTGGATGTGACCACCACGGCAGCCGATTCCATCGTGGAGGCCAAGCTGACCGAAGGGCTTGGCACCATGGGCGCGAAGTTCAGCCTGGAGGAGTCCCGCAAAGTGGATCCCACCATCAGCGATGACATCAAGACCTCGGCCGTCTGGAGCGTGCTCCTGGCGTTGGTCATGATCTTCCTGTATGTGTGGGTGCGTTTCAGCAACTGGCAGTACGGCCTGGGCGGTCTGCTCTCGCTCACGCACGATGCGCTCTTCGTACTGGGCCTGTATTCGCTCTTGAACGGTATCGTTCCCTTCTCCATGGAATTGGACGAATCGTTCATCGCCGTGATCCTCACCGTGATCGGTTACTCCATCAACGATACCGTGGTGGTGTTCGACAGGATCCGGGAGTACCTCGGCGAACACAAGCGCGACAGCAATGTGTCGGTCTTCAACAAAGCCATCAACGCCACCCTGGGCCGCACCTTGAACACCTCGCTGACCACGCTGGTCGTGCTGTTCGTGATCTTCCTGCTCGGAGGCATCAGCATCAAAGGATTCGTGTTCGGCTTGTTCATGGGTATCCTGGTGGGTACCTACAGCTCCATCTTCATCGCCTCCGCCATTACGGTGGACCTGCTGAAGGAGCGCAAGAGCGCTCCCGCGACGACCCCGGTCGCCGCCTGAGCATGATCGATCTTCAAGAAGAGGTCCGGCCGGTGGCCGGACCTCTTACTTTTGACACTGTTCCCAACGACCGTGTTCCTCATTTTCGACATCAGTGGTGGTGAGTTGCTGGTGGTGCTCCTGTTCATCCTGATGTTCTTCGGGAGCAAGGGCATCCCGGACATCGCACGGACCATGGGGCGCACCATGCGCCAGTTGCGCGACGCCACCAACGAGGTTCAACGGGAGATCCAGAAGGGCGCCAGCGACGTGAAGCAGGGGTTTGAGGCCCAACGGCGGGACCTCAAGCTCGATCAGTTCATGCAGCCACCTGCGGGCTCGGTGGCCCAACCGGCCGCTCCGGTCGTGAAGCCGACCGCAGAAGCGGCGGCCCCTGCCGCGCCCGGCCCGGCGGAAGAAGAGGGCACCAAGGCCCCCTGAAGCTGGTTCTGTCCGCATCCGCCCTGTCCTGCCGGACAGGGCTTTTCCATGTACTCCAAGAGAGAATTGGAGTGTTTCACCGGAAGATGCATGTTTTCAGAGGGGTGTTCATAAAGAGAAGTGCTTGAATTTTGGAATCACCCCCCTTGTTCTGGTACCTTCGCGAAGTAAAACATATCATTTTCAATGTCCACCCCCCATTTGCGTTCAAAGGCCCAGGAGGATGTCCTGAACCGTCGTCCCCGCCCGGTCGAATCGTCCGGCATGCGCATCAGCGAGTTCTTCGGCGCCAACGTGTTCAATGAGGAGGCCATGCGCATGTTCCTCACCGAGGAAGCCTACTTCGCCGTGCGCCAGGCCATGACCCACGGTACGCGGATCGATCGCAAGCTGGCCGATCAGGTCGCCAGTGGCATGAAGGAATGGGCCGCCACCAAAGGCGCCACGCACTATACCCACTGGTTCCAGCCGCTCACCGGCACCAGCGCCGAGAAGCACGATGCCTTCTTCGAGCCCATCGGCAACGGACGCAGCATCGAGCGGTTCGACGGCAGCATGCTCGTGCAGCAGGAGCCCGATGCCAGCAGTTTCCCGAGCGGCGGTATCCGCAACACCTTTGAAGCCCGCGGCTACAGCGCCTGGGACCCCGGCAGCCCGGCCTTCCTCATGGGCCGCACGCTCTGCATCCCCAGCATCTTCATCAGCTACACCGGCGAGGCGCTCGACCACAAGATGCCGCTGTTGCGCGCCATCAAAGCCGTGGACGAGGCCGCCACAGCGGTGTGCCAGTACTTCGACAAGGAGGTGACCAAAGTGACCTGCACCCTGGGCTGGGAGCAGGAATACTTCCTCATCGACGAGTCCCATTTCTACGCCCGCCCGGACATCATGATGACCGGCCGTGCGCTCTTCGGCCATACGCCTGCCAAGGGGCAGCAGCTGGAGGACCACTATTTCGGCAGCATCCCCGAGCGTGCACAGGCCTTCATGCGCGACTTCGAGAACGAATCGCTGAAGCTCGGCATCCCGGTGAAGACGCGCCACAACGAGGTGGCCCCCAACCAGTTCGAGTGCGCCCCGGTGTTCGAGGAGCTGAACCTCGCCGTGGACCACAACATGCTGCTGATGGATGTGATGGAGAAGACCGCGCGCAAGCACGACTTCAGGGTCCTGTTCCACGAGAAGCCATACGCCGGCGTGAACGGCAGCGGTAAGCACAACAACTGGAGCCTGGCCACCAACACGGGGCGCAACCTGCTCCGTCCCGCCAAGACCCCCAAGGAGAACCTCCAGTTCCTCACGTTCTTCGTCAACACCATCAAGGCCATCCACGGCAATGCGGACGTGCTCCGCGCCAGCATCGCTGCGGCCGGCAACGACCACCGCCTTGGTGCGAACGAGGCGCCGCCTGCCATCATCAGCGTCTTCATCGGTGACTACCTGACCAAGCTTTTGGACGGTCTGGAGAAGAACATCAAGGGTTCCATGAGCCCGGCCTCCAAGACCGAGCTGAAGTTGGACATCGGCCGGATCCCCCCGGTATTGCTGGACAACACGGACCGCAACCGCACCAGCCCCTTCGCCTTCACCGGCAACAAGTTCGAGTTCCGCGCCGTGGGCAGCAGCGCCAATTGCGCCGGTCCGATGACCGTGCTGAACACGATCGTCGCCCATCAGTTGCGCGCGTTCAAGAAGAAGGTGGATGCCTTGATCGACAAGGGTGTGAAAAAGGACGAGGCCATATTGCGCGAACTGCGCGAGCTGATCGCCGAGAGCAAGAGCATCCGCTTCGAGGGCAACGGTTACGGTGAGCAATGGCGGTTGGAAGCCGAGAAGCGAGGCCTGAGCAACATCGCGGACACGCCCAGGGCACTGGACGTGTGGTCACGCAAGGAGACCAAGAAGCTCTTCGCCGAGATGGGCGTGCTCACGGGAGTGGAGCTGGAGGCCAGGCACGAGATCGAACTGCACAGTTACATGCTCAAGATCCAGATCGAGAGCCGCGTGGCCGGTGACCTGGCTCAGAACCACATCATTCCCACGGCGATCACCTACCAGAACCGCCTGATCGAGAACGTCAAAGGGCTGCGGGAGGTGCTCGGTGCGGAAAAGGCGAAGAAGGCCACGGCCACCCAGATCGCCTTGATCGAGGAGATCAGCCAGCATGTCAGCGCCATCATGACCTTGGTGAACGCCATGGTCGAGGCCCGCAAGAAGGCCAACGCCATCGAAGAGGCCCGCTCCAAGGCCATCGCCTACTGCGACAAGGTGAAGCCGTATCTGGAGCAGATCCGCTACCACAGCGATAAGCTGGAACTGATGATCGACGATGAACTGTGGCCGCTGCCCAAGCTGCGTGAGCTTCTTTTCACACGCTAGGACAGCTTTTTTTCACATCCTGGGCAGCGGGCGCTAGGGCGCCCGTTGTCTTTGGTGGAGAACGCGAACAGAAAGGACGGGCGAGCGTATCCGGAAATCACTATTTTCGCCCGGCACTGGAATAGGGACCAACCGATCAACCTGATGAGCACGAGGAAGTTCTGGATCAGCTTCACCTTCAGTACACTGTTCGCTACGCTGACCTTTGGTCAGGGAAAGCTGGCCGATGAGGCGGATGCCGCCTTCAAGGACGGGTTCTACTTCAATGCCATCGAGCTGTACAAGAAAGCCTACACCACCGAGAAGAAGGCGAGCGACAAGGCCTCCCATATCTTCAAGGTGGGCGAGTGCTATCGCGCTCTGGGTGATGCGCAGAGCGCACAGGTGTGGTACGAGAAGGCCAACAAGGCCCAGTACCCCGACCCCATCACCTACTTCTACATCGGTGAGTCCCTGAAAGAGCAGGGCAAATACGCCGAGGCCATCGTGGCCTACACCAAGTACAAGGAAAAGAACCCCGGCGATGCCCGCGCTGACGCGGGGATCAATGCGTGCCAGATCGCGCAGACCTGGAAGGACAGCCCGAGCCGTTATGATGTGAGCCCTGAAGTGCTCCTGAACACCCCGCAGTATGATTTCGCCGCAGGCTTCAGCGACAAGAAGAACGAGGACCTCGTGTTCTCCAGCACCCGTCCGGCCAGTACCGGTACGGAGACCGATATGACCGTGGGGGAAAGCTTCCACGACCTCTATGCCAGCAGCCGCGACAAGCTTGGCAAGTGGAGCGAGCCGGTCAAACTGCCGCCCACCGTCAACACCACGGCCAACGAAGGGGCCCCCTGTTTCTCGAGCAAACGCACCGTAATGTACTTCACCCGCTGCCCGCATGAGAAGAACAAGGCCTATGGCTGCGATATCTGGATGAGCAAGAAGGTGGGAAGCAACTTCAGCGAGCCTGAAATGCTGGCTCTCCGCCCGGCCCAGGATGCCAAGGACACCAACATCATCACCATCGGTCACCCCTCTGTGGGACCGAATGACGATGTGCTCTTCTTCAGCAGCAATATGAAAAGTGCCGGCAGTCGCGGAGGCAAGGATATCTGGATGGTGAAGCTCGACAAGGATGGCAAAGCCCTTGGGGCGCCCACCAACCTTGGGGCTGAGATCAACACGCCGAAGGACGACATGTTCCCGTTCATCCGCCAGAACGGAAGCCTCTATTTCAGCTCTGATGGACACCCCGGCATGGGTGGCATGGACATCTTCGCGGCCGAAAAGACCGGTGAGAACGTCTGGGGCCAGGTGCAGAACATGAAGAGCCCCATCAACAGTTCGATGGATGATTTCGCGATCATCTTCGACGCCGACAACGAGCGCGGATACCTCACCAGCAACCGGGAGGGGGGAAAAGGACTGGATGATATCTGGCGCTTCTACATGCCTGACCTGGTCTTCGCCCTTCAGGGGACCGTTTACGACAAAGGGAACATGCAGCCCCTGGCCGACGCGAAGGTGGAGGTTTCGGGCACCGACGGCACCAGCTTCAGCGCGCTCACCGATGCCACGGGAGGATTCAGCTTCGCTGAAAAGGGCAAGGACCGCTACATCAAGGAGAACACCAGCTACACGATCCGGGTGAGCAAGGATCAGTACCTGAACGTGAACGACCAGATCACCACGGTAGGCCTGGCGGAGAGCACTACCTTCGTGAAGGAGTATTACCTGCAGCCCGCGAAGGTCGGTGGCGTGGTGAACCTGCCCAGCGTGCTGTACGATGTGGACCGCTTCGAGCTGCGTCCCGAGGGCATGGATTCCTTGGAGGTCGCCCTCCTGACCTTGGTGGAGAACCCCACCATGGTGGTGGAACTTCGGTCACACACCGATTCGCGTCCGACCAGCCGTTACAAGGGTGGTAACCTGGAGCTTTCCCAGAAGCGTGCGCAAAGCTGCGTGAACTACCTGGTGACGAAGGGCGTCGATCCATCCCGCATGATCCCTGTGGGTCGTGGTGCGGAGGAGACCCTGATCAGCGACGAGGAGATCAAGAAGATGGCCACGAAGGAGGAGAAGGAGGCGGCTCACCAGATGAACCGCCGCACCGACTTCAAAGTGATCAGCTACGACTACGTACCGAAGGAGAATACGACCCCGGTGCCGCAACCTTAGTGAACCCCATTGGAAGAAAGCATCCCGTTCATCCGGGGTGCTTTTTTCTTTCCCGGCCATGAGCACCACCGACCGATACGCCCAACGCGGCGTCAGCAGCGGAAAGGAGGATGTCCACAAGGCCATCGCCTCCCTGGACAAGGGGCTGTTCCCGAAAGCGTTCTGCAAGGTGGTGGACGATGCGCTCACCGGCAGCCCGGAGCATTGCCTGGTGATGCACGCCGACGGAGCAGGCACCAAGAGCAGCCTGGCCTACGCTTACTGGAAAGCGACCGGAGACCTCTCCGTGTGGCATGGCATCGCCCAGGACGCCATCGTGATGAACCTGGACGACCTGCTCTGTGTAGGCGCCACGGACAACATCCTGCTGAGCAGCACCATCGGTCGCAACAAGCGCCTGATCCCCGGTGAAGTGGTGAGCGCCTTGATCGAAGGCACGGAACTGTTCCTGGCGAAGATTCGCGACCTGGGCATCGGCATCCGCAGCACGGGAGGGGAGACCGCTGACGTTGGGGACCTGGTGCGCACCGTGATCGTGGACAGCACCGTGGTGTGCCGCATGAAGCGGAGCGAGGTCATCGACAACGCCCGCATCCAGGCCGGTGATGTGATCGTGGCGCTCGCCAGCGATGGTCAGGCCACCTACGAGGACACCCACAATGCCGGCATGGGCAGCAACGGCCTTACCAGCGCCCGGCACGATGTGTTCGCCAAGGAACTGGCCGCCCTGTTCCCCGAGACCTACGACCCCGGAACCCCGGCTGACCTGGTCTACAGCGGGCAGGCCAAGCTTACGGATCCCTTGGAGGGCACCCCGTTGGACTTCGGCAAGGCCGTACTGTCGCCAACCCGTACCTATGCCCCGATCGTGCGTGAGGTGCTCGCTGCCATGCGGCCTGAGATCCATGGCATGGTGCATTGCAGCGGTGGTGCGCAAACGAAGGTGCTTCATTTCGTGGAAGGCCTGCGGATCATCAAGGATGACCTGTTCCCCACGCCGCCGTTGTTCCTCGCCATCCAACGCATGAGCGGCACGGACTGGAAGGAGATGTATACCGTCTTCAACATGGGGCACCGCCTGGAGTTCTACCTGCCCGCAGCCCGGGCCGCGGAGGTGATCGCCATCGCCGGTCGTTTTGGTGTCGCAGGTCGTGTGGTCGGCCGTGTGGAAGCCGCGCAGGAGAAGGAGGTTCTTTTGCGCACGCCCTACGGTGAATTCCGCTATTGAGCCATGAGCGATCTGTTGGAGCGCCTGAGCGCCATCCACGACCGGCGCATGGAGGTGAGCAAGCGGCTTGCCGACCCGGACATCATCGCGGACCAGAAGCGGTTCGTGCAAATGAACCGGGAGTACCGGGACCTTCAGCCCATTGACGAGGCGTTCGAGCGCTACAAGCGGCTCTACGAGGAGCTCACCGGTGCCGAGCAGATGCTGCGTTCGGAGAAGGACCCCGACATGTTGGAGATGGCCCGCGCCGAGCAGGAGGACCTTCGGGCCCGCCTGGAGGCCATGGACGAGGAGGTGCGCATGCTGCTCGTGCCCAAGGACCCGAACGACGATCGGAACTGCATCGTGGAGGTCCGCGCCGGCACCGGGGGCGATGAAGCAAGCCTGTTCGCCGGAGACCTGTTCCGCATGTACAGCCGGTATTCTGAGGGTCGCGGGTGGAAGGTGGAAGTGGCCGATGTGAGCGAGGGTACTGTCGGGGGGTACAAGGAGGTCATCTTCAATGTGATCGGCGACGGTGTGTATGGCGTGTTGAAGTTCGAGGCGGGCGTGCACCGCGTGCAACGGGTGCCCGCTACGGAGGCCAGTGGCCGCATTCACACCAGCGCGGCCACGGTGAACGTGCTGCCCGAGGCGGAGGAGGCCGATGTGGAACTGAAGGAGAGCGATGTGAAGATGGAGACCGCGCGAAGCGGCGGGGCCGGTGGCCAGAACGTGAACAAGGTGGAGACCAAGGTCCGCTTGACCCACCTTCCGACCGGACTGGTGGTGATGTGCCAGACCGAGCGCAGCCAGTTGGGCAACCGCATGAAGGCCATGCAGATGTTGCGCACGAAACTGTACGAGGACAAGGTGCGTGAACAGGAGGCGGCCGTTGCGGCCCACCGCAAGAGCCAGGTGAGCAGCGGCGATCGAAGTGCCAAGATCCGCACCTACAACTTTCCCCAGAGCCGCGTCACCGACCACCGCATCGAGTTCACGGTGCACAACCTGCCCGAAGTGCTCAACGGCGCTCTGCAGCCGGTCATCGATGCGCTGCAGATGGCGGACCGCACCGAGAAGCTGCAGGAAGGCGCCATGGGCTGAGCCGGTGTGCGGTGCAGAAGCAGACCTTTGCCCCCAACGACCATGACCCGCACCGAGCTCATCCAAGTCATTCGCCGCAAGCGAAGCCTGCTTTGCGTGGGCCTCGATACGGAACTGCACCTTGTGCCGGAGCAATTCCTGAACGAGCGCAGCCCTGTTCGGGCCTTTAACCAGGCCATCATCGAGGCCACGCATGACCTTGCCGTGGCGTACAAGTTGAACCTGGCGTTCTACGAGGCGCAGGGAGAGCAAGGCTGGCTGGACCTGGCCAGCACCATCTCCATGATCCGCGAGAAAGGGGATTGCCTCATCATCGCTGACGCCAAGCGTGGCGACATCGGCAATACGGCCCGCAAATACGCCGAGGCCTTCTTCGATACCCTGGGTTGCGATGCGGTGACCCTGGCCCCGTACATGGGCCATGACAGCGTGTCCCCGTTCCTCGGCCGCCCGGGGAAGTGGGCCATCGTGCTCGGGGTCACCAGCAATGAGGGCGCCATGGATTTCCAGTTCCTCCCGGTCGATGGTGGCCAGCACCGCTTGTTCGAGAAAGTGATCCTGCGGGTCAGTGAATGGGGCAGCGTGGACGATACCATGTTCGTGGTGGGCGCCACCCGGCCCGAAGTGCTCGCCCAAGCCCGCGCCTTGGCACCCTCGCACTTCTTCCTGGTGCCCGGTGTCGGTGCCCAGGGCGGCGACCTTGGCGCTGTGATGGACCTGGGCATGACGGCTGAAGGAGGCTTATTGATCAACAGTTCGCGTGGCATCCTCTTCGCAGGCAAAGGGGATGATGCGATCCCCGGTGCGCGCCGCGCCACACAGGAGCTTCAGCGGGCCATGGAGGTCGCCCTGCTCGCCAAAGGGGTGATCTGAGCCGGTCCTCAGGCCGCTCTTCGTTGATCCGGGCCAGGATGTTCCGAAGCAGGGTGACGTTGTCCCTTGCCTCCGGCAGGTTCAGGCCCAGTGGCCGGTATTGTGGCCCTTAGAGCTGTCCGCTGAACATCGCTGCCTCTCCGAACACCACCACTCTCCCGTGGCCGTGTTGCATGCAGGCGCCCTGAGGCCATTGGAATGCGCTGCGTTCCGGTGTGTCCTCGTTGAACTCATCGTCCACCAACGGTTCCCCAAGCATATGATGCGCCGTCAGGAAGAGCAACGGTTCGGTGTTCAGGCTGATCAGGAAGGCGCTGCCGGTGAAGGTGACCACCGTATCCGCGGCCCCGACCAGGCCCGCACCGCTGATGATCGGATGCATCGCGTCCAGGCCCGCCTCGCGCTGGAACCGTTCCACGGGGCGATGCTGCTCATCCAGGGCATAGCAGTTCAGGAGGCCGATCCCGGAAGGCTTGTCCGAGGTCCTGTGCCGCACCGGCGAAGGGCTTGTGGTCCGGGATGAGGAACAAGGCGCCCCCGTCGACCATCCATTGCTTCAGGAATGCGCTATCGCTGCTGTCGAAGCCTGAGGGGTTGGGGGGTGTTCCAGTCGTCCACGTTACACTGGTTGAGCGCATTGGCGATCACCAGCACATCGGTGCCTGCCAGGCTGTTCGGCTCGAAACGGCGAGCATGCGGGCCACCCGGTAACCGTCCGCCTCGAGCAGGCGGCCGAGGATGCAATAGCCGCCCCCAAGCGTATGGAAGTTGTGATGCCCTTCATCCACCTTCACCACCGGACCGGGCCCACGGGTGTGTTCCGGTCCGCTGAGCACAAGCCGGAAGGCGCCATCCGGCACTTGCTGCGCCACGGCGAGACACGGGATAAGAATGAGGAGAGGGAGTCGGAGCCCGTTGTAAGGTCCTATCTTCTGGGAGGCCGATCGACGCGAAAATGATCAATGTGTTCACACCAGGGATGCGTATTCCAAAACCGCCTTATCCAGTGCGGTTCCCAACCGTTGGAAGCTGTTGCGATCCTCCATTCACCTACCGAGAGGAGCTGCTTCAATTCATTTGGGAGCAGGGACTGTTCCAGCAGGAGGAGCTTCGCACGGTCGACGGGCGCCTGGTGGAGGTGGTCCGTGCGGGCCGTAGGCAGTTCAACAGCGGTCCTGACCTCCTGGATGCGCTGGTCCGTATCGGTGACCAGCTTTGGGCGGGTACCGTGGAGGTCCACGTGCGGGCCAGCGAATGGGTCGCTCACGGACACCATACCGATCCGGCCTATGACAACGTGGTACTGCATGTGGTCTGGGTGCATGATGCGGAGGTGCGCACCAAGGGTGGTGTTCACCCACCTGTCGTTGTTCTGCAGGGGCGTGTGGACCAGGGGCGAATGGTCGCGTTCGAGGAGCTTCTGAGGCGCAAGGCGTGGGTGTCCTGCGCTGGCCAGGTGGAAGGGGTGCTGCCTACTGTGATCGACCGCGCACTTGAGCAGGCCCTTCAGCATCGGCTGGACCGCAAGGTCGGGGAGGTGCTTGAACTGCTGCGGAAGCTCGGGAACGACCCGCTGTCCGCGCTGCACCACCTGTTGCTGCGGGCATTGGGCGGCAAGGTGAACGCCGAGCCCTTCGACATGCTGGCGCATGCGCTCCCGATCCGCATGTTGTTGAAAGTGCGGGATGATGCGGTGCGCACTGAAGCCCTGCTCTTCGGTCAGGCCGGGCTGCTCCAGGGCGACATGGCCGATGAACACCCCCGGCTGTTGCAACGTGAGCATGCCCATTTGGCCCGGACCCACGGCCTGTTGCCGGTCCCTTTGGCCGCATGGAAGTTCGGACGGCTTCGTCCGGCCGCTTTCCCCACGTTGCGCATCGCACAGTATGCCCGGTTGATCATGCGCCAGGGCGATGACCTGATGCGGCTGCTGGAATGCGATGACCTTTCGGTGTGCCGCTCCCTGCTGGAGGTGGAGGCCGGGCCCTACTGGGACATGCGATACCGGTTCGACCGACCGTCGCCCATGTCGGTGAAGCGGTTGGGCGATGATGCGGTGGATCACGTGCTGATCAATGCGGTCATTCCTTTGCGGATGGCGTTGGGCCGCGCGCATGGTCGCTCGCGCCTCGTCGAAGGCGGCTTGGGCCTGCTCGGGCAACTTCCTGCGGAACGGAACGTCATCCTTCGGAATTGGTCAAGGCTGGGTGTGCATGCGCTGAACGCCGCCCGGTCCCAGGCCTTGATCGAACACACGCTGCATTCCTGCGCCCATCGCCAATGCCTAACTTGCGCCATCGGTCAGGACCTTCTCCAACGGACCTCATCATGATCCAGGACACGCTCAAGACCTCCATGGAGCGCCAGGCGTTCGGCGTTTGTGCCTGGTGGGGTGAGAAGCTGAACATCAAGACCGAGCAGGTGCGCCTCTCGTTCATCTACCTCTCCTGCGTCACTGCCGGCCTGAACCTGGTGGTGTATCTGGTGATGGCGTTCGTGCTCCACCACAAGGAACGGATCAAGCGCCCGTTCGCGAAGCGCAGCACCGTTTGGGAGCTCTGATGCGCCGGTCGCCGGGGTGTTGCCTGTTCTTCATCCTGCTGGTCGCCTCCTGCGCTCCGTCATCTGTGAGGGCCCAGTCGCGAGCGGCGGAGATCCGAAACACGTTCGGGCGCTACTGGGACGCTGTACAGAGAAAGGATCATGAAGCAACACTGGCCTTCATCGACCCCAAGCTATTTACCCTGGTGCCACGGGAGAAAGTGCTGGCGGCCCTGGAGCGTTCCAACGCGGATACAACGGTCCGTGTGAGCTGGGGCGAAGCCGAAGTGACCAAGGTCTCCAAGCCAGTGAAGGATAAGGACCTGATCTATGCCTTGGTCGACTACCGCTTCGGTCTGAGGATGCAGCTCAGTTCCGAGCCGGACACCGATGAGGAACGCAAGGCCTCCTTCCTGATCGGTGTCCTGGAAGAGCAATACGGCAAGGGCAACGTCCAGGTCGATGCAGCGGGTGTCTACGCCATTCAGGCCCAACGCAGCATGATCGCCGTGCTGGACCCGCAGATCGGCGATTGGCGGTTCCTGGAACGAAAGCCGGCCATGGAGCCCCTGCTGGAGCAGCTCGTCCCGAAAAGCGTCTTGAAGGAACTGAAGTGATCCCGTGGACCGGTGGAAGGCCTGACCTTCGACAGCAACGGCCCGTTCCCCGTGCGTTACCTTTCCAACGCAGATACGAGGAAGACCCATGAGACGCACGCTGAAGAAGCTGATCATCGGCAAGGAACGGGCGGATCAGGAGCTCCGCCACAGCACCATTCAACGGCGTTGGGAGAACGTGGTGGCCATTTGGAACAATACCTATGAGGAGGATGCCGGGCTGGAGAAGATCGTGCGCCTGTTGCTTTCGATCAGCCAGTTCCTGTTCCCGGGCATGTACGTCAAGCACCTCTTCTGGCGCAAGGGTCCGCTGTACCAGGATTTCGCGATGGAGATCTTCGTGCTCGGTAAGACCGCGTTCCCGCTCCTGGTGCTGGCCATGGGCTGGCAGCAGCACACGTTGGTCTTCTTCCTGGTGGTGTGGCTCATGCTGGAGACCATCATCTACATCCCCACCCTGATCTTCGCTTCGGATGTGTTCCCTTCTCCCAGGTCCTATCGGCGCACCAAGCTGCTCATCTTCTTCAACTACCTGGAAGTGGTCTTCAGCTTCGCGGTGATCCACATGGCGGGCCAGTACATGAACCAGGCCTTGACCGTGTGGACCGATGCGGTGTATGTGAGCTTTGTGGTCACCAGCACGATCGGTTTCGGTGAGTACTATCCGGTGACCGCGGTCGGCAAGCTGGTGATCTCCCTGCAATCCCTCTTCTACCTCAGCTACATCGCCCTGTTCATCTCGTTGTTCAATGTGAACGCGGACAAGGGCTACTTCGAGCGGTTGGGCAAACGGTGAGGCGGTTCGGCGGCTGTTGTGTTCCTTCGTGGACCATGAGGATCCTGATCACCGGCAGCAATGGCCTTCTGGGCCAGAAGCTCGTGGCCGCATTGCGCAATGACCCTGATGTGCAGCTGGTGGCCACAAGCCGGGGGCATGATCGCACGCCCGCTGCGCTGGGTGAACGCTACCGTTCCTTGGACATTACCAATGCCGAAGAGGTTGACGCCGTGCTGGACGCGGTCGCGCCGCAGGTCATCATCCATACAGCGGCCATGACCAACGTGGATGCCTGTGAACTGGACCCATTCCAATGCCAGCTGCAGAACGTGAAGGCAACGGAGCTCTTGCTCCACGCGGCCAAGCGGCATGGGTCGCATTTCATCCACCTGAGCACGGACTTCATCTTCGACGGCCGAAAGGGACCCTACTCGGAGGAGGACGTTCCCGCGCCCCTGAGCATCTATGGCCATAGCAAACTGGACAGTGAGCGGCTGGTCATGGGTTCCGGGCTTTCGAAATGGGCCATCGCCCGCACGATCATCGTGTACGGCATTGCCGAAGGCTTGAGCCGCAGCAACGTGGTGCTCTGGGCAAAGGGTGCCTTGGAAAAGGGCGAGCCGATCAAGGTGGTGGACGACCAATGGCGCATGCCCACGCTGGCCGAGGACCTGGCCGATGGCTGCATCCGCATGGCGAAGCAGGGGGCCACAGGGATCTATAACCTGAGCGGTCCCGATGGGATGAGCATCCTGGAACTGGTACACCGTGTGGGTGTCTTCTTCCACCTGGATACGTCGGTCGTAACGCCGGTGAAGAGCGACTCCTTGGGTCAGCCCGCGAAACGCCCGCCGCGCACCGGGTTCGTGCTGGATAAGGCCCGCCGCGAACTCGGCTACGCCCCACGTGGCTTCGAGGAAGGATTGGCGGTGTTGAACGCTCAACTTGGCTGAGCAGGATCGCCATGTCACCCCTTGGTCAGCACTGGAAGGACGCGTTGAGCATGCATCGCAGCGAGCGGCGAGGCTTCATGGTCCTCCTGGCCGGTTGCTTGGCCGCAGCGGTATGGGTGACCTACGAGCAATGGATACGTCCCCCGGACGACACGCGGCTGGCCGTGCTCTCCACAGCCATGGAGCGCTGGGTCGAAGCGCGAAGAACGCCGCGCGATACGGTGGGTGAGGGGCGGTCGCGTGCGGAACGCGCGACCTTGTTCCCCTTCGACCCCAATGGCCTTCCCGTGGATCAGTGGATGGCGCTCGGGCTCAGCGAACGGCAGGCTGCGGTGATCCACAAGTACGAGGCCGGTGGAGGCCGCTTTCGTTCCAAGCGCGACGTGGCGAAAATGCGTGTCGTGGATCCGGAACTGTTCGTACAATGGGCGCCGTTCATCCAATTGCCGGATAGCCTTGCTCCCCGGGAAGATCCGACCGGAGGAGATGCCCGGGCGGCGCGCGACTTCCCACCGCGCTACGTTCCCCGTGCGGTGGAGGTGAACTCGGCGGACAGCGTTGCACTGGTCGCCGTACCCGGGATCGGGCCATCGTTCGCCAAGGGCATCATCAAGTATCGCGACAGACTGGGCGGGTTCCACAGCCTGGATCAGCTGGCCGAAGTGTATGTGCTGAAGGACAAGCCCGATGCGGTGGCCACGCTGAAGCAGCGCTTGGTGCTGGATACCTTGGTGATCCGCCGGATCTCCGTGAACACGGCCACCGTGGAAGAGCTCGCCGCTCATCCCTATCTGGGCTGGAAGGTGGCCAAGGCGCTGGTGGCCTACCGCGGCCAGCACGGTGGCTTTTCGGACGTTGCAGGCATCAAGGGCTGTGTCCTCGTCAACGACAGCCTCTTCCGTAAACTTGCGCCCTACCTGACGGCCCCGTGAACGACCTTGAGACCCGGCTGCGCAGCGCCATCCGTGCGGTGCCTGATTTCCCCAAGCCGGGCATCCTGTTCCGTGATATCACACCGGTGATGGAGCAACCGCTCTTGTCGCTCGCGGTGGTGGAGGGCTTCCGCGAGGCCCTTCGGTCCACGCCCGTTGATGCCATCGCAGGGGTCGAAAGCCGTGGTTTCCTCTACGGCATGCCGCTCGCATTGGAGCTGGGCGTACCCTTCATCACTGTGCGCAAGAAGGGCAAACTGCCTTACCACACGGTGAGCTACAAATACGATCTTGAATACGGAAGTGCCGCGATCGAGATGCACGTGGACACGGTGAAGCCGGGCATGCGCGTCCTTGTGCACGACGACCTGCTGGCCACCGGCGGGACCGCTGCTGCTGCGGCCGAGCTGATCCGCATGCAAGGCGGAACGGTGGCCGCATTCAGTTTCCTCATCGAACTATCGTTCCTGCACGGCGTTGAAAAACTTCGACACTTCAACGCCGACATCATCCGCTTAGTGACCTACTGACCCATGGAGTTCAACCCCACCGAGAACCAGACGATGATCGCGCAGGCCGTGCGCGACCTGTGCGAACGCGAAGTGCGCCCGAACATCATGGCGTGGGACGAGCCCCAGCATTTCCCCAAGAAGCTCTTCACGGACCATTTTGGTCCCGCCGGCATGTTGGGCGTCTTCGTGCCCGAGGAATATGGCGGCGCGGGCCTGGGTTACCACGAGTACGTGGACACCATCGTGGAGGTCTCACGGATCTGCGGCAGCATCGGGTTGAGCGTTGCGGCCCACAACAGCCTTTGCACCGGTCACATCAATTACTTCGGCAACGACGCCCAAAAGAAGAAATGGCTCACCAAGCTGGCCACCGGCGAATGGCTGGGGGCCTGGGCCATCACCGAGCCCAACACCGGGAGCGATGCCATGCGCATGAAGTGCACGGCCCGCAAGGAAGGGAACGAATGGGTGTTGAACGGGACCAAGTGCTGGATCACCCACGGCATCAGCAGCGACGTGTTGGTGGCCATCGTGCGCACCGGCGAGCTGCTCGACAGCAGGGGCATGACCGCCTTCGTGATCGAGCGCGGCACTCCGGGCCTGAAGGCCGGCAAGAAGGAGAACAAGCTCGGTATGCGGGCAAGCGAGACCGCCGAAGTGATCTTCGAGGATTGCCGGGTTCCGGAGGAGAATGTGCTGGGCAACGTGGGCGAGGGGTTCCAGCAGGCCATGAAGGTGTTGGACGGAGGACGGATCAGCATCGCCGCCTTGAGCCTGGGCATTGCCCGTGGCGCCTTCGATGCCAGCGTGAAGTACGCCAAGGAACGCCAACAGTTCGGTCAGCCCATCGCGAACTTCCAGGCCATCAGCTTCAAGCTGGCGGACATGGCCACCCGGATCGAGGCCTCTGAACTGCTCATCCGGCAGGCCAGCGACATGAAGAACCGTCACCTCAAAGTGACCAAGGCAGGTGCCATGGCGAAGTATTACGCCAGCGAGACCTGTGTCTGGGCCAGCACCGAGGCCGTGCAGATCTTCGGTGGCTATGGCTACACCAAGGATTTCCCGGTTGAGAAGTTCTACCGCGACAGCAAGCTTTGCACCATCGGCGAAGGCACCAGCGAGATCCAGAAGCTGGTCATCGGCCGTGAGATCCTGAAATAGCCCTGTTGCACGGATCGGGGACTCCGTTATATTTGCACCCCCATTGCCCGAACAGCGGGCAGCGAAAAGGACACACCACCATGCTCATCATCCCCGTCAAGGAAGGCGAACCCATCGACAAGGCGCTCAAGAAGTTCAAGAAGAAGTTCGAGCGCACCGGCACGCTTCGCGCTCTGCGCAAGCGCCAGGCCTTCATCAAGCCTTCCGTGGAACGTCGCAAGCAGGTGCTGCGCGCCGTTTACAAGCTCGAGACCTACGGCGGAGAGCAATAAGCTCACGGCCAACGAACGTTAAAGGCGAAAGGACCTACGGGTCTTTTCGCCTTTTTTGTATGCATGCTGCTGGACCGCTTCCTTGATCACCTGGCCTTTGAAAAGCGGTGCAGTCCGCTGACGGTGTCAGCATACCGGCGAGACCTTCTCCAATTCCAAGCCTACCTGAAGGGCTTGACCGGGCAGGAAGGGGCCGAACTGGCCAATGACAAGGCCATCCGTGCCTGGATGATGGACCTGCTGGGCCAAGGCACAGGCCCCCGCAGCGTGAACCGCAAGCTCAGCGCCTTGCGGGCCTTCTACCGGTTCGCACGCACCATAGGGGTGGTCGGAAGCGACCCCACGGACCTCATCGATCCGCCCCGCACCCCCGGCCGCCTGCCCGAGTTCGTCGAGGAGAAGCGGATGGGTTCCCTGTTCAGCGGGATGCGCTGGCCGGACGGGTTCGAGGGCCTGCGCGACCGCTGCGTCATGGAAATGTTCTATGGCACCGGCATGCGACTGGCGGAACTGCTGGGGCTTGGCCCCGGCGACCTGGACCGCGGGGCGAGGACCCTGCGTGTACTGGGGAAGCGCAACAAGGAGCGGATCCTGCCGTTGTCCGATGAGTTGGTATCCGTGTTGGACGCTTATGTGGCGGCCCGTGATATGCTCCTGGGAGCGGGGGGGGCGGGTTCCCTGCCGCTGTTCATCAGTGAAAAAGGGAAACCCATGGCCCGCAGGAGCGTACAACGGCTCGTGGAGCGTTATCTTGGTACGGTCACCACCCAGCGGAAACGCAGTCCACACGTCCTTCGACACACCTTCGCCACACACATGCTCGAGCACGGTGCCGACCTCAACGCGGTGAAGGAATTGTTGGGCCACGCCGGCCTTGCCGCCACGCAGGTGTACACCCACAACACGGTGGAAAAGCTCCGCAAAGTGCATCAACAAGCCCATCCCCGCGGTGGGCAATGACCATTGAACAACGAACCAAATAGTTCCAGAACATGAACGTCAACGTGCATTCCATCCATTTCGATGCCGATAGCAAGCTGGTCGGCTTCATCAAGGAAAAACTCGGCAAGCTGACCCAGTTCCACGACAGCATCCTGAACGGCGAGGTGTTCCTGCGGCTGAACAAGGACACGGACCAACGCGAGAACAAGGTGGTGGAGATCCGCCTGGCAGTACCTGGGCGCGACCTGTTCGCCAAGCGGCACAGCAAGAGCTTCGAGGACGCCACCGACCAGGCCGTTGAAGCCCTTCGCCGCCAGGCGGAACGTAAGAAAACCAGGTTGCGAAGCGCCAGTTGACCCACTGAACAGCAGTGTTCCCTAGCATGAGGGAGCCTGCCGGAACGGCCACGTTGAAAAACGTGGCCGTTCCCATTTGGAGCGGTCGGTATTCTTTCTACATTTGCAGGCCCAATTCCGGAACCTGCTTCCGGCAAGGGGCGAAAGGCACCGTTCTTTCCTTGTTGTACAGGCCAATGTAGCTCAGCTGGTAGAGCAGCTGATTTGTAATCAGCCGGTCGTGGGTTCGAGTCCCTCCATTGGCTCCGGAGAGCCGATCGAAGGGGAGATACCCAAGTGGCCAACGGGGGCAGACTGTAAATCTGCTGCTTCATCGCTTCACAGGTTCGAATCCTGTTCTCCCCACCACTCGTCGTAGCCTTTCAATGCCGCTTCCAGGCATTTGAAGCGAAGGACGCGAACGCACACCGGTCGGATCCTGCGGGAGTAGCTCAGTTGGTAGAGCATCAGCCTTCCAAGCTGAATGTCGCGGGTTCGAATCTCGTCTCCCGCTCTACACAAGCCCCTGTCCGTCGCAAGGCGGCAGGGGTGAATGGACAAGTCAAGTAGGCCTTTGTAGCTCAGGGGTAGAGCACTTCCTTGGTAAGGAAGAGGTCCCGGGTTCAATTCCCGGCAAAGGCTCAGGAGGTCGGCGAATTGGTTGGTCCGCAAGGGCCTGTGCAACAAGTATCGGAAGGGTAGGATCAGATCAGGAAACAAGAACAACAACCGAAAGACAAATGGCAAAGGAGACCTTCAAAAGGGACAAGCCGCACGTCAACATCGGCACCATCGGCCACGTTGACCATGGTAAGACCACGTTGACCGCGGCCATTACTTCCGTACTCGCCTCCAAGGGGCTGTCGGAAAAGCGCAGCTTCGATTCCATCGACAATGCACCCGAGGAAAAGGAGCGCGGTATCACCATCAACACCGCTCACGTGGAGTATTCGACGGCTGCCCGTCACTACGCCCACGTGGATTGCCCGGGCCACGCTGACTATGTGAAGAACATGGTGACGGGTGCGGCGCAAATGGACGGTGCCATCCTCGTGGTGGCCGCTACCGATGGACCCATGCCCCAGACCCGCGAGCACATTCTGCTCGGTCGTCAGGTGGGCGTGCCCAAGCTGGTGGTGTTCATGAACAAGGTGGACATGGTGGATGACGCGGAACTCCTCGACCTCGTCGAAATGGAGATCCGTGAGTTGCTCAGCTTCTATGAGTACGATGGCGACAACACCCCCATCATCCGTGGCAGCGCCCTGGGCGGACTGAACGGTGAGGAGAAGTGGGTGGATACCATCATGCAACTGATGGATGCCGTGGATTCCTGGATCCCCGTTCCCCCCCGTGAGGTGGAGAAGCCTTTCCTGATGAGCGTGGAAGATGTGTTCTCCATCACCGGACGCGGTACCGTTGCTACGGGCCGCATCGAGACCGGCGTCATCAAGACCGGCGACAACGTGGAGATCATCGGCATGCAGGAGGAGAAGCTCAACAGCACCTGCACCGGTGTGGAGATGTTCCGCAAGCTCCTCGAGCGCGGTGAGGCCGGAGACAACTGTGGCATCCTGCTGCGTGGCATCGAAAAAGACCAGATCCGTCGCGGTATGGTCATCGCCAAGCCCGGCAGCATCACCCCGCACACCGAGTTCAAGGGTGAGATCTACGTGTTGAAGAAAGAGGAAGGTGGTCGTCACACCCCGTTCCACAACAAGTACCGTCCCCAGTTCTACTTCCGCACGACCGACGTGACGGGTGAGATCACCATGGAGGCGGGCCGCGAGATGATCATGCCCGGCGACAACGTGAGCATCACGGTGAAGCTGATCGTACCGATCGCCATGGACAAGGGTCTGCGTTTCGCCATCCGCGAGGGTGGTCGTACCGTGGGTGCCGGTCAGGTGACGGAGATCATCAAGTAAGTTCACATAGACCAACGGAGGCAGGGCCGTCCCGAGCGATCGGGACGGCCTTCGCCGCCGAAAGGAGAAGGTAGGAACAGGATATACGGGTGTAGCTCAATTGGTAGAGCGAAGGTCTCCAAAACCTTAGGCTGCGGGTTCGATTCCTGCCACCCGTGCCAAAGCGAACGAAAAACAGTGGCAAGCTTCAAGACATATCTGAGCGAGAGCTACAACGAGCTCGTCAACAAGGTGAGCTGGCCGACCTGGAAGGAACTCCAGAGCAGCGCCATCATCGTGTTGGTCGCCGCCCTGCTGTTCAGCCTGCTCGTGTTCGTCATGGATTACCTCTTCGGGGTGCATAACATGACCAACGACAACTTCTGGAAAGGAATCCTGGGCTTCATCTATAAACTGATGGGCTCCTGATCATGGCCGAGGTGAGCACCAAGAAGTGGTTCGTGATCCGCGCCATCTCCGGTAAGGAGAAGAAGGTGAAGGAGATGATCGATACGGAGATCCGCCGGTCGAACATGGGCACGTACATCAGCCAGGTGCTGATCCCCATGGAGAAGTTCTACCAGATCCGCGAAGGCAAGAAGGTGAGCAAGGAGCGCAACTTCTTCCCCGGGTACGTGCTTATCGAGGCCGACCTGACGGGAGAGATGGCGCACACCTTGAAGCAGCTGCCCAATGTGATCGGATTCCTCGGTGCGGAGAAGGGCGGTGACCCCGTTCCGCTGCGGACCAGCGAAGTGAACCGCATCCTCGGCAAGGTCGATGAACTGGCCGAGAGCGATGAGGCGAACCATAATCCCTATCACGTGGGCGAGAACGTGAAGGTCATCGACGGGCCCTTCAACGGGTTCAACGGGGTGATCGAGGAGATCAACGAGGAGAAGAAGAAGTTGAAGGTGATGGTGAAGATCTTCGGTCGCAAGACGCCCTTGGAGCTCAGTTTCATGCAGGTGGAGAAGGATATCTAGGACGCGTTCACCGATCGAACCGAACGCTTAGAAAAGAAACAACCGTCCGAGCTGACCGAGAGGGAGGCGCTAAAAAGGACACAACAACAAGAAGATGGCAAAGGAGATCAGTGCCCTGGTCAAGCTCCAGGTAAAAGGCGGGTCGGCGAACCCTGCCCCCCCGATCGGCCCCGCGTTGGGTGCCAAGGGTGTCAACATCATGGAGTTCTGCAAGCAGTTCAATGCGCGCACGCAGGACAAGGCCGGCAAAGTGCTGCCCGTGGTGATCACCGTTTACGGTGACAAGTCGTTCGACTTCATCATCAAGACCCCTCCCGCTGCCGTTCAGCTGATGGATGCGGCGAAGGTGAAAGGCGGAAGCGGCGTTCCCCAGACCAAGAAGGTGGGCACCGTTACCTGGGACCAGGTGAAGGCCATCGCCGAGGACAAGATGCCCGACCTGAACTGTTTCACCATCGAAAGTGCCATGAGCATGGTGGCCGGCACGGCCCGGAGCATGGGCATCATCGTTGACGGCCCAAGCCCGCTCCAGAAATAACCACGAACGACCATGGCAACCCTGACCAAGAAGCGCAAGGCCGCCGTCGATAAGTTCGATGGTGCCAAATTGTACGACCTCGCCCAAGCCACGCAGATCGTGAAGCAAGTGAGCACGACCAAGTTCGACGCCACCGTGGATATCGCGGTGCGGCTGGGCGTGGACCCCAAGAAGAGCACGGAAATGGTGCGTGGCACCGTGAGCCTGCCCCATGGCACCGGCCGCACGGTGAAGGTGCTGGTGCTGGCCGACCCCGCCAAGTGCGAGGAAGCGCTCGCCGCTGGCGCCGACATGGCCGGCCTGGATGAGTATGTGGAGAAGATCAAGGGTGGCTGGGTGGATGTGGATGTGATCATCTGCACGCCGGCCGTGATGGCCAAGGTGGGTGCGCTGGGCCGTGTGCTCGGACCCCGCGGCCTGATGCCGAACCCCAAGACGGGAACGGTGACCATGGACGTGGCCAAGGCGACCAAGGAAGTGAAGGCGGGCAAGATCGATTTCAAGGTGGACAAGGCGGGCATCATCCATGCGGTGATCGGCAAGGCCTCGTTCGACGCCGCGAAACTCAGCGAGAACGCCAACGAGATCCTCCAGACCCTCGTGAAGCTGAAGCCCAGCACCGCGAAAGGCGCATACATCAAGAGCATCAGCATCAGCAGCACCATGGGGCCCGGCATCAAGGTCGATCCCCGTGTCGTGAACGCCTGACCCCAAATCGATCACGACCATGGCAACCCGCATCGAAAAAGACCAGGCCATCAACGAATTGATCGAGGAGATCAAGGCCAATAACGTCATCTACCTGGCCGACGCCAGCTCGCTGAACGCCGAAACGACCAGCAACCTGCGCCGCGAGTGCGTGAAGCAGGGCATCCGGATGAAGGTGGTGAAGAACACCCTGCTCGAGAAAGCGATGGAGCGCATTGAGGGCAAGGACTACAGCGCCTTGTTCCCCACACTGAAAGGGCAGACGGCCGTGATGTTCGCTTCCAAGGGCAATGCCCCAGCGAAGCTGATCTCCGGCTTCCGCAAGAAGAATCCCAAGCCCAGCTTGAAGAGCGCCTGGATCGACGAGGCGATCTTCATCGGAGACGACCAACTCGCCATGCTCACCACGCTGAAAGGCAAGGAGGAGCTCATCGGCGACATCATCACATTGCTGCAGAGCCCGATCAAGAACGTGATCGGTGGTCTGCAGGGCAGTGGCGGACAGAAGATCGCGGGCCTCGTGAAGGCCCTCGAAGAACGAGCCGCCTAAGCCGAACGCGTTACGCACTTCCAGACAGCTTCAATCCTCAATTCTCAGTAACAACCCCGTTAAGATGGCAGACATCAAAGCCCTGGGCGATCAGCTCGTCGGTCTCACCGTGAAAGAGGTGAACGAATTGGCTACGTACCTGAAGGACGAATACAAGATCGAACCCGCCGCAGCCGCTGTGGCCATGGTCGCAGGCCCCGCCGCTGGTGGTGGCGATGCAGCCGAGGTGAAGACCAGCTTCGACGTGATCCTCAAGAGCGGTGGAGCCAACAAGCTCGCCGTGGTGAAGCTCGTGAAGGAACTCACCGGACTCGGCCTGAAAGAGGCCAAGGACCTGGTGGACGGTGCCCCGAAGCCGCTGAAGGAAGGCGTGTCCAAGGAGGACGCCGAAGGCCTGAAGCAGCAGCTCACGGAAGCCGGTGCCGAAGTTGAGGTTAAGTAAGAACCTCCCGTCGCTTTGACCGCAACGGCCGTCCCGACCCGGACAACTCCGGGCACGGGACGGCCGCCCTGCGGTCCTGTGCCGTTCGAGGCACTCCCTTCCACCCCGCGCATCAGGGGGCCCCGCTGATGCACCGTTCAGGCAGTTCCCTTCGGTCGTTCCCTCTCATCCCCCGATCCCCCATGGCCCAGGCGAAGACCCCCCGCAAGAGCAAGCGCATCGACTTCGGTAGCAGCGTGCTCTCCACCACGTCATCCTACCCCGATTTCCTCGAGATCCAACTGAAGAGCTTCGAGGAGTTCTTCCAGATCGAGACCCTTCCCGAGCATCGCGACAGCGAAGGGCTCTACAAGGTGTTCATGGAGAATTTCCCCATCACGGACACCCGCAACCAGTTCGTGCTGGAGTTCCTTGATTATTTCATCGACCCCCCCCGCTACAGCATCGATGAGTGCATCGAGCGTGGCCTGACCTACAGCGTGCCCCTCAAGGCCAAGCTGAAGTTGTATTGCACGGATCCGGAGCACGAGGATTTCGAGACCATCGTGCAGGACGTGTACCTGGGCCAGATCCCGTACATGACCCCCAAGGGCAGCTTCGTGGTGAATGGCGCCGAGCGTGTTATCGTGAGCCAGCTGCACCGCAGCCCCGGTGTGTTCTTCGGCCAGAGCCGCCACGCCAACGGCACCAAACTATACAGCGCACGTGTCATCCCCTTCAAGGGTTCGTGGATCGAGTTCGCCACGGACATCAACGGGGTGATGTACGCGTACATCGATCGCAAGAAGAAATTGCCCGTGACCACGCTGCTGCGGGCCATCGGGTTCGAAAGTGACAAGCAGATCCTGGAGATCTTCGGCCTCGCCGACGAGGTGAAGGTGACCAAGGCCAACATGAAGGAGGCCGTGGGCCGCAAGCTGGCCGCCCGCGTGCTCAAGACCTGGGTGGAGGACTTCGTGGACGAGGACACCGGTGAAGTGGTGTCCATCGAGCGGAACGAGGTGCTCATTGACCGTGAGACCGTGATCGAGGACCACCATGTGGACCAGATCGTGGAGAGCGGTGCCAAGACCGTGATCCTGCACAAGGCCGGCATCAATGCCGCCGATTACGCGCTTATCTACAACACCCTTCAGAAGGACACCTCGAACTCCGAGAAGGAGGCCGTGGAGGTGATCTACCGCCAGCTCCGCAACGCCGAGCCGCCCGATCTGGAGACGGCCCGCGGTGTGATCGACAAGTTGTTCTTCAGCGAGCAGCGCTACGACCTCGGCGAAGTGGGCCGCTACCGCATCAACAAGAAGCTCAACCTGGAGAGCGAGCTGAGCGTTCGTGTGCTCACCAAGCAGGACATCATCAGCATCATTCGCTACCTCATTGAGCTGGTGAACTCCAAGGCCGATGTGGACGACATCGACCACCTGAGCAACCGTCGTGTGCGCACGGTAGGCGAGCAGCTCTACACCCAGTTCGGTGTGGGTCTGGCCCGCATGGCCCGCACCATCCGCGAGCGCATGAACGTGCGCGACAACGAGGTGTTCACGCCCACGGACCTCATCAATGCAAAGACCCTGAGCTCGGTGATCAACTCGTTCTTCGGAACGAACCAGTTGAGCCAGTTCATGGACCAGACCAACCCGCTCGCCGAGATCACCCACAAGCGCCGCCTCTCGGCTCTTGGACCCGGAGGTCTCAGCCGTGAACGCGCTGGTTTCGAAGTGCGCGACGTGCACTACACCCACTATGGTCGCCTCTGCACCATCGAGACCCCTGAAGGACCCAACATCGGCCTGATCAGCTCGCTCTGCGTCTACAGCAAGGTGAACAACCTGGGCTTCATCGAGACCCCTTACCGTAAGGTGACCGAAGGCAAGGTGGACACCAAGGGTGAGCTCATCTACCTGAGCGCAGAGGAGGAGGACGACCAGATGATCGCCCAGGCGAACGCGAAAGTGAGCGACAACGGCGAGTTCATCGACAAGCGCGTGAAAGCCCGTTTGATGGGCGACTTCCCGGTGACGACACCGAAGGAACTGCACCTGATGGACGTGGCACCGAACCAGATCGCGTCCATCGCCGCCAGCCTTATTCCCTTCCTCGAGCACAACGACGCCAACCGCGCGCTCATGGGCTCGAACATGATGCGTCAGGCCGTGCCCCTGTTGCGCCCGGAAGCCCCGGTCGTAGGCACCGGCCTGGAAGAGCGTGTCGCCCACGACAGCCGCGTGCTGATCATGGCGGAAGGGGAAGGTTCCGTGAAGTACGTGGACGCCGATCGCATTGTGATCGACTACAAGCGCACGGACGATGAGCGCACGGTGAGCTTCGACGGTGACGAGAAGGAGTACCGCCTCACGAAGTTCATGAAGACCAACCAGAGCACCTGCATGAACCTGCGCCCCTTGGTGCGCAAGGGCGACAAGGTGACCAAGGGTCAGGTGTTGGTGGAAGGCTACAGCACCCAGGACGGTGAGCTGGCCATCGGCCGCAACCTGGTGGTGGCGTTCATGCCCTGGAAGGGGTACAACTTCGAGGATGCCATCGTGATCAGCGAGCGCGTTGCCCGCGAGGACATCTTCACCTCCATCCACATCGATGAGTACATCATGGAGGTGCGCGACACCAAGCGCGGCCTCGAGGAACTGACGGCGGACATCCCCAACGTGAGCGAAGAGGCCACCAAGGACCTCGACGAGAACGGCCTGATCCGCATCGGCGCCGAGATCACCGAGGGCGACATCCTCATCGGGAAGATCACCCCGAAAGGGGAGACGGACCCCAGCCCGGAGGAGAAGCTGCTGCGTGCCATCTTCGGCGACAAGGCCGGCGATGTGAAGGATGCCTCCATGAAGGCGCCCCCCAGCACCAAGGGTGTGGTCATCGACAAGAAGCTCTTCAGCCGCGCCATCAAGGACAAGAAGACCAAGACCAACGAGAAGGCCGTCCTCGACCAGATCGACAAGGAGTACGACCAGGAGCTCGGTGGCTTGAAGGACGTGCTGGTGGAGAAGATGATGAAGCTCATCGGCGGCGTCAGCAGCAACGGTGTCTTCAACAAGTACAAGGAGGAGCAGATCAAGAAAGGCGTGAAGTTCAGCGCCAAGGTGCTGCAGGGCATCGATTTCGTGACCGTTGACCCCACGGAGTGGACAGCGGACAAGAAGACGAACGAACTGGTGCGCCAGCTCATCCACAATTACAACATCCGCCACAGCGACGTCAGTGGCGTGTACAAGCGGAAGAAGTTCCAGGTGAGCATCGGTGACGAGCTGCCCACGGGCATTGTGAAGCTCGCGAAGGTCTACGTGGCCGCCAAGCGCAAGCTGACGGTGGGCGACAAGATGGCCGGCCGACACGGCAACAAGGGCATTGTGGCCAAGATCGTCCGCGACGCCGACATGCCCTACCTCGAAGATGGTTCAACGGTGGACATCGTGCTGAACCCGCTGGGCGTGCCTTCGCGCATGAACCTGGGGCAGATCTACGAGACGGTGCTGGGCTGGGCCGGGTTGAAGCTGGGCCGCAAGTACGCCACCCCGATCTTCGACGGTGCTACCATCGAGCAGATCAATGATGAGACGGACGAGGCCGGCCTTCCGCGCTACGGGCGCACCTATCTCTACGATGGTGGCACGGGCGACCGCTTCCACCAGCCGGCCACAGTGGGCGTGATCTACATGATCAAACTCGCGCACATGGTCGATGACAAGATGCACGCCCGTTCGATCGGACCCTACAGCCTGATCACCCAGCAGCCGCTTGGTGGTAAGGCCCAGTTCGGCGGACAGCGTTTCGGTGAGATGGAAGTGTGGGCGTTGGAGGCCTTCGGTGCGGCCAACATCCTGCAGGAGATCCTCACCGTGAAGAGCGATGACGTCGTGGGCCGCGCCAAGGCCTATGAGGCCATCGTGAAAGGGGACCCCATGCCGACCCCGGGCATCCCTGAGTCGTTCAACGTGCTGCTCCACGAATTGCGCGGTCTTGCGCTGAACGTGAGCCTCGAGTCTGCGAACGAGAAGAACTAACGCGGAACCTTGACCCAAGAACACATGAAAAAGGAAGTCAAGATCAACAGCAACTTCGACAAGATCGTCATCAGCCTCGCGAGCCCGGAGCTTATCCTGGAGCGCAGCCACGGTGAAGTGATCAAGCCGGAAACGATCAACTACCGCACGTACAAGCCCGAGCGTGACGGCCTCTTCTGCGAGCGCATCTTCGGTCCTGTGAAGGACTTCGAATGCCATTGCGGCAAGTACAAGCGCATCCGCTACAAGGGGATCGTGTGCGACCGTTGCGGCGTGGAGGTGACCGAGAAGAAGGTGCGCCGTGAGCGCATGGGTCACATCCAGCTAACCGTTCCGGTGGCCCACATCTGGTACTTCCGCAGCCTGCCGAACAAGATCGGCTACCTGCTGGGGCTACCGACCAAGAAGCTCGACCAGATCATCTATTACGAGCGCTATGTGGTGATCCAGGCCGGCCCCGCCAAGAACAAGGAGGGCGTTGGTCTGCAGTACCTGGACTTCCTCACGGAGGAGGAGTACCTGGACATCCTGGAGGCGGTCGGCAAGGACAACCAGTACCTGGACGACGGCGATCCGAACAAGTTCATCGCCAAGATGGGCGCGGATTCGCTGTACGACCTGCTGAAGCGTCTCGACCTTGACACGTTGAGCTACGACCTGCGTCACAAGGCGAACACCGAGACCAGCCAGCAGCGCAAGAACGAGGCCCTCAAGCGCCTGAACGTGGTGGAGGCCTTCCGTGAGGCCAACGCGCGTCGCCCGAACCATCCCGAGTGGATGATCGTGAAGGTGGTGCCGGTGATACCGCCCGAGTTGCGCCCCCTCGTTCCGCTGGACGGCGGTCGTTTCGCCACGTCCGACCTGAACGACCTGTACCGCCGGGTGATCATCCGCAACAACCGCCTCAAGCGGTTGATGGAGATCAAGGCCCCTGAGGTGATCCTGCGCAACGAGAAGCGCATGTTGCAGGAGGCTGTTGACAGCCTGTTCGACAACAGCCGCAAGAGCAGCGCCGTGAAGAGCGAGAGCAACCGCCCGCTGAAGTCATTGAGCGATTCGCTCAAGGGCAAGCAGGGCCGGTTCCGCCAGAACCTGCTCGGTAAGCGTGTTGACTACAGCGCACGTTCCGTCATCGTGGTGGGACCCGAGCTGAAATTGCACGAGTGCGGCCTGCCCAAGGACATGGCCGCCGAGCTCTTCAAGCCCTTCATCATCCGCAAGCTCATCGAGCGTGGCATCGTGAAGACAGTGAAGAGCGCCAAGAAGATCGTGGACAAGAAGGAGCCCGTGGTGTGGGACATCCTGGAGAACGTGTTGAAGGGGCACCCGGTGCTGCTGAACCGTGCACCCACCTTGCACCGCCTCGGCATCCAGGCGTTCCAGCCCAAGCTCATCGAAGGCAAGGCCATCCAGCTTCATCCGCTGGTCACCACCGCGTTCAACGCTGACTTCGATGGTGACCAGATGGCCGTTCACGTGCCGCTGGGGCACGCCGCCATTCTGGAGGCGCAGCTGCTCATGCTCGCCAGCCACAACATCCTGAACCCGGCCAACGGTGCTCCCATCGCGGTGCCCAGCCAGGACATGGTGCTCGGCCTCTATTACATCACCAAGGGCAAGAAGAGCACCAAGGAAGAGGTCGTTCGCGGCGAAGGCCGTGTGTTCTACAGCGCCGAAGAGGTGACCATCGGTCACAACGAGGGCCAACTGGACCTTCATGCCTGGATCAAGGTGCGTTGGAACATGCCTGACGGCACGACCAAGCTGATCGAGACCACGGTGGGTCGGGTGCTGTTCAACGGCGTCGTTCCCACCGAAGTGGGCTTCATCAACGAAGTGCTCACCAAGAAGAGCCTGCGCGACATCATCGGCCTGGTGCTGAAGACCGTTGGAACGGCCAAGACCGCCAAGTTCCTCGACGACATCAAGGAGCTCGGCTTCATGAGCGCGTTCCGCGGCGGCCTCAGCTTCAACCTGATGGACGTGGTGGTGCCGGATGAGAAGGACAAGCTCCTCAAGGTCGCACAGACGGAAGTGGACGAGGTGACGGGCAACTACAACATGGGCCTGATCACCAACAACGAGCGCTACAACCAGACGATCGACATCTGGACACACACCAACAGCAAGCTCACCTTCAACCTGATGGAGCGCCTGAAAGGTGACCGCCAGGGTTTCAACTCCATCTACATGATGATGGATTCGGGTGCCCGCGGTTCCAAGGAGCAGATCCGTCAGTTGAGCGGCATGCGAGGCCTCATGGCCAAGCCCCAGAAGAGCGGTGGTGGCGGTGGCCAGGACATCATCGAGAACCCCATCCTCTCGAACTTCAAGGAAGGCCTGTCCATCCTGGAGTATTTCATCTCCACCCACGGTGCCCGTAAGGGTCTGGCCGATACCGCGCTGAAGACCGCGGATGCCGGTTACCTCACCCGTCGACTGGTCGACGTGGCGCAGGATGTGGTGATCACCACGGAGGACTGCGGCACCTTGCGCGGCCTGGTGGCCACGGCCCTCAAGAAGAGCGAGGAAGTGGTGGAGAGCCTGTACGATCGCGTACTGGGACGTGTGACGGTGCACGATGTGTACCATCCGCAGACCGGCGACCTGATCGTGGCCAGCGGTGAACCCATCAACGAGGACATCGCCGAGAAGATCGCCAACAGCCCCATCGAGGAGGTGGAGATCCGTAGCGTGCTCACCTGCGAGCAGAAGCAGGGCGTTTGCGGCAAGTGCTACGGGCGCAATCTGGCGACAGGACGCATGGTGCAGATGGGCGAGGCCGTCGGCGTGATCGCCGCCCAGTCCATCGGTGAACCCGGTACCCAGCTCACCCTCCGTACCTTCCACGTGGGTGGTGTGGCCGGTAAGATCACCGACGAGAACGAGATCAAGGCCAAGTACGACGGCCGCCTGGAGATCGACGAGCTCCGCACGGTGAAGAAGAAGGACCGCAAGGGCAGTGATGCCGAAGTGGTCATCTCCCGCAGCACCGAGATGCGCATCGTGGACACCAATACCGGCATCGTCCTCACCACGAACAACATCCCTTACGGAGCCTACATCTATCTCAAGGGTGGAGGTACAGTGAAGAAGGGCGACGTGATCTGCACCTGGGACCCTTACAACGCGGTGATCATCTCCGAATTGGCCGGTACGCTGGAGTTCGAGAGCATCGAGGAGAACGCGACCTACCGCGAGGAGATCGACGAACAGACGGGCTTCACCGAGAAGGTGATCATCGAAAGCCGCGACAAGCGCAAGAACCCGGCGATCCGCATCATGGATCCCAAGAGCAAGGAGGAGGTCAAGAACTACTCCCTGCCCGTTGGTGCGCACATCATGGTGAACGATGGCCAGAAGATCGAGGCCGGTGAGATCCTTGTGAAGATCCCCCGCAGCTCCGGCAAGGGCGGTGACATCACCGGTGGTCTGCCCCGCGTTACGGAACTGTTCGAGGCTCGCAACCCCAGCAACCCTGCTGTTGTCAGCGAGATCGACGGCATCATCAGCTACGGCAAGATCAAGCGTGGCAACCGCGAGATCATCGTGGAGAGCCGCACTGGCGAGCACAAGTACTACCTCGTGCCGCTGAGCAAGCACATCCTGGTACAGGAGAACGACTTCATCAAGGCCGGGGCGCCGCTGAGCGATGGCTCCGTGGCCCCAGGGGACATCCTGGACATCCAGGGCCCCACCAAGGTGCAGGAGTACCTGGTGAACGAGGTGCAGGAAGTGTACCGCATGCAGGGCGTGAAGATCAACGACAAGCACTTCGAGGTCATCGTGCGCCAGATGATGCGCAAGGTGGAGATCGAGGATCCCGGTGATACCCGTTTCCTGGAGCGCGAAGTGGTGAACAAGATCGAGTTCATGGAGGTCAATGACGACATCTACGACAAGATGGTCGTGACCGACGGCGGTGATAGTGCCAACCTCAAGGTGGGTCAGATCATCACCTTGCGCAAGCTGCGTGATGAGAACAGCGCGCTGAAGCGGAAGGACGCCAAGCTGGCGGAAGCCCGCAACGCGACGAGCGCCACCAGCCGTACGCTCCTCCAAGGCATCACCCGCGCTTCGTTGCAGACCGAGAGCTTCATCAGCGCGGCCTCCTTCCAGGAGACCACCAAGGTGCTGAACGAGGCTGCCGTGAACGCGAAGGAGGACCACCTGAAGGGGCTGAAGGAGAACGTTATCGTGGGTCACCTGATCCCCGCCGGTACGGGCTCCCGCCGCTTCCAGAAGAACATCGTGGCGAACAAGGAGGAATACACCAAGATGCTCGCCGGTCGCCTGGCCGAGCAGGAGGTGGAATAAGCGTTGATCATGGCCGACGAGAAAGCGAAGGGTAACCAGCTGAACATCGAGATCAGCGAGGAGGTGGCCGATGGCATCTACTCCAACCTCGCCATCATCACCCACTCCAACTCGGAGTTCGTGCTCGACTTCGTGCGCGTGATGCCCGGTGTGCCCAAAGCCAAGGTGCGCGCCCGCGTGCTCCTCACGCCCCAGCATGCCAAACGCCTCATGCGGGCGCTGGTGGACAACCTACAGAAGTTCGAACAGGTCCACGGCGTCATCCGCGAAACGGAGATGCCGGAGATCCCGATGAACTTCGGCGGCCCAACCGCACAGGCCTAAGCCGACATCCTACTGAACGCGGAAAGCCCCGGGAGACCGGGGCTTTTTCGTGGGGGAGTCTTCACACCATTGCCTCTCGCGCGAAGATCAAATGGTCGTTCCTGTTGACCTGGGCTTGAAGGAGACGAAGTAGTGGACCAGTGCCCCGACTGCTATTGGTACCCAAAGCACGGCTGCGAAGACAACCATGTCCCCCATCCGGTCCCATGTCAACGGGGCTCCGGTGGCCATAATCGCGGCTGCCGACGTAACACTGCCGATGAACGGAAGGATCGCGACCAAAAGAAGCTTCCCAATAGGAACGAAGAGTGCGGCGACTGATATCAGGCCGTGATAGGCCGCGAGGAACACAGCAAACAGGGGCAGCATTGTCAGAGCCCCAATGACTCCGCGGATGTCGGCATCACTCTCTTCAGGGGATCCCGGGGAAATTGACGCGAGAATGATCAGTGCGATCGGAAGGGCCAAACTCGCGGCAACGGCAAGCATCGCACCCGCAAGGGGGAGTCTGGGTCGGAGATGTGTGTTCGCAGGGTGTGCCAATTTTCGCCGTTTCCACTACTCCATCGCCTTCTGCGCGAAGATCACGTAGCCGAAGTTCAGGCTCCAGACCCAGGGTTTTTCCAGCGGGTCGATGTAGCTGGTGTTGAACCACACTGGACCGACGGGGCTCTGGTAGATGAGGGAGCCACTGGCGATGTAGTAGCGTTCGCTGATCGGCTCGCCGACCACCGTGTTGTCGAAATCGCCGCGCAGCAAGGGCTTGTACGGTTGGAAGACATAGCCTTCCAGCCGCAGGTCGAACTTGTTGCGGGCCACGGCCATGATCATGCGGGCCCCACCGGCCGCATACTGGGGCGCCCGGAGTTTCTCGATGAAGTAGGTGCGCAGTTCGGGCGTGGGCTGGAAGGCCGGTGCCTGGATCACTGTGGCCGTGTAGTTCTGAAAGTAGGTCTGCGTGCTGTACACGCCTTCCAGCAGCATGCCGAACCGCACCGTTCCGCGGGGAATGAAATACTTGTCCAACCTGATCCGCGCCATCACCCATTCGTGGCTCTCGGTCACCACGGTCTGTTCAGCCTGGGTGGTTCCCGGAGTGGTCCACTCCTGTCCGCCGACATAGCGCAGTTCCAGAAGCAATTGCTCGCCTGCGTTGGGGTGCTGTTTACGGTTCAACGAATTGCGTTCCACCAATAGGCCCCCGGTGCCGAAGTTGAACTCCGTCACGTCCGCGGTATCGGAAGCGGTGAAGTTCTCGGTCTGATAGTAGCTGTTGTCCTGCTGTACATACTTGCCGTCCAGCCTTAGCAGGCCTTTGTTGCCCAGCGCCATCCCCGTGTTCAGGCCGCCCCAGGCCTCGCGCGTCACGATGTAGCTGGGTTTCACCTCTTCGAAGAAGGTGGCGAAGCTGCTGAAGTAATCCCACCGGTGCAAGGTGAACACGGGTTCCAGGTAGATGGGCCGCCTTGTGCTCAGGTCGCTGCGCACTTTCAGCTGCCCCGCCGCGTAGAACTTGCCGAAGTAGGAGAGGGCCTCCACGCGGCTGCTGGTGCGGCCGAAGATGTTGTAGCGCAAGCCCACCATGCCCGTGTTGATGGGGCGCGAACTGAACATGCCGCCGAAGCGCACATGCAGTTTCTTTTCCCGCTTCACCAGGAGGTCCAGGTCGAAGTTGCCCCGCTCCTTCACGAAGGTGGCCTTTGGGCTTACGCCGCTCACTGCGTGGTCCGCGTAGAGCCTGAAGTAGCGAGGCTCAAGGGTCTTCGCGTCGATCGGTTCGGCACGCTTGTTCAACAGATGCTCGGCGAACACCGTCTGGCTCTTGGTCAGGCCCTGCACATGGATATCGCCGAACACCAGAGGCGGCATCTTGCTGCGGAACACCCTGCGGCGGGCATCCAGTTCGGATCGCGGCACCCGTCGGGCGATCGCCGCCTTGATCTCGGGCATCCGTGCCATGGCCGCGTTGTAGCCGTCCAGAATGGGCTGTTGCGGGTCGCTGAAGTCGAACAGCGTTGTGGCGGTCTTGGGCTCCACGATGATGCCGTTCTCGCAGATCACCGAGTAGTTCGTCTTCTCCTGCAGCATGGCCTTGATCTGGCTCATGAGGTCGTCCTCGCTGGGGGGTGGTGCGTTGTAGGCCACGTTGCTGCCCAGGATGATGTCCGGCAGGAACTCCCCGTACATCACGTCGCTCGGGAAGTTGTTGTACAGTCCGCCATCCATCATCAGGTGCCCGTCGATGCGGATCGGCTTGAAGTAGAAGGGGTAGCTCATGCTGGCGCGGACGGCCTGTGCCAGATCTCCCTTGGAGAACACCACGGGCCGCTGCGCCGTGATGTCGCTGGCCACACAGCGGTAGGGGACGAACAGGCTGTCCATGTTGCTCCCGCTCACCGCACTGGCACCGGCGAAGCCCCGCATCTGCTCGTAGTCGATGAGCACTGGGCTGCGCAGGTTGGTCGGCAGGGAGGCCTGCAAGGAGGTGTCCAGGTCGAACTTCAGGTTGATGAGGGAGGCGTCCGGCACCTCCTCCTTGAAGTGGAAGATGTACTCGTCCTGCAGCCCACCGCTGGCCATCAGCTTGTAGCGTTCGGTGTTGAAGAGGGAGTCGATCTGCCAGGGCGAAAGACCGGCCGCGTACATGGCCCCCACCAGGGCACCCATGCTGCTGCCTGCGATGTAGTCGATGGGGATCTCGTTCTCCTCGAAGGCCTTCATCACCCCGATGTGCGTGAGACCCACGGCGCCGCCCCCACTGAGCACCAGGCCCACTTGCTGGGCACTGGAACCCAGCGCTACGAAGAGGCCGATGAGGAAGACACCTAGGCGCATCGCAGGCTGGACAGGAACGGTGGCAAAGGTAGCCGGGTCCCGGTGGTGGTCACACCACCCATCCCTCCCTCAGACCGCTGAAATAGGCCGGAGCCTGCAACATACGGCTGCCGTACCAGCTGAACAGCTCGCCGTCCACGATCCGGACCGGTGTCCCGGGGCAGATCATGTTCAGCTCTTGGATGTGCTTCTCCTTGAACGGATAGGGCTCGGAGGAGAGCAGGATGATGTCGGGGTCTGATTCGGCCAGCTCCTGGGGCGTGACCTCCGGGTAGCGCGCATCGCCCTCGTCGAACACGTTCTGCAGGCCACAGCGCATCAGCATGTCGTTGATGAAGGTGCCATGGCCGGCCACCATGAAGGGCTCGCGCCAGATGAGGTAGGCCGCCGTATAGGTCGGATCCAGTGGGCGAAGCGTTGCGAATGCTTGCACGATGTCCGTTGCAAGGGCCGAAGCCTTATCCTTGGCGCCGGTGAGCTCGCCCACGCGGGTGATCATGTCCAGCGCACCGGGCAGGTCGCGGATATCGCTCATCCACACCGGGAATTCCGCTGCAAGCGCCTCGATGTCCCTCCGCTCGTTCTCCTCCTTGTTGCCGATGATCAGGTCCGGCTTCAGCGCGCGCACCTTTTCCATGTCCACCTTCTTGGTGCCGCCCACGCGGTGCTTGGTCTTGAACCAGCTTTCCGGGTGCACGCAGAACTTGGTGATGCCGACCACGCGCTCGCCCAAGCCCAGATCGTACAGCAGTTCGGTCTGCGAGGGCACGAGGGAGATGATGCGCTGGGGGTGCGACGGCACCTGGACAGTGCGGTGCATTTGGTCGGTGGAGAGCATGGTCGCTAGTTTTCTTCCGCCTTGAATAGCCTAAGCACGCTGTCCACTTTGAATACAAGGCGGTCGCCTGTTAGAGCGGCACGCTCGTCACCGTGGGGGATAACAGCTTTCAGCCGTGAACTGAATACACGCATCACCGTGTCGCAGGGATACCCTTCGGAAACGATGGCCTGTTCTCCTGCGAGGTAATAAGCCCATTGGTCGCGTTCTCTGGCAGTAAGCAGATCCATCCATGCAGAAAGGAACTCCTCCGGCCTCTTGAACAGGTAGGAGGTCCCCATGTTGCCCACGCCTTCCGAATAGTACCCATCGGACCATTTCAGCGTTCGTGAGACAATCCAGAAGTAAAACCAGCGTGTTCGCGAATCGCATCCGTTCACCATGCTATCCAATAGCATCAGGGCCTCCGCGTCCTTGGAAAGGTCAGGCTTCCCCCCATCCGCAATGAGGCGTGCCATGGGTGGAACATTGTGGTCGAGCATGTAGTCGGCGGCAAGATCTTCGGCGGTGACCGGTATGCAGCAGTTCAAAGCGACCTCGGTCAGCAAGGTGTCCGCAGCGGCCAACTCGCCCTTCGCCGTATCAATCCCGACCGTGTTTTCCGAACTATTATTCTGGGGTTTTTCAACACAGCCCACAAGGAACACAACGAACAACCCCAGCACGACCAGGACCGCCACACCGACCCACGTGTTGTCCCGTGAACGCGATTCTAATATGAGGCTGTGGTTCGAGCGTACAGCAATGTGCCGAGGATTGGCAACCACCTCGACCGTGCGACCCATTTGGCCAGTTGGGGAGCGCATGGTCATCGCCAGTTCTTCGGGTTTTCAGCGATGTACAGCGCGATACGTCCCCATTCGCCGTTGTGTTCGCGGATGGCACGTTCGTAGAAGTTTGGCTGCCACAGCGATCTGGCAGGTGTGCCGTTCAACCGATTGACCCGTTTTGTGGTTTCTGATTTGAATGCCCCGATGATCGCCGCCAATGAACCGCGTCGCGGTCCATGCGCGATGCGGCGGGATCCGCCCACGGCATCCGTAGTAGCGACCCACTGGGTCGCCGCTACGGTGCCGTTGTTTGATGTGCCGGTCAGTTCAATGATCGCATGTAAATGGTCCGGCATGATCTGCATTTCATGCAGCTGCACATGGGGGAAATGGTCCGGAATGGCACGCCAGCATTCATCAACGATACCACCGACAGCGTTCAGGTCCATGCGTGCGGTGGCATCCGTTCCGACGATCCGTCCGAACACATGCCTGCGTGGTCTTGTACCCAACGTCACGAAATAGGCGCCCTTGGTGTAGTCATGGTCGGGTAGCCGGATGTGTTTGCGGTAACGCAGGGGCATGGGGCATCCGTTGTGGCTGCTGACAGGTCAGCGTGGCATTTGCGTTGGGCGACCCGGTGGGTCGCAGGTACAACGTCATTTCAATTTCCCGATGATATCCTGCTTCGTCAGGATCCCGTACCCCTCGGCTCCGCTCGGTGTGACAGGCATCTTCACCAGTACGGCAGGGCTGCCATTGCCCAGTTTCGCGGCCACCTCTTCCAGCGTGGCGTCCAGGCCGATCACGGGCAGGGAAGGTCCCATCACGGTGCGGTTCTTCTGGTGGCGCACTTCGGCATCCTCCAGGATCGCATCGAAGAGGCGGGCATCGGTGATGGTGCCTACGGGCTTGCCGTGCTCCATCACGGGCAGCTGGTCGATGTTGTGCTTGCGCATCTTGTCGATGGCGATCAGCACCGGCTCATCGGCCTCAACACTGAGCAGTTGCAGGTCCTTGCCTTTCAGCAGGTCGCCGGCGGTGGGCTTCTCTTCGACCAGGAAGCCGCGTTCGCGCATCCAGTCGTCGTTGAACATCTTGCCCACGTAGCGCGTGCCGTGGTCGTGGAAGATCACCACCACCACTTCGCCTTTCTTGAAATGATCCTTCAGCTGCAGCAGGCCGGCCATGGCGCTGCCCGCGCTGTTGCCCACGAAGATGGCCTCTTCCTTTACGATGCGGCGCGTCATGATGGCGGCATCGCGGTCGGTGACCTTCTCGAAATGGTCGATGAGGTCCATGTCCACGTTCTTGGGCACGAAGTCCTCGCCGATGCCCTCGGTGATGTAGGGGTAGATCTCGTTCTTGTCGAAGATGCCCGTTTCCTTCAGCTTCTTGAAGACGGAGCCGTAGGTGTCGATGCCCCAGATCTTCAGGTTCGGGTTCTTTTCCTTCAGGTATTTACCCGTGCCGCTGATGGTGCCGCCGGTGCCCACGCCCACGATCAGGTGGTCCACCTTGCCGCCGGTCTGCTCCCAGATCTCGGGGCCCGTGCTTTCGTAGTGCGCCTGCGAGTTGCTGAGGTTGTCGTACTGGTTCGGCTTCCAGCTGTTGGGCACTTCGCGCTCCAGGCGCGAGGAGACGCTGTAGTAGCTGCGCGGGTCCTCGGGGTCCACGTTGGTGGGGCACACGATCACTTCCGCACCGAAGGCGCGCAGGATGTCGACCTTCTCACGGCTCTGCTTGTCCGTGGTGGTGAAGATGCACTTGTAGCCCTTGATGATGGCGCCGATGGCCAGGCCCATGCCGGTGTTGCCGCTGGTGCCCTCGATGATTGTGCCGCCGGGTTTCAGGCGACCGTCCTTCTCCGCATCCTCGATCATCTTGATCGCCATGCGGTCCTTGATGCTGTTGCCGGGGTTGAACGTCTCGACCTTGGCAAGGACCGTGGCTTCCACGTCCTTCACCAGACGGTTCAACTTCACCATGGGCGTGTTGCCGATGGTGCTCAGGATGTTCTCGTGGATCTTCATGCGGAATGGCTGCTGCGAAGGTAGGCCGGGTGGTGGGGTTCGTTGTTCGTTGTCCGTACATCGTTGTTCGTTGTTGGTGGATCGTTGCGCACTGTTCCCCACGAGCAACGGACAACGAACAACCGGGCCTAGTCGAACCGGATGGCCCGGGCCGGTGCGATGCGGGTGACCAGCCAAGAAGGCAGCACCAGCGCGGCCACGCATACGGCGAGCGTACCTGCGTTCAGAGCGAGTATCGCCATGGGCTCGAGGTGCACCGGCACAGCGTCAACGTAGTAGCTCTCGATGGGCAGGCGCACGATGCCGAAGAAGTGCTGCAGCGCGCAGAGCCCGATGCCCAGCAGGTCCCCCAGCAGGATGCCGAAGCCCAGGATGTACGCCGCGTCGATCAGGAAGATCCGCCGGATGGCGCCGTTGCTGCTGCCCAAGGCCTTCAGTACGCCGATCATGGTGGTGCGCTCCAGGATGATGATGAGCAGCGCGCTGGTCATGTTGATGATGGCGACGATCACCATCAGGGCGATCACCACCACCACGTTGGTGTCCAGCAGGTTCAGCCAGGCGAAGATCTCGCCGAAGCGCTCACGGACCGTGTAGGTGCGCAGGCCCTGCGGAAGCGCATTGTACACCGCGTCATCCACTTCGTATAGACGGTCCAGATCATCGATGGCCACTTCGTAGCCGCCGCAGTAGCGGTCATGGGTCCCACCTGTTCCGCCGCGCTCCACGTCGATGCCGCTGAAGCTCATGTACGAGCCCCATGAATCGATGATGTGCTGCGGTTCCTTGGGGGTGACACGCACCCAGGCGGTATCGGGCAGCGTACCGCTCTCATCGCTGACCACAAGGGTGATCCTGCCGAGAACCTGCAGCAGCTGCGGGTCGATGAAATGGGGCCCCTTGCCCTTCAAGGTGGACAAGGGCCATTCGTAGTTGTACAGGTGGTCGCCTCCGAAGGCCAGACCCTCCACCCGCAGCATGGAGGCGCGTCCGATGAGCGTATCTGTGACCAGGATCTCCGCCCGCAGGCCCCATTGCGCGAAGCGTTGCATGACACCGATGCCGATGAAGACCAACTGGTGGTCGATCTTCTCCAGGCCCGTTTCGTACAGCCCTTTCACGGCGAACTTCCGCGGCCGGATGTCCTCGCGCCCCTTCACCAGGTAGATGGTGATGGTGTCACCGACCCCGATGGCGAGGCGTTTCGAGAGGTAGCGGGAGAGGAGCACGCCGGGTGTGCTGGCACTGTCCTGCGGATCGATGGTCTTGCCCTCCACGATGTGCGCGTTCCAGAACGCCCAGTCGAAGTCGGGTCCCACGCCCTTCACCACCACGCCCTCGATCTCCTCCGCCGTTTCAATGATGCCTGGCTTCGTGGCATGGATCTGGACGTGCGTGACCCCGGGCATCGCCTCCAGAGCGGTCACCAGTTCCGGATCGATGGCCACGCGTGGTGTTTCTTTGGGGTCGTTCTGCGCCATGGACACCACCTCGATGTGCGAACCCGCACCCACCACCTTGGAGCGTATCTCGCGCTGGAACCCGCTGCTGATGCCCACCGTGACGATCATGACCGCCATGCCGATGATGATGCCAAGCACCGCGATGAGCACGATGGGACGCGACAACCGCTGTTGGCGGTCCGTATCGCTGAGGATCCGGCGTGCGATGAAGTGGGGGAAGCCCATGGTTGCTGCGCCGGCGAAGATAGCCCGTGCCTTCCGGCAGGCAGGAGCGCTCCTCGCCCTGGTCCCGCTCACGGCCTGTGGCCAGGAGGCTTCCAAGGCCACGGTCATCTCGACACCTTCTTCAATGAGCATTACGGTCGGAGCGGAGCGCACAGGCGAATACCTCCCCCTGCTGTTGGGCAAGCGCGTGGCTGTGGTCACCAACCAGACCGGTCGCATCGGCTCCACGCACCTTGTGGATTCCTTGCTTGCCCTGAAGGTGAACGTGGTGAAGGTCTTCGCTCCGGAGCATGGCTTCCGGGGTGATGCGGATGCCGGTGAGCACGTTAAGGACGGACGCGATGCACGCACCGGTCTTCCCCTGATCTCCCTCTACGGCGACAACAAGAAACCCAAGCCCGAACAGCTGAGCGATGTGGATGTGCTCGTGTTCGATATTCAGGATGTGGGCGCACGCTTCTACACCTACATCAGCACCTTGCATTCCGTTATGGAGGTGGCGGCCGAACAGCACAAACCATTGGTGGTATTGGACCGACCGAACCCCAACGGCCATTTCGTGGACGGCCCCGTGCTGGACCTTGCAATGAGCTCATTCGTGGGTATGCATCCGGTTCCGCTGGTGCATGGAATGACGATCGGTGAATACGCCCGCATGATCAACGGGGAGGGCTGGCTTGCAGGGAAGGTGCGATGTGATCTGCGTGTGATCACCTGTTTAGCGTATGACCACGCGGTGTTCTACGAGCTCCCGGTGCGTCCCTCACCCAACCTGCCGAACATGGCCGCGGTGTATCTGTATCCTTCGCTGGGGTTGTTCGAAGGCACACCGGTGAGCGTGGGGCGTGGCACCGACAAGCCCTTTCAGCTCATCGGGTTTCCCGGTTGCACGGTGGGTGGGCATACGTTCACGCCACGCAGCATGCCCGGTGCCAAGGACCCTCCCTACCTCGGCCTGGTGTGCCAAGGCCTCGACCTCTCCGAGTACGGGGCGTTCTTCACCCGCATGGAGCCGCGTGTGGCGCTGCATTGGTTGATCGGCATGTACCAGGCCTATCCCAAGGACAAAGGCACCTTCTTCAAACCCTTCTTCGACAAGCTTGCGGGAACAACCCTGTTGCGCGAGCAGATCACGCAGGGCATGGACGAAGAACACATCCGCGCCAGTTGGAAACCCGGTCTTGATGCCTTCCGCAAGGTCCGGGTGAAGTACCTCCTCTATGACGACTTCCTCTAGCGATCGGGGCTGGGGATCCACCCTGGACGCTTTATCGGCGCGAAATGCGTCATGGGCCGGATGCCTATCGAGCTGAACGTGTTGTCTTCCGTGCAGCAGCCCGCTCGACGGTCGGATCTGCCGCCTCAAGGTCCAGGTCGCTTGCCGATCGAACTGAATTCCGGATACGCATCGCGTAAATAGTTGCGCACGGGGTTTGGTCTGTGGAGGACCAGTGCTTTTCACGGTGCGGAGATGTCGGATCTGAGATCGGATAGAAGCTTCGATGGTGATCGTTCCTGAGTTCGTTCAGGTCCCGTTGGGTCATCGATCGTAAGGTCCGGGATGTTGATGGAACAGCCCGAACGCAGAACGCCCCCGGCAGTTGCCGGGGGCGTTCCACAGAGGGGTGGATCAGGGTGCTTAGAGCACGCTGACGCGCTTGGTGTAGGTGCGGTCGTTCACGGTGATGTTCACCATGTACAGGCCGGTGGCGATATCGCTGTTCAGAACGAGCACGGTGTTGAACAGCTCGCCGCTGTTGCCGTACTCCTGGGTGAACACGCGCTTGCCGAACACATCGAACACGTCCA
>JBIIYP010000061.1:0-17260 GCA_044346705.1 Flavobacteriales bacterium
GCTGGCCGCGGCTTCATGCACGATCCGCAGCTTCTCTTCCTTGCTGAACTTCCGTCTGTTGCTCATAGGGACACAGTTTACAGTTTTGCCACTGTAATCGTGTCCGGTAGGTTAGGGGGCTAGACCATCAGTGATTGCTTGATCTGTTACGAGTTCGTTGTACGTGGCACTGTTTGGAGTTCCGGCGATGAGTTCAGAATGATCGCGGATACGATCTCACGCCGATTGGAAGCAACTTGCTGCGACCAATGGTGAGGTATTTCCTACTATCTCCTTTCGGACAGAGCGCAAATGGCAGCAGAACGGGGAGATGAAAGGCAGTAAGGATCGGTCAGGTTCGCCGCACCTCCACAACTCGCACTGCATACGGATACGACGCCCAGCCCGCGGCCACTAGTTTCGGGATCGGCATCCGCCTGAACCGATAGTGGCCCGGCGTCAACGACTTCATGGTGAACCCGAACGACCGCGGCTTGGTGTTCTTCAGCCTGCTGCGCGGGGATCTTTACCGGAAGTACAACGGATCGCGATAGGGGAGGTGTGATCAATGGCAGCCAAATGTGCTCATTGGAACATACATTTGGCTGCGGTTAAATGTTCCGGACCATGCTGATCGGCCGTGATGAAGAACGTGCGATACTGCTGGATGCCTTGGAGAGCGGGCGTTCCGAGCTGATCGTGGTGCATGGGCGAAGGCGCATCGGCAAGACCTTCCTCATCCGCAGCGCCTATGAGGGGCGGGTGAGCTTCGAGTTCTCCGGCATGTACCGGGGCTCGTTCAGGCAGCAGCTCAAGAACTTCCACCTTGCCTTTCCGGCGAAGGGGCGTGCCAAGGCCCCACCAGGGGATTGGATCGACGCCTTCGACCGCTTGGGCCGCTATCTGGAAAAGTCGAAGGGGAAGGCCAAGCCCAGTTCCGCCAGGGCGGCGACGGTCAAGAAGATCGTGTTCATTGATGAGTTCCCCTGGCTCGATGGCCACCGCAGCGGCTTCCTGGCGGCCTTCAGTGCGTTCTGGAACGGCTATGCCACGAAGCGCAAGGACCTGGTGGTGGTGATCTGTGGCTCGGCGGCCTCGTACATGATCAAGCGCGTGATCAACAACAAGGGCGGCCTGCACAACCGGCTTACGCGACGCATCCGGCTGGCGCCCTTCACCCTGTGCGAGACCGAGCGGTTGTTGCGGCACAACAAGGTGCTCTACACGCGGTATGACATCCTGCAGCTTTACATGGCCCTGGGCGGAGTGCCCTACTACCTGCAGATGGTGAAGCGCGGCGAGAGCGTGGCGCAGGCCATCGACCGTCTGTGCTTCGATCGGCAGGGTTTCCTGCGCGGGGAATTCAGCAACGTGTTCGCCTCGCTCTTCGACCATGCGGGCAACCACGAGGTCATCGTGCGGGCCTTGTCGCTCGTGCGCAAGGGCCTTACACGGACCGCCATCCTCAGGAAGAGCGGGCTCCCCTCCGGCGGTACGCTCAGCAACACCCTGCTGGAACTGGAGGAGTCGGGTTTCATCGAACACTATGCCCCCTACGATGCCAAGAAGGATCCGCTCTATCGGATCACGGACGAATACACGCAGTTCTACCTGCGCTACATCGAGCCGAGCAAGCCTTCAGCGCGTGGTGTGTGGAGCAAGCTCAGCGGCACACCGGGTTACAGGGCCTGGGCAGGCTTCACTTTCGAGACCATCTGCATGAAGCACGTGGAAGAGATCAAGGAGGGGCTGAGGGTCGGGGGCGTGCGTAGCGTGGAGGGCAGCTGGATCGGCAAGGGTGATGAGAGCGGCGCGCAAGTGGACCTGCTCATCGACCGTGACGACAATGTGATCAACCTCTGTGAGATGAAGTTCTCCGGTGGGCCGTTCACCATCGACAGGAAGTACGCGAACGAACTGATGACGAAGGCCGAAGCGTTCCGGTCGGCCACGCGCACACGCAAGAGCATTTTCGTCACGTTCATCACCACACACGGCCTGTCGCACAATGCACACAGTCGGCAGCTGGTGCAGAACGAGCTGACCATGGATGCCTTGTTCGCTGGCATTTGATCGGTGTTAACTACAGCCAAAAGTGCCTTCGAATAGCCACATTTGGCTGCGGTTGATCATTTGATCCTTTCACTGCTGGTTCTACACCCGGTCGGTGTGTCATGGTTGCGGAGGCATTCAGTGAGAGGGAGTATCATGGGTCGTGTTGGGGAGAACAGTTGAACGTATGCCTCGGTCCGAGCAAGGGGATCACCATCCTCCAAGCACCTCATGCCCGATCTCGCTTGGGTGGGGGTTCGGCGCGTCGTTCGCCCCCTGCGGTGCGGACCGAAGAAGAACCGGTCCCTGAACCATATGAGCTATTCCAAGACACGGATACTGGTCGCGATGGGCGTTGGTTTTTCATCACCGGCTGCAATAAGTACGCCGATGGGCCGGCCTTCAGCCTGCGCTCAGGAGAGGAGCGGATCGCCAGTAACAGGCGGGTCGAAAGCGCCAAGGAAGGGAGCAATGATGTGACGTCCTTTTTCAAACAGTACGAGCTTCGCCTTACCACGGGTGGCGACGCCGCGCTACAGGCGGATCACGAGTTGGGGAGCCTGACGTTCAGCTTTCAGACCACCGGAAGGTGGGCCTTCGAGAACGACGATGAGGACCTGCGTCTGGACTTCGAGGACGATGAGGCCGATGAGACCTACGAGATCCTACGCTTGAAGGAGAACGAACTATGGCTGCTGGAGAAAGGCGACGACCTCGAGCTGCACCTGGTGCCGAACGAGGCGGACATCTCCAAGGGATCACGGCGTCACCACGATTCCCCGTGCCCGGTACGGATCCGGCGACCAGGGGCCATTCCTGAGCTTGGGATGCGGCATCTGCCTGAAGCGGTACTTCCCCGGCGGGAGCGACTTCATGGTGAACCCGAAGGACTGCTCCGCATGGTCTTCGCATTGGGCTGGGAGGATCGTGCCGAAATACAGGAAGACGTCGCGCACCTCGCTTTCGGTGGTGCGCGGCTGCACCTTCGCGTAGGCCTCGTAGCGCCCGCATGAGCCGCCGATCCAGTGGAAGGTCACGGTGAGCTCATCGGTGCTCGAGGGATCCTTCGGAACGATCGTGAGCGCCTCCTCCGAGATCTCCGTCCAGATGGAATCGGGGTCCACGGTGAATGAGATGGGCACGGACTGTCGGATGTAGCGGTAGACCGTGCGGTCGCTCGTGACCGCAATGTCCTCGACCGACGCGGGTGTCCAACGTTGGCTGAGGCGCACCACGCGTTTCAGTTCGGCGTCCAGCTCGGGGTAGTTGCCTCCGTTCAGGTTCACTTCGTGGATGAAGCCGCTTTCTTCCACCATGGCCATGCCGGTGATCGTAGTGCGTACGTTCAGTCGCTCGATCAAGGGCTTGCTGAAGCGCATGTGCAGTTGCCGTTGGAACCACGCCTCGCCGCCGGGATGCTGCGGCGCTGCCGCCTTGGTGGGTTCGGGCAGGGGCGCGTAGAGGCTCCATCCGAAGTTCAGGATGTTGAGCGGTCGGATCCAACCGGGCACCCGGCCGCCGCGCTGAAGCTCCATCAAGCCTCCGTGGCAAGCGATGGTGTCGATCTCCCCGAATGGCTGCTCCAAGGCTCGACCGGGGCGCTGTGCGTCGCGCGGGTATCGATCGCCCGGGTCTGGTAGATCGGCCTGACAGCGCCCGAGCTCCGGCACATCGAACCGGTACCATCCGCTGGTGAACGGGACACGGATGATCGGATAGGGCAAATCGCCCCACAGGCCTTCCAAGTCCACCCGCATCTCCTGGCCGGTCCACTTGTGGCGGATGGTCCACGTGATGGAGGAGCGGCCGCAACCGGTCCGGAAGTTGAGGAACATCAGGCTGTCTCCCGCGAAATGGACACTGCTCCGTGGCCCGTCGCCGGGTTTGATCGTGTACGACGCGGACGTGTCGTGCATCGCCGGGTATGGCAGGCTCACTTGCACCGAGATGCTGGAGCAACAACATTGAGCCTGGGCGGAGGAAGTGCCGATCAGGAAGGGGAGGAGGAGCAGGAGGGTGCGACGCATGACGTCGCTCCGTACACGTATGTCGCTGAAGCGTTCGATCACCATGAGATGGGCAAGCGTGATGGACATGATCAGCATCGACGGGCGAACTCGAAAAGCCAATCCCGTTGTTCGTGGGTATCAGGGATCTCAAGTCCTCGTGCCTTCGCGATCACGGACCATGCCTCTTCCACACCTGCACCGCCAACCACAAGCGTGGCCGCGCAGATGAGCGAGGATCTGCCAATGCCCATCCTGCAATGGACGGCCACACTTGCACCAGCCAACAGTTCTTGGTGCAGACCTCGCGCAAATGGAAGAAGGGCTTCCAGCTGGGGCGTGCTTCGATCAGGAATAGGGAACGAACGAAAGTCAATTCCAACGGATATGGCGACAGGGCTTTCTGCTGCTAGTCCCAATTCGAATTGTTCCGAGCGTTCCAGAGCGGAAACAAGGATGCCCCATCCAAGCCGGCGAACGAGTGCGATGTCGTCATTCAACCAATCACCACCGCGTGGTCGAGTTGCAATGGCGAGCCGGCCATCAAATGAATGCGGGATCACATGGAACTTCATTGATCCTGCTTGATCACCGCACCACCCACAGCCGCTTCGGTTCAAGGCGGAGGCGCACGTCGTGGCCGATCACGGCAGGTTCGCCGTCGAGGTGCGTAAGGGTTCCGGTCTGGTTCACCTGGGCCTCACGCGTCACGATGGTCTTCACGTACTTGCTCTTGTCCGCGCGGTTGGTGTAAACGTCGTAGAAGGCCTTCATGAGCGGGAAGAAGGAAGGCTTGCTCACGAGCTGCAGTTCCGCCATGCCATCGTCCGGTGCGGAGCCGGGGCTGATGATGGCGCCGTTGCCGAACTCGCGGGTGTTGCAGAACACGAGCATCAGCACCTTGTGCTCGGTGGTCTCGTTGTTGGCCTTCACCACCACGCGCATGGGCTTGGCGCCGAGGATCTCCTTCAGTGTGATGCGCAGGTAGTTCCACATGCCCCGGGCCTCGCTGCGGTCGAATTCCCAGGCCACGCGCGCGTCGAAGCCGATGCCCGCCGTACCGAGGAAGAGCTTGTCGTTGAGGTAGCACACGTCCATAGCGCTGGCCCCGCCGGTCATGGCGATGCGCAGGGCCTTCACGGGATCGAGCGGCAGCCTCTGCGAGCGTGCGTAGCCGTTGCCGCTGCCCATGGCCACGATGCCCAGCGGGACCTTCGTGCCTACAAGCCCTGAAGCGATCGCGTTCAAGGTGCCATCACCGCCCACACTGATCACGCGGTCGGCGCCCATTTCCACCGCCTGGCGGGCCAGGGTGGTCCCTTCGCCCGGTGCGGTGATCACCTGGATGTCGAGCGAAACGCCCAGTTCCTTCGCGATGGCCCGCGCGTTGTCCTGCACGGTGAGCGCGCGCTTCTTGCCGGCCCGCGGGTTGAGGAGGAGGGTGACCTTCATGTTCACTTCACGACCATGTCGCGCTTCAGCAAATGTGCATGGTACTGTTGGATGGCGGCCTGCAACTGTCGGTTGGGACCTTCGACCTCCTTGTTGTCCGACGGAGGGACAGTGTGGTCGACTTCCCCCATACGGTCCCACCAGAGGACATGTTCCCCGTCCGTGCGCAGCTGTACATCGTCGGTGATGATCATCCAGGTGGCGTTGCCTTCGCTGACGGAAGCGGGGCTGCGTTCGTCGCGCAAAGTGGTGGCGCCGAAGGAAAAGAAAGGCTTTTTGTGGCCGATCAGGTCGAGCGTGGTGGGCAGGATGTCGATCTGCTGGGTGGTACGGTATTCCTGCTTCGGTCCGATGCGTCCGGGCATGTAGTACACCAGCGGGATCCAGTGGTCGAAGGCGGTGCCGCTAAGCTGGCCGTTGCGCTTCAGGTCGGCGGTGTGGTCCGCGGTGATCACGAAGAGCGTGTTCGCGTACCAAGGCATCCGCTTCGCGGTCTCGAAGAACTGTTGCAGGGCGTGGTCGGTGTAGCGCAGTGTGGGGTGGATCGGCATGGTGCCCGCCGCAAAGCGGTGCGCGTCCTTTTCAGGCAGGTGATAGGGATGGTGGGAGCTGAGGGTGAAGACCGTGCTGTGGAAGGGCTGTGGCATGTTGTTCATCTCCTTGGCGAAGTACTGGAGGAAAGGCTCATCGCGGATGCCCCAAATGCCGTCGTTGTCCGCCGCGTTGGGGTAGTCGTCCTGGCCCACATAGCGCTGGTAGCCGGCGGAGCGGGTGAAGGTGTCGAAGCCCATGGTGCCGTTCCGACCGCCGTGGAAGAAGCTCGTGGCATAGCCTTCTGCGGCCAGCACGTTGGCCAGTGAGGTGAAGGGCACGTCTGCAGCGGGGGAGTTGATGAAGGCGTCCTCCATCAGCTTCGGCATGGCGGCCAGGATCGCGGGCACCCCGTCGATGCTACGACGGCCGTTGGCGTAAGCGCGGGTGTAGGTAAGCCCGTTGGCCATCAGCGAATCGAGGAAGGGCATGTAGCCCGGTGCTTCGCCCGAGAGCAGCCGGCTGTAGTTGGCACTGAAGCTTTCCAGGATGATGAGCACTACGTTCGGCCTGCTGCCGGTGATCGCAGTATCCCCGTAGTGGTGCACCACCGGCCACAAGCGGTCGGCCTCGGCATCCGTCATATACCGACGCTCCTCGATCACCGGCTTGCCCAGGCTCTTCAAGATGGTGAAGGGGGTGTTGAGCACCACCGGCATGTACGCGGGTTCGGCGTATGCACTCGCGTTGAGCACCTTCAGGGGGATCAGCTGCACACCGCCCCGTGAGCACAGTACCACGATGACCACCGCCAGCAAGCGCCAGAGCCAGCGTGGCCGCACCGGGACGCCGGCCAGCGGAAGGCGATCGGCCAGTACGTACATCCACCGCGAAAGCAGGAGGCTGCCCAGGTAGATCAGCACGATGTACCAGTAGTCGCGGATGAACACGGGCGCCAGGTTCACCAGGTCGCCGCCCCCGCCCATGATGCCGAAGAGGTCTGCAGTGCTGCGCTTGAGCGTGAAGCCGTAGTAAGCGATGTCCACACAGTTGAAGAAGAGGCCGATGGCGTTGAGCCCCAGGAACACCCACCACTGGGTCCGTGCGAAACGGGGCGCAGGTTCCGGATGCAGTAGCGCCAGCAGCACCCACGGTATGTTCAGCCAGGCCAGCGCGCTGAGGTCGAAGCGGATGCCACCAAGGAAGACCGAAAGTGGCGGTGCGGGGAATTGTTCGCGGTTCAGCAGCCAGAAGAGCCCCCGCAGCACCGTGTACACCCCGGCCATACCGCCAAGGCGCAGCAACAGCACGTACAGGGGGCGGAAGCGGGCGAACACGGATGCGAAGATGCGGAACGGCGGGCCGTGGTGCTTTATCGATGACCGAGGGTCTCCCGCACGGCTACCTTCGCACCGCATTTTCCACCCCATGATCGATACCATCGAGAAGAAGCAGCTGGCCTTCGACCGTCGCCACCTCACCGACGCGGAGCTGCTCGACATCTACGAGCACATCCTGCGTCCACGCTTGATCGAGGAGAAGATGCTGAGCATGCTTCGCCAGGGGCGTATCAGCAAGTGGTTCAGCGGCATCGGGCAGGAGGCGGTGGCCGTGGGTGCCGCGCTGGCCATGCAGCCTGACGAGTGGATCCTGCCCATGCACCGCAACCTGGGCACCTTCACCTCGCGCGGCGTGCCTTTGGCGCGCCTTTTCAGCCAGTTCCAAGGGCGCATGAACGGCTTCAGCAAGGGTCGCGAACGCAGTTTCCACTTCGGTACGCGCGAGCACCGCATCTGCGGCATGATCAGTCACCTGGGCCCCCAGCTCGGTGTGGCCGATGGCATCGCGCTGGCCCACAAGCTGAGGAAGGAGCGGAACTGCACACTGGTCTTCACCGGCGATGGCGCCACCAGTGAGGGGGACTTCCATGAAAGCGTGAACACGGCGGCCGTGTGGGACCTGCCGGTCATCATCGTGGTGGAGAACAACGGCTACGGCCTGAGCACCCCGAGCAACGAGCAGTTCAAGTGCCGTTACATCAGCGACAAGGCCTTGGGCTACGGCATGGAGAGCCGTGTGGTGGCCGGCAACAACATTCTGGAGGTGGTGCACACCCTGCGTGAAGTGGCCGAAAGCGTCCGCATCCGCCCAAGGCCCGTGCTGGTGGAGTGCATGACGTTCCGGATGCGCGGGCACGAGGAGGCCAGCGGCACCAAGTACGTTCCTCAGGAGCTCTTCGACGCCTGGGAGAAGAAGGATCCCGTGGTGAACTACGAGCGCTGGTTGATGGAGACCGGCGTGCTGAGCGACACCGACATGAACGGTCTGCGCAAGCGCATCAAGGGCGAGATCGCCGACGCGGTGGAGGTGGCTTTCAGTGAGGCTCCCATTACGCCCGATCCGGCCGCCGAGCTGCGCGATGTATACAGCAACAACACACCCATCGTGGTGGCGCCGACCGTTCCCGGGACCAGGGAAATACGCTTCATCGAGGCGGTGAGCGACGGCATGCGCGAGAGCATGCGCCGCCATCCGAACCTGGTGCTGATGGGCCAGGACATCGCCGATTACGGTGGCGCGTTCAAGGTCACGGACGGCTTCATGGCCGAGTTCGGCAAGGACCGTGTGCGCAACACGCCCCTGTGCGAGAGCGCGATCCTGGGTGTAGGGCTGGGACTGAGCATTGCCGGGATGAAGAGCATGGTGGAGATGCAGTTCGCCGACTTTGTGAGCGAGGGCATGACGCAGATCACCAACAACCTGGCGAAGGCGCACTGGCGCTGGGGCCAGAACGCGGACGTGGTGGTGCGCATGCCCACCGGTGCCGGTGCCGGTGCCGGGCCCTTCCACAGCCAGAGCAACGAGGCGTGGTTCTTCAAGACACCCGGCCTGAAGATCGTGTACCCCGCGTTCCCCAACGATGCCAAAGGCCTGCTCTGTGCGGCCTTCGAGGACCCCGATCCGGTGATGTACTTCGAGCACAAGATGCTCTACCGCAGCTTGACCGGGCCGGTGCAGGAGGGCTTCTTCACGCTGCCCATCGGCAAGGCGAACCTGCTGCGCGAAGGCACGGACCTCACCATCGTCACCTATGGCATGGGTGTGCACTGGGCCCTGGAGGCCCTGGCCGAGCGCACTGACATCAGTGCCGACCTGATCGACCTGCGCACCTTGTTGCCCTGGGACCGTGAGGCGGTGCTGGAGAGCGTGCGCCGCACCGGCAAGGCCATCGTGCTGCACGAGGACACCTTGACCGGAGGCATCGGTGGGGAGCTGGCGGCGACGATCAGCGAGGAGTGCTTCGAGGACCTTGATGCTCCGGTGATGCGCATCGGCTCGTCGGACACGCCGATCCCTTTCGCCGTGGAACTGGAGCAGGCCTTCCTGCCAAAGGCTCGGTTCAAGGTGGCACTGGATAAGCTGAAGGCCTTCTGATCCCTCAAGGTGGGATGGATGGTTCGCCCATCGATCCCATATGAAGGCCGTACGGTTAGCTTTAGCTACGGTGAACAGGGCGCTGAACGTCCTGGGCGCCGCTCGCCCGCACCTTCATAAGCTTCGATCCGCATGAACCTCTCCCTCCTGTTCGCCTCCACCGCGGTCGCGGTGGTCTCCTTCTTCGTTGAACCCGGCCCGATCGTATCGAGCGACCTGGAAGGGAATGGTCAACACGAATACCTGGTCACGGCAACGGGTTGCACATCGGCCATGCCAGACCTGCCCTGGTCCCCCTTGGATGCGTTCGGGGCACCGAAACCGCCGGCGGACTTCCTCGTGGCAACGAGCGGATCCACGAGTTATGTGATCAATGGCCAGTTCAACCCCACGCTCACGTTGACCCGGGGACAGACCTACATCTTCGACCTCAGCACGGTGAGCATCGCGCATCCCTTCCTGATCAACTCGAACGCGGGGAACACGGGCGGTACGATCTACGCCGGCCCGGTCCAAGGGACCTTGTTGGTCTTCACCCCGGACTTCGTGATGCCGTCCACCATCTACTACCACTGCGGCAATCACGCTGCCATGACCGCCGCCATCAACCTGGTTCCCCCGGCGGACTTCACGGTGACCACCAACGGGGCCAGTGACTACGTGATCAACGGTCAGTTGGACCCCACGCTCACCCTGAACCGTGGCCAGACCTACGTGCTCAATCTGATCGGAGTGAGCGGCGCGCATCCCTTCGTGATCAATTCCAATGCGGCCAATGCGGGCGGTACGATCTACGCCGGACCGGCCACCGCGACCACCATCAGCTTCACGCCTGACTTCGTGATGCCGTCCACCATCTACTACCACTGCACGGTGCATTCCGGCTCCATGGCCGGTACCATCAACCTGGTGTCACCGTCGGTCCAAGTGGCCGCCAAGGTCTTCCTGGAAGGGCCGTTCGTGAGCGGCACGGCGTTGATGGGCGATGGCTTGCGTGTCGCCGGGATCATCCCGCTCACCGAGCCTTACACCGCGCTGGGATACGCGCATGTTGGTGGTGGCGGTGAGACCGTATCCCCGCCGGTGCTTGCGGTCACAGGCAACAATGCGATCGTGGATTGGGTGGTGGTGGAGCTCCGGGACGAGGGTGACCCTTCGGTCATCGCAGCCACCCGTTCCGCGCTGGTGCAACGCGATGGTGATGTGGTGAGCACCAACGGCACGAGCCCCGTGTCCCTTTCCATCGCTGCGGGCACCTACAACGTTGCCCTGCGCCATCGGATCCACCTGGGCGTGATGACGCAGGACCCGCTTTCCTTGAGCGCCGTTCCCACGACCGTTGACCTGACCAGTTCGTCCACCGTCTGTTTCGGCACGGATGCGCGCAGGACCGTGGGCTCCAACCAGGTCCTCTGGGCCGGCGACGTCACTTTCAATGGTGTGGTGCAGTACACAGGCGCCAACAATGACCGGGACCCCATCCTGCTGGCGATCGGCGGATCGGTGCCGACGAACACGGTGACGGGCTATGGCCGCACGGATGTGAATATGGACGGTACGTCCAAGTACACCGGGGCACTGAACGATCGCGACCCCATCCTGCTGAACATCGGTGGAGGTTCTCCCACCTTGACCCGGTTGGCGCAGCTGCCCTGATCGGAACGCACTGAGGCGTTCGGCGCACTACTTATTCGGTGGGCAGGTTGCTCTTGGGCACCTGCACCTGTCCGATCACGGAGATGTCCTCGATGATCGCTGGCGTGCCTTGCTTGCATGCACCGCTGCTGGCGCGTGAAACACGGTAGCTGAACTTCAACTGCATGCCCTCTTTCCAGTATTTCTCGTCCAACCCGATGGGGATGAGCACCTCGCCGCTCTTCTGGGGGTCCAGGCGGATCAACAGGGGGCAACCTTCCTTGGCCAGCCCAAGCATCACCGTTCCCGAGCGCATGATCGTCGGTTCGGCTGGCGGGGCAGGGGCAGAAGTGGTGGCCGGCTTGCTGTTGCCACAGGATGATAGCAGCGCCATACAGAGCCCAGTGGCCAGGAGGGTGGGGAGGAAGCGGCTCATCGGGCGATGACGATCCGTTGAACACGCTGGAAGGAGGCGTCACCGACCCGGGCGAAGTACACGGCAGGGGCAAGGCCGGAAAGGTCCAGGTCGCCGTTCCAACGACCACCGGAAGGCACGGCAGTACGGGTCCGAAGCACGCGGCCATCCGCACCGATCAGGTCCACCTGAAGGGGCGTGTTCGATGGGGAGCCCACCAGCGTCAGTTCCAAGCGGGATCCGTTCACCACGGCCGTGAGACCGGCAGGAGCCACGGGATCCGCCTCGTCCAGTCCGACCGTGGCCTGCAGGTCGAAGGAGAAGATGCGCGTTCGGGGGCCGCCATTGCTGCCGATGTATTCCCCGGTGAACCAGAAGGTGCTGCCATTGGGGTCGAGGCTCATGTGTGCATAGTCCCCGTAGCGGTTGATGCCCTCCTGGAAGTCGAGCCCGACCTGTCCAACGGTCTCCGGCAGGGTCATCTCGCCGAGCGGATCGTTGGCATAGCGGCCGGTATAGCGCAGACCGGGGAAGAGGTTGTTCGTGACGTCGGTATGGCTGTAGGCCAGGCCGATGTTGCCGTTGGCATCCATCGCAATGCTGCCGATGAAGCGGCTTCCCGTGGCATCGGGAGAATAGGTGCCCTGCTGGTGGATGACCCAGTTGCCGTCGTTGTTATCGCGCAGCTCGTACCACCGGATACCGCCGCGGTTGGCCCCCACATCGGTGACGTGGCAGAGCATGATGCTGTTGTAGCCCACCCAGCGCGTGTGCTGTGCCCGGAAGGTGACCACCCCGGGGATGGCGTCCAGTTTCTGGGTGGTTCCGGGTTGGGAGATGTTGTTGAACCCGGATCCGAAATTGCTGTCGAAAGGGGCCGTGTTGATGGTCTGCGAGGAGGTCACGGTGGTGTTGCTGGTGGTGACCCAGTCCACGTCCATCTCGTACACCTTGATGCGGTCCGGGTTGCTTCCCCACGCGTCGTCCTCGAGGTTGAAGAAGTAGCAGGGGGTGCCGTTCGGCGGCAGGTCGCCATCCGCATCGGCAGGCAACACGCTGGTGAAGCCCGCCGTGATGGCCGAAGGCGCGGTCAGGGCCACCATGCCGGCGGTCGCGTCCCCGGCCAGCATCTTGGTGCGGTCGAACACCACCGCGGTCTTGTTCGAATTCGAGGTCATGTAATACCCGTCCCACCACACCGAGTACTTCGGGTAGTCAGGGAACTGGGTGAAGGAGTAGCTGTACGCATAGTAGGCGCCGAGCGGGTCAGGCGTCTCGGAAATGGCGATGAGGATCTTGTTGGGCTGCGACTGGAACTGGGAGATGAACCAACGGTCGGCGTGCCGGTCGTACAGCACGATGGGATCCCCCAGGTTGTTGCTGCCTGGCCAAAGGCTGCTCAGGGAGAAGGGGCCTCCAAGGGTGGAACCGGTCTTTGAGTAAACGCGGTAGGAGGTGTTCACGGCCTGCACATAATGTCCGGGACCTGCCGATCCGGAAGGGTCCGGCGGGTAGCCTGAACCGGATTGTCCCCCCCAGCTTTCGATCGGCGCGCGCCCCATGCGGCTCGCAGGGGCGGTCTGCAGCACCTCATCCGGCCCCTGTGGCAGGGCGTTCGGGTTCACCACTTCCCGGCGTACCATGTCGTTGCGCACTTCGCGTCGGGCACTGAGCGGGCGGTCCGGATCCTCCTGGAGAACGGGCCATTCACGCATGGGGGCGGTGCGCATGAATCCATCCGGGGTCACGGTGGTCACCTCCTGCCCCAGCTTGTTCAGGGCCGTGGTGGTGGTGGATTGTGCGAAAGCGGCACTGCCGGCCAACAAGGCAACGGCGACCAGGGAGAACGGGGTGGTGGACATGGGTTCGTTAAAGGGGTTGCCAAGGTAGCAGGTCAACGGTTCGTCAAGGGCTGAAAGGAGCGTATTCAGTGGAAAGCTGAGTAGGAACGTTCGGGCAGGGGAAGGAGTTCACACGGGGCGATCAAACGCGGCCTGTTCGTAATACCCCGGCATGGGCTGAATTCCGAGGCCGGTGTTGCCGCCAACTTGCCCGCATGTCCGCAGCAGTGTTCGATCTACGATGGAACCGTATCCTACGGTCCAGGGAGGAAGGGTATGAGGAGCTCATGGACCACCTCGGTCGGTTCGCCAGCTTGGGCCCCTTGGTGCGGCTCGGTCTGCTGCGCAAACGCGAGACAGGGTCCGAATTCCAGCGGTACAACGGCTATGTGCCCACCACCAAGGGCGAAGAGCTTATGGTGCACATACCGGAGAAGGAACTGATCCTGGTCCGCCCCGGATGTGCGGTGGCGTTGTTCAGCGCACTGAAGAAGGACCCCGCCCCGGAGGCCGCCTTCAAGGAGACCTACGCGGAGCCGACAGCCCCCCAGTTCCTGGCGGCGGAAGAGCAACGGGAACGGGCGGGACATGACGTGTGGCGCGTGCAACGGGCGGATCAATTGCGTGCCTTATTGCTGGAAGGATACATGGAGGTCCAGGCCTTCACCACCCATACCGGTGTGGGCGAAGGAGCCTTGCTCCGCCATGGGCTGTGCATCCCCCGCGACGATCGCGCCCATGATCGGTCCCTCGCCATGGAGCTATCGGCCGAAGGCAAGAAGTACCTGCACATCGCCGATCCCTGGGCCTTGCTGCTGGTGAAGCCCGGTATGGAACTACCGCTCTTCGAGCGCTGCGAGCCTACCAAGGCGCAGTACTGGTGCACCCTGCCCTGAGCGCCCATCATCCTTTTCCTTCAGGCCCCTTTCCCACCCGGAAGTGGCCGGTCTCGAAGCGGCGCAGCAGTTCGGCCACGCGCTTGGCTTGTGTGGCCTCGGTCTTCGCGCTGCCCACCCAGTAGCACATGTTGCGGCGCATGCCCGGGTTCAGCTTGTCCCAGGCGGCCTTCATCTCCGGCAGGAAGTCCAGCGTTTCGGCAAGCGCCTCGGGCACGGTCAGCTTGTCCGGTTCCGGGTCGAGCCACAGTTCCACAGCCACGGGTTGGCCCAGCCTCTTCAGCCCGGCCTGCTTGCGGATGTCACCGCCCAGGATGAGGATGTGGAGCCCACTGGCCCGCGGCATCAAGGCCCTGTCGGTCGGCACGCCGTTGATCAGGCACTTCACGCGGATGTTCCCCTTCTTGCCGAAGAGCTTCGCCGCATCATGGGGGAACTCCACATAGCACCAGGCATATCGCCCTTCGAACCGTTCGAGCGGAGCGGTGAAGCGGAAGGTCGTTGGGGCGGCGGAGCGCTTGGCCATGACGCAAAGATGGCTGGTCGTACCTGGTCAGCGCGGCCCATCGACGGTCCGCAGGCGTTCCGGGGTGGACCAGGCGAGCATGCCGAGAAGAAGGAGCACCACGAAGGAGAAGAGCTTGTAGTGATCGTACAGCTCATCGAATTCGCCCGCGAGGAACAAGGCATTGAGGCCGAGGTAGCCGACGCAACAGAGAGTCAGCCAGCCCCAGGGCTTTGCTGTTGAACTGCTTACACGTAGGGCGGCCAGCGTGCAAAGCCAGACCACGGCGGGCGCAGCAAGGAAGAGGGAGTAGGGTCGTTGGTGCGGGAACACCAGAATGCTCACCAGCAGCAGGTAGGCCAGTTCCCACCCGGCGTGCAAGGGTGATCCCGCCTTGCGGAAGGGTGGCCAGCGCAGGAAGTACAACGCGAACAGCCCGAAGAGTATGCGCCCGCACCACACCAACGCAGCGATCGTGCCCACAGAAAGCTGGGCCAGGTTGCGCGGCAGCTCCAAGGTGTTCGTGCCGCCGCCTTCCACGCTGAGGTAGGCGGAGAGCAGGGAGCCCCACGAAAGCATCGAAGGTTCCTCCTCATCCAGGATGTGGCGCACCGAGTTCGGATCGATCTGTGCCCAGCGCGAATGAAAGAGCTCCGTGCCACGGTCGATGCCCAACACAACGAACGGGGCCAGCTGTAGCGCCGCCACACAACTGATCACGGCCACCAGCCCACGCCAGTGTCCGCGGTACGCGAGGTAGGGCAGCAGCACCAGCGGGATCAGCTTCATGTCCAGTGCTCCGGCGATGAGCAACCCGCCGGTCCAGGCATCGCCGCGCTCGATCCGCCCGAGGCCTTCCACGCAGGCCCAGACCAGCAACAGCGTTACCTGCGAGAGGTTGATGTTGTCACGGACGCTTTGGAACAGCACGAGCAACGCAAAGAAGCGCACCGCCGCGAAGAGCGTAGGGTTCAGCAGCGGACGCGCGGTCCGTTCCAACAACAGATGCACGGTGCGCAGTGCGGCCGCCAACGACAGCAGTCCCCAGATCAGCTTGGCGAGCGGCAGGGGCAAGGCCCGCAGCGGGGCCACCACCCAGGCGAAGACCGGGCTGTAGAAGTAGGAGTACCACTCGAAGTAGGTGCGGGAGTATGGGTTCCGCCCGTTCACCAGTTCGCCCGAAGCCTGCAGGAAGATGTCCAGGTCGTTGCTGCCGTGCAGCATCAACGCCACAGTGACCAGCCAAGCCGAGAGCAACGCCAGGGAACCCAGGTTCCACCAACGGGCAGGGGAGCGGAGGGTGAGGTTAGTGGTCATGTGCGGGATCGCTGGTGCATCGTTTCGTCCGTCCAGCAGCGTGGAACGTGATCAGCCGTGACGTTCGCTCGGGCGGAACGCGTAAGAATGCAGCAAGCCGCATGATCGGCACCGGAAGGTCGTCACCGGGAACACCAGGCGCCCTTTCAGCTTAAGCCCGGTCCAGAAGGAATCCACGGGTTTGCCTTCCACCCAGCTGCTCTGCAAACTGGAACCGAAGGTGTGGTCCACCACAAAGCCAGGCTCCATGGGCTCCTGGCAGTTCGAACAATGCGGCGTGATCGGTGCGGGGTAACTAGCGCTCATGGAGTAAAGATGGCGGTGGTGCTCGATCCGTTGCTCGTTCGGGGGTATCGTCACAGGTCGACCCGCTGGGTCGACGGTACAGGTGCTTCGATCAACCTCCAGCTTTTTTTGCCTTGTATCCCTTCTCTGCAAGGAACGCCAGCACCTTGTCCCGGTGGTCGCCTTGCAGCAGGATCACGCCGTCCTTGGTGTTGCCGCCCACGCCGCACTTGCTCTTCAGCGTGCGCCCGAGGTCCTCCAGGTCCGCGTCCTTGCCCACGAAGCCCACGATCCGCGTCACCTCCTTGTTGCCCTTCAGCCGGTCCAGGTGAAGGCGGAGGTCCTGTTGCTGCGGGGGAAGCGTGGCGGGCTCCCGGGCCGTGCTCATGTCCTTGTTGGTGCTGTATACCAGGCCGCCAAGGCCGCTGGGTGGGCGCTTTTTCATGGATTGCAAAGTAACCGTGCAAGAGTGAAAGAGTGCGAGAGTGAACGGATCTCTCTCACTCTCTCACTCTCTCACTCTCTCACTCTCTCACTCTTCCTCACTTCCACCACGTGATCAACGGCCTTGTCATCTCCAGCCCGAAGCGCCATATTCCATGTACCCTCTGTGGTTAAGCCTAGGCGAGCCGAGCGAGCCGACCAGCATTCCATCGCATTCGCATTCTCTGTGCCCTCTGCGCCCTCTGTGGTTAAGCTAGGCGAGTCCTGCGAGCCCCTCACTTCCACCACGTGATCAACGGCCTCGTCATCTCCAGCCCGAAGCGCCATATTCCATGTACCTTCTGTGGTTAAGCCTAGGCGAGCCGAGCGAGCCGACCAGCATTCCATCGCATTCGCATTCTCTGTGCCCTCTGCGCCCTCTGTGGTTAAGCTAGGCGAGTCCTGCGAGCCCCTCACTTCCACCACGT
>JBIIYP010000090.1:0-5539 GCA_044346705.1 Flavobacteriales bacterium
CCAACGCCACCACATCGCCATCGCGCTGCACAAGGGCCGGCCGGCTGTACAGCTCGGCATCACCGGGGTTCAACACACCGCCGTCCACACTGAGCTGCACCACCACCCAGTCCACAATGGCATCGGGGCCGGTGGTGGTGAACACGGCCGGGTCGAGCGCATCGGGCCAGCCGGCCCCGCTGTAAGAAAGGCCAAGCGCAGGGTAGGGATCGGTGGTGGGCAGCAGGCCCTGTGCACGCAGGTCGTCGCGCATCATCACGGAATCCTCCACGTAAGGCCCCTGCAGGAACACGCGAAGGTCCAACCGCGGGAGCGGCATGTAGCAGGGGTCGCTGCTCGTGCACACGGCTGGCGGGAAGCCGAAGTTCACCGCGCTCATCACCAGGTCCGGGGGTTGATTGGGCAGGCAGGAGAACAGGCTGTTGGTGCAGTAGAGGTCCACCAAGGGATGATGGAGATAGGGCAGGCAGGACAGCTGCGTGTCGGTTACGCGCAAGGTCTCCAGCCTGTAGCTGGTCTCGGCGATGCCCTGTGTGAGCGGGTTGAAGCTGATGTCCACGCTCTCCGCATTGCCCAGGTCGGGCACGTACTGGATCTGGTTGTGGCTGAGATCGGTGACGAAGTTGTAGTCGGACCCATGCAGCTGCGACACATCGGTGATCTGGTTCCAGCTGGCATCGAGGAGGGTGAGGCTGTTCCAGCCGTAGGGGACCGCGGTGAACTGATTGTGCGCGATGTTCAGGCTCTGAAGGGAAGGCAGATACACGTTCGCACCCAGGCTGGTCAGCTGGTTGTAGCTGAGGTCCATAATGCCGAGCGAGGGGTTGGAGGGCCAGTTCACCGCCGTGATCTGGTTGTGGTGCGCCGTTACATAGGCGATGTTCTGGCAATTGGACAGATCGAGCGTGGTGATCGCATTGTAGGACACGAGCAGGCTCGTGATCATCCAGGGCGCGGTGAACGTACCCGTGATGCCACAGTTGGTCGCCGCCAAGGTCTGCAGGCTGGCAGGACCCATCCAGGTGGTGATGGGGTTGTTGCTGACATTGAGGCCGGTGGCGTTCACAAAGGCCTCAACACCCATCAGGTCGGTCACATTGCCTTGGAAGCTGATGTCGATATAGGTCGCCGACTGCACGTCGGGGTGCGTCTCATCGATCGACGTACCCACGATCGCGCCGGGGAAGTTGTTGTTCACCCAGGCGCGGAGGTTGGGGTCGGGCATGGGGGTCAGGGCCCTGGCCTGTTGGGCAACGGACAGACAGAGGAGCAGTGCGGTGGTGTGGTGCATTCCCATCGGATACCAAGATAACCGGAAGACGATGGTATGACCTGTGGGCTGCCTGATCGCGATCCTTCAGCAGGACCGCTACCTTTCCCATATACCACCGTACCCATGCGCCACCTCCTTCCCCTGTCTCGCACCGCCGTAGCCCTTGGCATAGGCGTGCTCCTGCCGCTTCTCTCCGAAGCCCAGCCCGTCACCAACATCACCGTCACCAACGCCACGGCCGAACAGGTGCTGAAAGGACAGTACACGCCCAGTGACTTCGCGGCCACGCAGGTGATCGACGACCACGAGCTGATCCTGTGCGAACTGCGCTGGGCCCTTGAGGCGGACAGCCTGAAGAGCTACCTGCAACAGCTGGAGGGTTTCCACACGCGCCACAGCTACAGCGATACGCTGAGCACCACCAGCGGCATCGGGGCGGCGCGGCGCTGGGCCTTTGCCAAGTTCCAGGAGTTCAGCGCGGCGAACGAGGACCGCCTGATCCCCGCCTACCTGCAGTTCGACTGGCCCAACGGCTCCTGTGGCGATGCGTTCCGCTGGCGCAACACGCTGGCCGTGCTGCCCGGAAGTGACAACAACGATCACCAGCTCATCATCATCGAAGCGCACCTCGACAGCCGTTGCGCAGGCGATTGCGATACGGTCTGCGCCGCGCCCGGCATGGAGGACAACGGCAGCGGCAGCGCGCTCGTGTTGGAACTGGCGCGGGTGATGAGCCGCTACACCTTTCGGCATACCATCGTGTTCATGCTCACCACCGGCGAGGAACAGGGCTTGGTGGGTGCGGATGCCATGGCGGAATGGTGCAACGTGAACGGCATCGCCATCAAGGGCGTGCTGAACAACGACATCGTGGGCGGCGTGCTCTGTGGCGAAACGAGCAGCGCCCCCAGCTGCGCGCCGCCCGGCAGCGTGGACAGCCTGCAGGTGCGCCTCTTCAGCAGCGGAAGCACCAGCCAGCCGCACCGGGGCTTCGCGCGCAGCATCAAGCACTGGTACCAGGAGAAGTTGCAGGACCAGATGGCCGTGCCCATGGCCATCAGCATCATCCCGCAGGAGGACCGCGACGGACGCGGCGGCGACCACATCCCCTTCCGCCAGCGCGGCTACCGCAACCTGCGCTTCACCAGCGCCAACGAGCACGGCAACGCCAGCGTGGACAGCGCGTGGTACAGCGACCACCAGCACACCAGCACCGATGTCCTGGGCGTGGACACCGATGGCGACCAGGTGGTGGACAGCTTCTTCGTGGACTTCAACTACCTGCAACGCAACGCGCTGATCAACGGCATGGCCGCAACGCTGCTCGCCTTGGGCCCGCAACCGCCCACCTTCACCGTGCTCGATGAACCCGCCGGCCTTCGTGTACTGATCACCGGCGGCTTCAACAGCGCCTACCGCATCGGTGTGCGGCCCAGTGGCAGCGACCCCGCGTTCGAGGCCGTGTACCTCACCACCGACACGAGCTTCTCCGTTCCCGGCCTCCTTGCCGGCACCACCTACTACATCAGCGCGGCCACCGTGGACGCCAGCGGCATCCCCAGCCCCTTCAGCCGCGAGTACGGCAAGAGCAACGATGCGGACACGCCCACCGCGCCGGTCGATCCGCTGCCTTACGGCCTGGACTGCTGGGGCATCGGCGTTCCGGAACTGCAGGTGCCTCGGTCGGACGCCGTGCTCCGTGCCCATCCCAATCCAACGTCAGGCCTCACCACGTTCACCGTCGAGGTGCCCGACCTGCAGGGTCGCCACGAAGCCTACCTGGAGATCTTCGATGCGCAAGGCCGCGCGGTGGACCGTGTGCCCCTTCGCCTGGGCTCCGGCGCGAACACGGTAAGCTACCTGCCGCGCAAGGACTCGGGCGTTTACATGGTGCGGGTGGTGGTCGATGGGCGGGTGCTTGCCAGCGAGCAGGTGGTGGTGGTGCGGGAGTAGTTAGTCGTTGGTCGATGTTCGGAATGCCGGACGGGCGACGCTCCCAGGCCCGCTGCATTGTTCGTTGTCCATTGATCGTTGTTCGGGATGCCGGGCAGGCGACGCTGCCTGGCTGAACTCACGACATTCCGGTTCATGGAAGACGGACACCGAGGCACGAACAACGAGGCGTTCAGCCTTGCTCAACCCAACGGATCCGAACGCCCCTCACTCCCCACCCCCCACGCACAGCACGAACTCCCCCTTCGGCTCTTTGCCGTTGAAGTGGGCGAGCACATCGGTGAGGGTGCCGCGCACGTGCTCCTCGTAGAGCTTGCTGATCTCGCGGCTGGCGCAGGCGGGTCGCTCAGGACCGAAGACGGCGATGAAGTCGGCCAGGGTGCGCAGCACGCGGTGCGGGCTTTCGTAGAAGATCATGGTGCGTGGCTCGGCGCGCAGTTCGTTGAGGCGCGTCTGGCGGCCCTTCTTCACGGGAAGGAAGCCCTCGAACACGAACCGGTCGCAGGGTAGCGCACTTGCCACCAGCGCCGGCACGAAGGCCGTGGGTCCGGGCAGGCATTCCACCGGTACACCGGCACGCACCGCAGCCCTCACCAGGAGGAATCCGGGATCGCTGATGGCGGGTGTGCCTGCATCGCTGGCCAACGCCAGCACCTCCCCGCGTTGCATGCGCTCCACCAGCTGCTCCACCACGCGGTGCTCGTTGTGCGTGTGGAAGCTCACCAGTGGCTTGCTGATCCCGTAATGCTGCAACAACCGGCCGGTGACGCGCGTGTCCTCGGCCACCACCGCATCGCATTCGCGCAGCAGGCGCTGGGCCCGCAGGGTGATGTCCTCCAGGTTGCCGATCGGCGTGGGGATGAGGATGAGCTTACCCGACATGAGGCTGCGAAGTTGTGGGATCTCAGGTCATCGTTGTTCGTTGTCCGTTGTTCGTCGCGAAAGCACCCCACGATGCACGGACAACGATGAACGAACAACGATCATCACTTCAACCCGCGCACCAGCTCGATCAGGTCAAGGGCCAGATCCCCGAACTCGGTGAGCGGGAGGGTCTCGGGCTTGTCGTACACATCGTGGTAGGCGCTGATGCCGCCCATGGTGTAGATGAAGATGCCGGGGATGCCGCGCTTGGTGAAGGGGCAATGGTCGCTGTTGCAGGCCGGGCCGCGGGGCTTCACTTGCGCAAGGCGCTGACCCTTTGTGTTGATGGCCACCAGCTGGTCGAAGACGGCCTTCTGCTCCACGGCGTTCACCACGGTGATGCCTTCCTCACCGGTGCCGTTCAGGTCCAGGTTGAGCACGAGCTTGATGGCGCCCAGGTCCATGGGCCTATCCACGGCGAACCACTCGCTGCCCACCAGTCCGGCCTCTTCGCCGGCGAAGGCCACGAAGAGGATGTTCATTTTCGGGGGGTGCGCCTTGAACCACTCGGCCAGGGTGATCAGCATGCTCACCCCGCTGGCGTTGTCGTTGGCTCCGGGGAAGAGCACGTCGGGCCCCATGTGGCCGAGGTGGTCGTAATGCGCGGTGATGAGCAGCCAGTCCTTGGTCTTGCCTTTCGCGGGAGCCACGCCCCACACGTTGCGGGCTTCGTGGCCGCGCACAAAGCTGTTGCGCACCCGGAGCGTCACGGTGCTCGCTGTATCCGGAAGCAGTTCGGAACGCACTTCCACCAGGGCGTTCGGCACGGCATGGCGGGACACGCCCCATGTGAGCTTGCCCTCCGTCCGGCGCAGGACCGGTCCGTAGTTCACCATCTCGTCCTCCAGCTCCGCATACAGGCGAAGGCTATCCGCGTTGGTGGTGGCCGGGAAGTTGAGCACCATGGCCATGCCCGTGACGGCGCCGAGCGTGAACCTGCGCCGCTCGGAGTTCGCAAGATCGCTGAGTGTGAGGTGGGCCACATCGAAGGTCCCCTCCGAACGACCGCTTGCGGGGTCCACCAGGAAGTCGACACCGGGCACGAGGATCTTGTCGTCAATGGCCATGCGGACCGTATCCGGGAAGGTGTTCACATCGAAGGTGAACGGCTCGGTGTAGGACTTGTTGAGCGGCTGCAGCCCGATCTTTTTGAAGCGGGCCTCGAGCCAATCCGCCGCGATGCCGCTGCCGTTCTGCACGTAGCCGCGCCCGTGGAACGCAGGGCCGGCGAGCGTGTCCACCATGCCTTTCGCACGGTTGCGCATCAGGGCCGGGTCGGGCAGCTGCTGGGCGTTGAGCAGTGCAGGCAGCAGAACGGTGGCGAGGGAAAGCGGGTGGCGTTTGGTCATCTTCGGGTTCAGGGTGGTCAACAGGTATTCCGCATCGCAC
>JBIIYP010000062.1:0-17163 GCA_044346705.1 Flavobacteriales bacterium
GGATGTCCTGCAGCAGCACGTCCACGTTGCCATGGATGTCGTAACTGTAGTGGGTGGCTTGGTCGAAGGTCTCCGGTGTGATGACCGGCAGGTTGCTGCTGATGGCAAAGGGCCCTTCGGCGAAGGTTGTGCTGGCCACGCGGTTGCGCAGGTTGGCGGGTCCATTGCCTCCGAAGGCCGTTTGTATCGCATTGAGTTCGGGGATGCCTGGGGTGGGATAGAGCGAGGCCATACTGCGATCGTAGTACGTGCGTGTGAGTTGCTCCACCGCTGAGCGGGTACCGAAGAAGTCGCCGGTACCAGTGCTGAGCTGGTTTTGGAATCCGTTTGGGGGTAAGGCTCCCGTAGCTGCACGGGCAATGTTCTCATCCAAGGGGATCGTACCCGCTGTCATCTGCCCCACCTCAGCGATCCGCCCGAGCCCGTCGTAGAGGGTGTAGCTATACTGGTCGTTCGGTTCCTGGGTGGCATCCTGGCTGGCCACCAGGCGGCCAAGCTGGTCGTAGTAGAACGTGGTGGTGCCGCCATCGGGGTTGTGCTGGGCCACAGGCTGCTGGAAGCTGTTGTAGGTGTACCAGGTGACCATGCTGTGGCCGGGGCGGATGATGGGGTGCGCCAGCTGAGCATTGGGGAACTGCCTACACTGGGCGATGGCGTTCAGCAGGTCTGCTTGGGTGAAGGTAGTGGGCACGGTGGGCAGCGGTACTGTGCCACTGCCGTCATCATAGGTATAGTCCAGTATCTGCAGATCCACACCGGCCGGTGGCACGGTCTTGACGAGGTTGCCGGCCTGGTCGTAGTAGTAGAGGGTGTAGTAGTACTCATTGAGCTTGTATTCCATGGTGAAGACCTCGCGGCTGGCCATATCGGCCATGCAGGCGGTGCGCACGTTCCCCAGGAAGGCCAGGCGCGCGGCGTCGAAGGCCTGTTGCCAGATGACCTGCGCATTGTAATTGGCGAGGGCATCGGCATCGCTCTGGCAGTTGCTGGCCACGGGTGCGGTGCTTGCGCAGTCGAAGGCATCGGGCAGGGTGGCGGCCACTATGGCGTTCACGGGGCTGCTGGCGCACGCGGCGAGCCAGCCAGTGAATTGTTGATCGGTATATGCGGGTGCGGCCTCCAATTCCTCCATTGCCGTGTTGAACTCGGTGTAGCTGGTCACATCCTGCTCGGTCACCAACATATTGAAGTTGTCACAGGCACACTGGGCAGCGGGGTTGGGCGGCGTGGGGTTGGGGTAAGTGATGGCGGTAGTGCAGCCGTTGCCGAGGAAGCAGTTGAGCACATCCTGGAAGTTGTAGACCGGTAGCGCGGTGCACAAGGAGAATATGGACATGGTGCCCCCGTTGCCCAAGGAGGAACCGCTGGGGTCCGTGGCTGTGCATCCCAATTTGCATACGTTGATCAGGTCCGTGCGCAGGTTGGCCAATTCGGCCTGTGTGTAGCAGCAGGTCGTTACGTTGGCATCACAGAGCTGAAGCGCTGCGATCTGTTGGTCGGCCGCTGCTTCGCAGCTGGTCTGGCAGGCGTCGGTGGCGGCATTGGGGATCACGGTGGCCATGAATGCGCTGACATTCGGCCATGTATCGAATACCGGATTCCGGGGGTAACGGATCAGGTAGCCATCTAGAGTCAGACCATCGTTATTGGGGCTGGATATCATTGCCTTGCATCCCTTCGTGATGTCCTTGAGGTAGGGTGAGCATAGATAGTTGTAGCCTTGGTAGGCCATATACTCACGAAGAAAGTTGTAATAACCGCGGAAGAACTGATAAGGAGTGACCTGCTGTGGACCTGGCGTAGGGGTGGCCGAGACCAAGCCATTGTTACCGGTGCCATATAGGATATGGAAGAAGTCGTCCACGGGTATCACACCAAAGCCTGCGCCACCCAAGCCTTGCGGAATGGTGTTGGTCACGTTCAATACGTACCAGATCGAGTAGTAGTCCGCATCCACCGTCCCTCCAATTCCGTTGATCGGCAGGAAACGGCGCAGGTACTGAGTAATATCCGGCGATGTGGAACAATCGTTGGCAGTACAGTTCCAGCAACGCAATAGTTCATCACCCGGCAGGTTGGCGGCTACTGGCTGGTATTGTGGGTTCGTAGCGCTTGGCACCGTGCTGCATTGCATGGGGTTCCACACATTCGCGAAAGCCGGATCCAACATGCCAGCATCCTCCTGGGCGAACAGCGCATCGTAATAGGTGCCATAGAAAGGCGTGTTGACCAGTGATCCTGTGGCTGAGCAGCCCTGGTTGTTCGGAATGCCCTCGTTGGTGCAAGTTGTCTTGCAGTAGTGCATGTACTGACAGTACTCGGGGTGAAACGTAACAAGGCAATCGGCGAAGTCAACCTGCCAATTGTCCTTTACATCTTGCCAACTAACAGGCAGGGTGCAGTTTTGCTGGCTAGGAGGTGTGGCTCCGATTTTGGTGACCAGCCAATCATCCCACTTCGTCGCAGTAATGTAGTCAGCATCATTCTCATGCGCCAGGTTCTCGAAGTACTGGCCTCCGGGGCTCATGTCCATTTTCAAGAGGCCGAGCTTGATGGTGCATTCGTCCGGGGCGGGCGCGTCACAATCCAGCACGCACTGGTTGTAAAGGGCATTTACGGCGTTGGCTAGGGTGAGGTCGTATCCGGGTTCGGTGCTGAGGGTTGGAGATACGGGTGTGCCCAATTCATCCAACCACCACAGAACACCGTCGATCTCCTGTTTGTAAGCGTCGGTGCAGATCTCCACGCAGGTCTGCGCACAGGGGATCTCTTCCACCACGGGCGGTGGAATGCAACCCGGAGGCGTGGCCAATTCGAAGGCCAGTTCGGCATCGCTCAGCGTCTGTTCACGCAGGTGGACCACCTTCTCGATGGTGAACACGCCGGGTCCGATATCGACCGTGAAGGGGGCGGGGTTGTAGTTCTCACAATCCAGGCAAGCGAATTCCGCCGGTTCGAAGGTGCCGTTGCCAGGGATCAGGTCCACGACCGAACCGCAGTCATCCTTCAACCGGATGGTGATGTCGTACGCGCAATCACCCGTAACGCACCCCGTGTAGGTCGCACCTCCCAAGTTGTAGGTGAAGGTGACCGGCCCATGCTCGTTGAGCGTAAAGGTCTTGTTGACGGACCAGTCGCCATCCATGTCGAGCGCGCTTGGGATGCTGGCGTTCACCGTCTTGGTGATATCGCCTTGGACATATCCATCCACAGGGGCCAGCGGGTCGCTGGTGTCCGGGAAACCGGCCAGGGCCGTGGCAATGGTGCGGCCGTACGGGTCCAGGTAACTCACCGTGGTGACACCGTTGGGGTCCACAACGAGGTTCTTCTTGTAGTGCTGCACGTAGCCCACTTCGTTGCCGAAGAGGCGGTCCAGCTCGTATTGGCTGCCCGGTGTGCCAAAGAAGCTGGTGGTGGTGTGTCCACTGCCCATGGTGTGGTCGGGTCCCGGTCCGGCCTGCTCGCGCACCCTTCCGGTGCCGTCGTTCCAATAGGTGACCCTGCTGTACGGTCGCCCTTGCGCATCAGGCGCCAGTTGGCCCATGAAGCCCAGACCGGTGCTGTTGGCAGTGGAATAATAATGGCCTGCCCCCACACCGGTGAAGGTGGCGGGCGTGTTCACGGTGCCATCGGTGTCGAAGTCCTGCCAGTCGTATTGCGTACCGCCCACCAACGCCTGGTTCGGTTTGAATCCGAGCTTGCGGTCGTTCACGGGATAAGGCAGCAGTTGCAACGAAGGTCTACCCAGGAAATCGTAGATCTTCTGATCCAGCAGGGCATATTGCTCCGTGTTCAGCAAGGTCATGCTCTGCCGCGGACGAAGGCCTCCATCGAAGGTGGTCAAGAGCTCCTTGCGTTTGCCTTGCTCGGCATAACTGGCGCTGTACTGCCAGTTCATGTCCTCTTGCAAGCCGGTGAAGTCGTAGCGGTACAACGAACTGGAGGCGACGTTGCCGAGCACGAGAGTGCCGCTGGTCTGCGGGTTGTTCCAGGGACCCTCTTCGCGCACGCCGTTCAAGGCGGTGAGCCCTACAGCGCGGACGCGCCACAGGAGGGTGCCCTTGGTATAGGCGAGGGGGATCTCGTATTGGTTGTGTGTTGTAGTAATGCGGGTGGCGTTGGCGAAGTCGTACGGCAGTGCGGTAGTGGAGCCCGTGATGCCCTCGGTGTCTACGAAGACCCATTCGAAGTCGTAGGCCTCGGCCCCTTCCACATAGTTCCAGCGCACATTGTAGTGCGTATTGTCGCCGGCCACTACGCCTTTGTAAGTGAAGGTCGGTTTCTCTGTCGTGGTAAGGTCGTAGTGGCGGTCCACATCCAACCGCAGGTCCAGGTAAAGGTCGTTGGGCACGGCCATGCCGCCTGTAAGGGTCACACTGGTCACCTTCAAGGAGGCCCATGTTGCGTTGGCGCGGTAGGCCTCCTTGATGTCGGTGTAGGGGTTCGTGGGGTCGTAATTCACCGCGATGGTGGCCGGTGGATGCACGGTGACCGTGCCGTTGATATCACGGGTGGTGAGCACATAGTTCACCGTGGCGGTCCAGGCGGTGGTGTACAGGCCCCGGTCGGTGTCGTTGAACCGCAAGGCCACCACGGCCTCTGAGGTGCGGTGCTCGTAGCGGGCGGTGTAGGTGTTCGGATAGGCAAGCTGGTAGTTCAGTTCCGGGTCGCGCACCAGCAGCACCTTGTTGGCCGCCAAGGGGCGCGTGTTGTTCGGGCCTGCCACGCCGTGCAGGCTGCTGATCCAACGTTCGGTGGGGTGCACCATGGATTGGCCCAACACCGACAGGCAGGTGGTGAGGAGCAGAAGCAGGAGGGTGGCGGTGCGGTTCATGATCCAGGTTCTTCGACCAGTTCATAGGTGGCATACTCCGGGCTCAGGGTCACGCGCCCATTGGGTGCTGTGCGCAGGTAGCTCCGGCTGCTGAAGCGCTCCGCAGGGATGCGCCCATCAAGTTCGAATGCGGTGTAGGTGACCACGATGCGGTCCATCTTCTGCCCTTTTCCCAGATCTCCGGAGCCCGGCTCCACATGGTAGGTGATGCGTTGCAATGCGAGGTCGCGTTTGCTCAAGACCACATCCGTGGCCGAGTAACCGACGCCACCGCCGTCCACCCGGATGGTCACGGTGGCCTTGTCCTCCTCCAGCACGCGCATCGACCCGGACCGCTCGTTCAGGGCCTCCAACATCTGCGCCTTGATGTCCACCGCAGGTGCGGCTTCGGAGATCGGTTCCACGTTCCGCGCCTGGTGCATGATGGTCTTCTCCTCGGGATCCACCACCACGAATTCCGATTCGTTCACCAAGGTGATGCGGCCGTTCAACTGAGAGTAGGATCGCCCCTCGCTTACGTACGCCTCACTGCTTTCCGTCATGATCACCTTGCCCTTGGCCGCGTTCATCACCTGGATCTCGGCCGCTACATGGTAGGCTTTGGCCGTTGAAAGGCGTTCCGCGAATGCCTGCATCCATTCTCTTGCATCGCGCGGCCCCTGGGCCATTGATGAAATGGCGGTTGCAAGGAGGAGGAGGGTGATGATCCGGCGGGTCATTGGATGGGGGGGAGTGGAGTAGCGGTAACGGAATTCTGGCGCGTGGTGCGCAGGGTCATCACACCCCGCTCGGTCTCCTGTTTCACCTGCACCAGCACCCCTTCCTCGTCGTAGTTGTAGAAGGTGGCGTAGTTGCGGTCGTCCAGCTGCGCTTTCAGCCAGTAGAGCCCCTTGTCGTATACATAGGTGGTCATCGACCCATCGGCGGGGTGGATGCGGATGTCGTCGACGGAACAGTTCACAGCGGAGGTGGGCACGGTGAAATAGATGCTCAGGTCAGTGTAGTTGCCAGGCATCAAGAATTCCACGTCCACCTTTCGCCACCCGTCTATCGGCGCTTCGCTCACGTATTTGGAAACCGGAGCCAGCGTGGTGCCACCGTTCAACTGCAGGACGATGTCCGGAGTGCTTCCATTAGGACCTTGGAACCATGCGCTTACGACATAGCGCTCGTTGACCTGGGGTACCCAATGGCTGGTCCCTGCTGAGAGTGTCGTGATGCGGGGCTTCGCGGCGAGGCTGCCGGGGGGTATCACCACGCTGGTACTGCCGGTATGCCCGGTGGTGTTCAATTGAACGGTGCCTCCCGCGATCTGCAGTGGCAGGTGCCCACGTGATTGATAGATGCCACCGACGTTCTCCTCAAAACCATCATAGGCCACCTCGTGGTACGCAGCGTTCACCGCAGAAGCTGTCACCATGCTCTGTCCATAGCCGTAGAGCTCAGAGCTGAAGATGCCGTTCGCGTCCTTGCTCTCCAAGGCGAAGCCATAGGGACTGTAGCGGGTCATTTCCTCCCGAGCAACCCAGCGGTCATCGGTATTGTTGCTGGGGACGGCAAAGTCGAAGAAGCTGAACATGTCATATTCTCCGTTGCGGCGGATGTCGGTATTCGCACTGGCAGGGTTCAGTCGGTCCACCTGGTACAAGTGGTTCTTCACTTGGCGCCAGATACCCTGCTGTCCGTAGCGGTATGGGTTGAAGTTGGTACCCACTTGCAGCGGGCTGCCGTTCACCTGCGGGCTGCCGACGTCGGCATAGTCATAGTCGTTTGCCCATTGGTCAGCGTAGTTCGTGGCATCGGCGTGGATCACGCGCATACAATTGGCAAAGCACTCTGGTGGATTGCCGGTGTATATGTTCGGACTAGGAACGTAAACACCATAGTGAACGCCTCCAAGATCGTCAGTTACCTTCACCTCTTGACCAGTAACATTGCCAATGGTCGTGAACTGGCCCGTAAAGCCATTGATCGTGTATTGTGCGATCGGCAGGGTCAGATCGTCCTCGAAGAACACGTGTATATAGTATCCAGGAGCTGGTGGCCCGCACAGATGTGACATGAAGACCAGAGCTGCTTGGCATCCAGTGCAAACTGCACTGAACGTTTGTTCGTCTTTTTGGATATAAGCGGTCGCCCAGGATTCGTTGTCACACCCATACGGAAACCCTGTTGCGGGACCATTGTTAAACCCAGTAAAAAGTGCAGAGGAGTAGTAGAGGTCCAAGGGGTTGTTCAGAGCGACGATACTGCCGTTCTTCACGCTTTGCATATTGCGTCGTGCCGAACGCACGATCCGCACCTTGGTGATCACCGGCGAATTGGACGGCGGTGTGTTGTTCTCGGTCACCAGCTGCACACCTAGCGTATTCACGTCCGCAACCCAGCAATGCGGGCCTGTGTTGGACACAACCTCATCACCTTTCATGAAAATGGCCGTCGGGTCCAAGGCGCTCGGGGAAATGTTATACCAACCATTGGCGGCCGGGTTGATCAGGCTTACCTCAGCCCCCCAGTTCTTGTAAGCCCCGCTCATGCCTTCATAGGCCATGTGGGCGGCGTACTGGTAGGTGAAGACCGGGTCTTCGTAGGGGTTGTTCACTACGGTGAGCAGTGGCTCACCGGTGGAGGCATCGTACAGGAGGGTCTCCGTGCTTGCGGTCGCACCATCCACTTCGTTCACCACTTCGCCCAGGATGCCGAGGGTGTGGATCACCTTGGTGGTGACCACCGAGCGGAATTTCGACTTCGACATTTCGAAGCCGGGCATGGCCATCGGGAAGGGAATGCCGCCCGTGCCTTGCACGTTGACAGCTAGTTTGCCGCTAATGGACATGTCGCTGTGCTCAGCAAGGTCCACGTAGAACTCCGTGGTCTTGCCCAAGTCCATCGTCTGTTGTTGGAAGTGATCTGTAAGTACTTGCGCTGTACTGCTGAGCGCGTTCGGGTTGCCCGGAAGTGTGTTGTACCTGAACGACGTTCGGGTCTTGGGGGGCGCATCCAGATCGGCACAATGGGCGTATGTACTTTGCGCCTTGGGCTTCCCATGCATGTCGTTCAGGTGTACAGCGTAGCCTTGGCTGTAGCCATGGGTGTTGAAGGCGATGCTGCCGATCAGGGGAATGGGGATGGTCGGCGGTGCGAAGTGCACGCTCTCCAGGTCCGTATGCTCCACGCGCACCGGGAAGTCCTTGGCCGTGTAGAACTCATTGACCAAGACCCCACCGGCGGAGGTGTTCACGTTCGCATCTTGCAGATCGGTCACCACCACCCGGCTGTAGCCCACGTTTGCGCCGGGATATAAAGCCTCACCCAAGGGCTCCTCCAAGTAGGCATCGCGGTGGCGCAGGTTGATCCGTGCATCGCTGCCGTTGTACCAGATCGGTTTGCGCAGGGCGATCTCCTCACCACCGAGGAGAGGCTCGTATTCGGCAACACCGCTGCTGATACGTATGCCGTCGGCATTCGATACCCAATACCCGTATTCCTTCCCGAATTGTCGTTCTCCTTCCGTTGCCCAGTTGTCCAGCACTTTCACACTCTTGACGCGGTGTCCACCGCCGAACTTGCCAGCCAAACGAGGGCCGGCTAACGGCCCTGTGCCATCGGGATCGTCATACTCCCAGCCGGTCGGGGTGTTCAATCGGACAAATGAAGGTTTCGACTGTGGGCCCGACAACAGGATTTTCTTACACCAACCATTGACCACAGCGAAGTTGTAGTAGGAAGCAAGCATCTGGAGACCTGAAGTGACCGCGGTATAGGCCGCCATTAGGACAGTGCCTATACCCGAGTTATTGAACACATTGTTCTGCGGTGTGATCAGGTCCGGTCTTTCGTACCGTAGATACTGGAGACCGGCCATCCTGAATGGATGCATGTCCTTCACTGGCGCAGTACCGTAATGCACCATTTCTACATCGAAGTATCCAGTATTCGGATAATTGGGGTCCGTACATACACGCCCGCTTTCAGGCACCGCTCGTGCGTATCCCTCTACATAGTCCTTGGCCCATGGCGCCAATTCGTCGCTTATGGGTTTGCGCTTCAGTATCTGCCAAGTTTTGAAGTATACCTCATTCTGCCCGGCGATCATGGCATTGACCACATTGACCAATGGATTCAGTGGGTCTTGATAATAGGTTCTTCCCAAGTCCACGTAGATGCGTTTGTGGTTCTTGGTGAGCTTGGCCTCGATCGGGTCCTCAGGTGTTTGGAATCCAGCTCCAGTATCACTCGTCCCAACGATCTTGAACATTTGCATAGCGGGCACGTTCTGAACGTGCGCGTAGTCATCGCTCTCGTATTCCACTTCGATCTTCCCACCTGATGGTAGGTGAATTTTAGTAAGACTCCACGCGGCAGCGTTTGAGTCCCTGTCGACATCGGCCATCGCACTTTGGTCCACGTAGGGGTTCACGCCACAGTCAGCGCCTTCCTTATAGTTTCCCCAACGGTCAACGGTCGATCGGCTGTAAGGGAGGTTGGTCCCATACTCAAACCTATAGGGAGCTAGCGAACCCTTAGGAGACCCCATATGCTCGATCGCTACGGAGGCTAAGGTCAATTTGCCTTGCTGGGCAGCGCCGGGGGTGAGGTTGGGGACGCCAGGGCACAGGTCGGCGATCTTCCGGACTTGCTCGTCATGGGCGTAGGTGAATCGAACGGTCTTCAGCACCCGGGTAGGTTCGCCTTTGCTGAAAAGTTCCAGCCGGTCGAGCCTCTTTGCTTTGCTGGAGGTCGCGTCTACTCCTCCACCTATCTCACCAGGGGTCCCGCGTGCGTCATCACGGTCCGATGTATGGAACAGCGCATAGTGGGTCTTGGTCTCAATGGAGTGTGGATAGTAGGCCTTCTTCTCGCCATAAGCGTAGCTGGCTTTGTCATCATTGGGGTTGGAGTAGTTGCCTTTGACATAGTTGACACCATCAAAAGGCGCACGCCATTTCTGGGCGCCAGCATCGTTGTAGTTGAACTTGACGAAGTAGCCCAGGTCATCATCGGTTGGTCCATCGTTGTTCAGATCTACGTAGTCCGCCGAATAGATCGCGGTGAGGAGGTAGGAGTGCGCGTAGGGGGGGAGCTCTTGCTTGGCGTAGTATGCATCCTCGCCCATGTCGTGTTCTTCAAGATCGGCAGCGGTAGTTGCGGCGTTCGCAGGCCACGCCAGGCATTGCGCATCGGCATACTCGCTCGGAATACCCTCATCAACGGTGAAGGACACTTCCTTCTGCACGCTGTTGTAAGCAGGAATTCCATAGACATAGCGTGTTCCATCGGGGTTGAGCACACTGACCTCACCAATGTGCTGGGGTTGGAGCATGCTGTTCCCAGTGCTGAAATCGAACGACCCTCCTCCGGTGGTGGGCGGTGTACCTGGCGCGTACAAATGCTTGGGATACTGAGCAGGGGCCATTTGGGCCAGATCTGCACGCACCTGTGTGATGGTCCTGTACTCGATGTTCTGGACACGTACTTCACGGTCCTCTCGCTTGTTCTTGTCCGCTGCTATACCATCGACTGGGTTGTCGGAGAAACGGTTCCGTAAACGTGGGTCGGCATTGACCGTAGGAATGAAACCATCTTCGGTCCCAAAGGCTTCGGCAAGTTCGAAGCGCACGGGAGCTTCGCCATGCACATGGTCCCACTGATCAATGGGGCTGGCCGTGCGTTCACCTGCCATTCGGAAGTAGAAGGGTTCATACAACGGATGATCGGTGGATCGGCCTTGAAAGCGTAAGTCAGTGGCAGGCGGGAGACCAAAGGGTGATGTGGCACCTTGAACGGCCCCTGCTCCATTCTTCCATTTGCCGCTGTAGGAGGAGCTGTAGGAATAGCCCGCATCACCTCCGAATTTCCAGCTAGGAGCGCCCGTGGCCGCCTCGATAGAGGCTTCCGCGCCATGGGATCGGTTCGTGATGACGTCATCATGGTAGATGCCTATATCCGATCGGTAGGGCCGGAATACACCACCCGTGCCTTGGCCCTTGACAATGAACGGATCATATGTAGAGACCGGCATGGGGGCGTTCGGGGAACGTCGCGTTACCGGTTGGTCCTTGTCCCGATTGAAGTCCATCAAAGCCCTTTCATCATCCGGCCGGCTCTCGGAATAGAGGTATCCGTAGGCGGGAATCTGCTGGCGCTGGTCCATTTTCCGTATCCGCGTTTCGGAGTAGAGCCCCTCAAAGTCCCTTGCCTCGAAGTTGTTCGAGGGCGAGGCCGGGCCCCAGCTGAAACCGGCCCGTATGTTCTTGCCCGTGGTCCGAGCGAATGGAGCAGGGACATAGCTGGCGGTGGAGAACCCGATACCAGTACCAGTCGAAGCAAGCCAGCCGGTCTTGTAGTCCCCATTTGCCTTACGCATTGAATGAATAGGGTCGTTCAGAAAGTTCCGGTAGGTAGCACTCACATTAACATTCTTCAGACCATAGTGACTGTTGAGCGTCGCACCAATGAAGTATGGATGGGATTCATTCGCGAGGCGCTTGCCAAAGGACAGGCTCGGCGACATTTCGAACCCGTTCTGCGTATCAAAACTGAATGACGAGGAGAATGGCCCTCCATCTGTGCTGCTGATAGCGTTCGTATTCTGGTCCTTTACGATCGAGGTCAACCCCAGGTCAAATCGTGCCCCCAGTCCTTTATAATTGTTGACGTACAACATGGACTTCAGGTTGGGTGCGTTGAACTCCAATCCGAGGAACTCTACATCTGCACTTTGCAGACCGCTAAAGGCCATGCCGTATGTCTTATTCGGGCGCATCTTCATGGTCTTTGTGACCAAGTCGCCTTTGAAGTCGTCGGGTAGGCCGCGGCTCATACGGTTCACTTCTCCCGCATTGATGTTCCATCCCAATCCCACCCAAGTCGCCTCTTGCTCCATGCTTACCCCGCCATGGTAGGCGAGGTTGATCGGGTAGCCGCCATTCGGGCCCGGCACCGTCATGAGCGGGATGTTGTAGGTGAAGTCCCCGGTGAAGAGGTCCACCATTTGGTCGGTTCCCACCGGCTCGAAGCTCTCGAACTCGGGTTGACTGGGTCCGCCGGTGAGCGCCCAGGCCAGGGTGGGGAAGGCGATGTCCAAGAGCATCAGCTTGACCAGGAGAACGGCCAGCACACGGTGGATGAAGTGGATACGCATGGTCAGGATAGTTTGAGGCTGGGCAGTTGTTGCAGATCTTCCTTGCGGATCACGAATTCCACGGGGCCTAGCCCGAAGGCCCGGTCGTTGTAGATGAAGTGGAGGTCGTCGCGATAGGGTTCGGGGCTGTCGTCGATGAAGCTCACGACCAGCTCGTTGAAGGGTGCGGCCCCGTAGGTGCGCTCGAAGTGAGCGAGGGCGCATGGCAGGGTGTCGGCACCGATCACCAACAGCAGGTCCGCGTCCACGAGCGAACCGAAATAGTACTGCTTGCGGAAATAGTCGTCCGGGTCGGGTGAGCGTGCGTTGAGCAGGTCCTTCACCTTCAGGGCTTTCAATTGCAGGTTGAAGTGATGCGCGCCTTTGCGGGCCACTATGGCGTGCTGGATGCTATCGGACGGGGCTTCGGTCCCGAGCTCCTGGAGCACGAGTTCCTCCACGGGTCGGTAGCGCAGGCGCAAGGCCAGGTCGTCAAAGTCCCGGGTCTGCACCAGGCCATTGTCCTTGTCCATGGCGTAGGCCACGAACGCGCCCGGTGCCAGGGGAGCATGGGAACAAGCGGTCATGAGCATCGCTGCGGCGCCGATCTGGAGGAGGTGCGGGATCTTCATTGGAGCGAGGAATCGTAGAAGAAGCGCAGGTACTGTTTGATGCCCTTGCCGTTGGTGATCTCCATCCAATAGAAGCCCTCAGCGAGCTCAGTGCCATTCGCCAGCAGGTCGAACGTGAGCTCGTTATAGCCGAAGGCTGAATTTTTGGGCTGTGTCAAGGAGCTGATGACCACGTTGCCGTCCATGGCATGGATGGCGTAGTCCAGTTGCGTGTCGTTGTAGTCCTCCCAGTAGCCCACTAGCAGCTTCTTGCGGTCGGTGCGGTGGTAGCCTTCGCGCAGGTCATCCTCAAGGAGGGCGCGTTGGGGTTCGCGACAGGCATAGCTGAAGGTGGCCTGCTTAATGGTGGAAGTGGGGCAGAGGACGGTGCCACTGCCGCGGTAGGGCAGCCCCGCCATGCCAGCCGCCGCACCGGGAAGCGTTATCGATGCACCGCTTTGGACGATGGACAGCACCACATCGTTCGTGGCCACTTCCAAGTGGACGTCATCTGTCTCCGAGGCCACCAGTATCCCTGTTTGGTTTCCTGGAACATTTTGGCATGTGACATAGACAATGGGGTTCCCGCCGAACTTGAACAGGCCAACCACCAATTGTGGGTCACCGGTCATAAGACTCTGAATGGTGAAGATCGAGACGTTCAGATTCGACCCACAGGGCTGAAGGCCGCTACCAACGTTCCATCGGTGCCATGACCCATTTATCTGATCGGTTTCGTTCCCTGATGCAGCGCGGCCTTCAGTTGGCGCATTGCTGAGCCGGTGCAATGTGTTGGTGGCGCCAGCGGGTGTTGTTGCACTTACCCGTTCCACCCAATCGACCGCATAGCCGATCGTGAACGTAGCGCTGCCTTGGTAGGTTAAGCCGTTGGTTCCGGTGATAGTAAGTGTAAGCGTGTAGGTGCCTGGCCCTGGAACGGAGTATCCCTGGCCGGTCCATGTAGGTACCCCTCCCTGCCACGAACCTTCCCATGACACGCTCGTGTTGCTGGCCGAAACTCCGAGTGGGAGGCTATAAGTAACGTGGTCGATAGAACCACCGGTCCCGTCGCAGGAGATAGGATTTGCGCGGCCCGAGACCTTCAACGCGCTCTTTGGTGCGCCACCGGAGCTGGGTGGCTTCGGCGGTGTTTTGAAGTCGGTCTTGATCTCCTTCATCCAGGCCCCGTTTGTGAACATGGCCAGGTCCAGGATATGGGCTTTCGCTTCATTCTGAAGGGTGCCGGTGAAGACAACGGCATCGTTCTGCATATAGAACACGGTCGTGCCTCTTAGCTTGATCTTGAAGCGATCATCCCTGTTGTAGGTGAGCTGGGGCGTTGCAGCGCCCTGTCCTTGGCGTACAGCGTAGGTCGATCCGGTGAACACGAAGGCATGGTCCATCTGTTCAAAGCCGTTCAACTGGTTCACATCGTAGGGCCTCAAGCCCATGGCCAGGTTGGCTGTTGTCTGGGGAACGGAAAAGGTCATCCACCCATCTTCTTGCGGACCAAGAATGTTCTGGGTGACGAGTTGCATATTGGTCCATCCGTTCGGTGTTGTTTTCTGCACCTCGGACTGGTCCAGGAGAAGGACCCCGGTTTGCGTTTGGGTCTGTACCCGATAGCCGACATCCACCGTGCGACGCAGTGAATCACCGGCCGCATCGGTGATGAGCAAGGTGTAGCTCCCGGATCGGACGAGATCCGTGTCGACTTTGGTGAGGAGTGCGAGGTCTGCGCGGTCGAAGGTGCTCAGGTCCGGTTCGGGTATGCCCAGACTGTCCCAGGCCACCTGGGCGACGGCTTGCTTCCAGTCCTGGAACGCAGTAGGGGTGGGGAAGCCCTCCCCCCAGAGCTGCTGGTAGGGTCGCACTCCCCCAACGGCCTTGATCTGAATACTGCCCAACAAGGAGTCGGTCTGCGCAACTGTGGTGATGGATGCCACGAGCGGCTTCGGATTCAGCTCCATGACATAGATGCGCCCCCGTTGCACGCCGCCGCCGTTGTGTCCGTTCGCGCTTACGGCAATGTCCATGACCTGGTCGCCATCCAGATCACCCAATGCAGCTACCCGGAAACCGAACCAAGCGAGATCGTGCAAGCCAAGGCTGGCGCCGCCGAGGCCGGCATTCTCGGAGATCTCTTCCGTTCTGTGCACGGTGCCGCTGGGCGTTAAGTAGATGGCATAGACCGCACCGTCCTCGGTGAAATCGACGTTCTGCTGCCGTGCGCTTGCGAAGAGGTCAGTGGTGCCGTCTCCGTTCAGGTCACCGGCATTGTCGATCGACCAGCCGAAGTGGCCGCCGGTGCCATTGATGACCTGCGGAAACCCGCCGAAGCCAGGCCCGATGGTCTTGTAGGATGCGATGGTCCCGTTCGCATTGAGGTACATCAGGAAGATGCGCCCGCGACCTTGCCCGGTGACGTTGAACTTGAACCGCGCCGCAACGGCGAGGTCCGCGATGCCATCCGCGTTGAGGTCACCCACCTTGCAGACCGAGAAGCCGAAGAGGTCGCTGTTGGCCAAAGGGGTGCCACCGGGCCACGGGAAGGAGGTGGAGTTGGACGCGTAGTACCGGTTGCCCTTGACCGTGCCATTGGTGTTCAGGAGCAGGATCCAAACGCCTCCCCGGTCCGTTCCGCCGTCATCGCCAATGCTGCTGCCCACGGCAAGATCCGTGATGCCGTCCTGGTTCATGTCACCCACTTCGGCCACGTCAGCATCGAAGCACCTTCCATTGATGAAGCTCCCTGTGAACCCGTTGAGCCCGGCGGTGATCTTCACCTTGCTTTTGACCGTGCCGTTCGTGTTCAGAAAGCAGATGTGGACAGCACCCTTGTTCGTCCCTCCTGCATCATCGCCTGGGGCAAGCACCGCAATGTCCTCCACGCCATCCAGGTCCAGATCACCCAGGTCCGCCACTCGCGCACCGAAGTTGTCGCCAGCGTTGAGGTTGGGCATGCCATTGGCTCCGCTGGAAAGCAGCACTGTGCTTTGCACCGTGCCATTGGCAGCCATGAAGTGGATCCAGGCCGCACCGGACCCGTTCGGGTGACTACCATGTCCGACCAACAGGTCGGTCACTCCATCATTGTTAAGGTCGCCGATGCGGCATACATCACCCCCGTACCGTGCATTGTTGCCCAACCCGCTCAATGCGCTCACATTCTCCGGCCCGAGGACCTGGTAGGAGCGCACGAGTTGGAGGGTGTCCTGAGCGCGTACCTGACCGATCATGCATAGGCCTACTACGAGCCCCACCCCCGGTACGGTAAGGGACTTGTTGCGCATGCTTCCCCGGACAGGTTCTGGCTTTGGTTTGAACAGGCCTTGGTTCATGATCGTGAGGGTTGGGGTCGGCTTGCGGTGTCGTGCCAGCGTACTTTTGATGTCAAGCTGCAGGCGAACATACTTAAAATAACTTAAGTGACAAGAACCGTCGAAAAAAAACTTCCACCGCTGAACCAGCGGTTCATGGAAGCCATGGAGCGCTTGGGGCTGTCCGGTTATGCATTGAGCAAGGCGCTGGGCACGTCGGAGGCCGTGATCAGTCACATCCGGAACGGGAAGAACCCCCCGAACATCCTGCTGGTCCATGACCTGCTTAATAAGTATGAAGAATTGGACCCGGAGTGGTTGCTCATCGGCCGTGGCAAGATGTTCAGGCGGCCGGGCGGAGGGGGGCTACTGGAAACATCGCCCAGCAAGGAGAGCGGCTTCTCTGTGCAGGCCTTGGATGAGCGCTTGGAGCGGATGGAACGGCTGATGCAACGCTCCGTGGAGGCTCAGCTGGAGCGTAACGTGCTGGTGGACGAATCCGTGAGCGACCTGGAGAAGCAGGTGGAGCGCCTGGAGAAGAGCGTGGAGACGCTCAAGAAAGACCGTCGTAAAACTGCGTAACGGCTTGTTGCACTTGCCATAGCCGCTCGTGCGCCTGCTCGGCAATGCGCAAGCTCACCCGGTCGATGCCACGGCTGTAGGCCCGCTGAATAGACACCTTCAAGCAGCAGTGGTAGGCGCGAAGCTGCTCCGGACAACGGTATCCGATGTCATAGACCTCCACGTCGGGCAACAGGTCCAGATAGCGTACCAAGTTGACGAGCTTGAACAAGGTCAATCGGTTACGGCGCTCCGAAGGCATCAGCGAGGCGTGTCGGTGGCCGTAAGCGAAGTGGTTCACGAGGTCCAGTGCCTTCGCCACCTGGTCCAGCTCGATCTCGCTGCGGTCCAACAGTTCCCTTAACGAGGGACAACGGATCGCTCCGAACGTGTGAACTGATTCGTCGGGCGTTTCCATGGCTTGGTCGGTGAAAATACCCGTTTCCTCCCTCGATCGTCAAACCCAAGGTCCCGAACGGAGCAACCGGCTTGAAATTGTTCGGCATTTCTATACAGGTCATAAACCTTCGCGCGAGCGCTCGTTACGAGGCTCGTTGCTGGGCCGGACGGATCGACCGTGGCAGCCGTGTTCGCCACCAGCGACTGGATCACAGCGTACAGCGCCTTGCTTGTGGTGCAGGTCCGAACGGGTGTTCCCGGGCAGTTCTCCTACCACCCGCCGGGAACGGCTATTTTCGGCCCATCAACCAGCAT
>JBIIYP010000091.1:0-5462 GCA_044346705.1 Flavobacteriales bacterium
CACCGGTGGGACCGCTGTTGAGCCCATCGCCGAAGCTGTCCAGCACGCGCAGGTTGTAGCAGCCGTTGGGCAGGCAGCACGTGGCGGTGATGGTGCTGTTGCTGGCATAGCCACCGCCGGTACAGGCCGGTGAACCACCGCCGGAGGGAACGATCTCCCAGCTGGTCTGCGCACCGTTGTTGTCGGTGGTGAGCGAGAGCGTCACTTCATTCTGTGTGCAGCCACCGATCGGGGTGCCGGCGCAGAGGCAGTTCGCGTTGAGCACATCACCACTGGTGTTGGCATTGCCATCGTCACAGGCGGCACCGATGCCACCCGGAACAGTGGGGCAACTGTCTATGCAATCGGCGGTTCCGTCACCGTCGGTGTCGGTATCCGCAACGCCGCAGCCGCAGCTGCCCGGTGCGATCTTGTTGGGATCGTTGGGGCATGCATCGTTGCAGTTCGCGGTGCCGTCCGAATCACTGTCGGTATCCGCAACGTCGCAGCCGCAGATGCCTGGAGCGACCTTGTTCGGGTCGTTAGGGCAGCCGTCGTTGCAGTTGGCCGTGCCGTCCGAATCACTGTCGGTATCCGCAACGCCGCAACCGCAGATGCCCGGCGCGATCTTGTTCGCATCGGTGGGGCATGCGTCGTTGCAATCGGCCGCACCGTCATTGTCGCTGTCGGTATCTACAACACCGCAGCCGCACTGGCCGACGGCGACCTTCAGCGGGTCAAGTGGGCAACCGTCGTTGCAATCTGCCGTGCCATCAAGATCCGTATCCACATCGGCCACGCCGCAGCCACATGCGCCGACGGCGATCTTAAGCGGGTCAAGTGGGCAACCGTCGTTGCAATCCGCGGTGAGGTCACCATCGCTGTCCACGTCAGGTATACCACAGCCACAGGCGCCGGGCACGATCTTGGTCGGATCGAGCGGGCATCCGTCCACGCAGTCGGCTACGAAGTCGCCGTCGCTATCGGTCTCCGCAACGCCGCAGCCGCAAAGCCCCGGGGCCGTCTTCAGCGGATCGTTGGGGCATCCGTCAAGGCAGTCCGCGAAGGTGTCGCCGTCCGTATCCACTGCGGCATTGTTGGGCGCTCCGGGCGTGGCGCTGCAGCTCAGCACCAGGTCGGTGAGGTTGTTGTTCGTGTCCGTGCCGTCGGGAAAGCGTGCCACGCTGGCGTTGGGTGCACTGACGAAGCCGGGATCGGCCACTGGGGATCCGGCGCCCTCGAAGTAGGGTGCTCCTGCGGTGCCTTCATAACTCACCGCGTCCAGCAGGTTGTTGGCGGCATCGCGCAGGCCCACGGCATCCGGACCACCGTTCTGGATCATGTCCGTGGCCGGCGTCTCCAGCAGGTTCAGGTTCGGGGTCGCGAGGTTGTTGCCGATCACGTAGTACGCACCAGGGGCCAGGCTGTGAGCGGGCAGGGTGATGGACTTGTACACCACCGCGCCGCCGCCGCTGCCGTTCACCAGTTCCACCTTGAATCCGGCCAGGTCAAGAGCGATGGGGCCGTTGTTCCGCAGCTCGATCCACTCCGCGTTGTCGGTGCCTGGGTTGTCGTAATCCACCTCGTTGATCACCACCTGGGGCAGTGGCTCGCAGGTGGGTGCGGTGCCCGATACGGTGAGCGTGTTGCAGGGTGCACTGAAGGTGATGCTGTAGTTGTTCGCCTCGCTGATGCCGCTCACCACGATGGTGCCGTTGGTCGTCAACGCAGGATCATCGCCACCCACCGAGCCGGAGCCGCTGTTGTTCACTACCGTGATACCGGGCTCCACGCCCGTGTAGGGTATGCTCACCGTGTAGGTGTCACCAGGGCCTGCGGTCACGCTGTTGCACACGGCCAGCTGAGGTTGCAGCACAAGGTCGCATACCGCGGTGTTGGAGCCGTCCGGCGTGGGGCTCTGCTGTGCATAGGTGTCGGTGTTGCGGGCCACACCGCCGTCTGGTACTCGGGAACTGGACTGGCCGGCTCCGTTCAGCCCGCCGTTCTCATTCACCTGGGGCTGGCCGGGGTTCAGCAGCACCAACAGACCGGCGTCGTCGGCGTCATCCGTGTCGTACACCATGGCGTCCACCAGGTTGCTGGTGGTCACGGGCGTGTTGGTCGGAAAGCTCGTGGCATCGGCGAAGTACACGGCCACGGCGTCCGCACCGTTCTGCAGCAGGTTGCTCGCGAACACCAGGTCCACACCGGTCACTCCGGCATTGCCCAGGACGAAGAAGCCGTTGGCGTCCAGGCTGTACCCGTCGAGGTCGAAGGATGCATAGCTCAGGTCGTTGCTGCCGTTGAAGAACACCACGGTCAATCCGTTGAGCGAGGCGTTCGCAGGGCCGTACAGCTCCACGAATTCGGCCACGTCAGCGCCGGGACTGTCCGCGTCCACCTCGTTGATCACCAGCGCGGTGTAGTCGTCGTTGGTGATCGTGAGGGTGCCTGAGGAGGTGCCGAGGGTGGCGGGACCGGAAGTGATGGACACGGTGTAGTTGACCGTTTCATTGGGTTCCACGTCCGTATCCCCGAACACCGGGATGGATACCGACTGGGTGAGCGGATAGACGTCGGTCGTGAGGAAGACGAGGCTTGCAGGAGTGAAGGTGCCGTAGTCGGTGGCAGCGGTCGCCGAGCCGGTCAGCGCATCGGTCAGGGAGACCACCACGGTGCTGGCCGGTGGTGCGTTCATGGTCACGCTCACCAAGGCGTTGGTGGTGCCGGAGTTCGCCTCGGGGAAGGACACGCTGTTCACGCTCACCGTGGGCGGCACATCGTTATCCGTGATGTTCAAGGTGTACGAGGAGGGCGCGCCGGCCGAAGGAGCGCCTTGTCCGCCGGTCACGTTCTGGAGCTGGAACACGAGCACCGCGTTGCCATCGCTGATGCCGTTGTCCGTCACCGTGACGGTAACCATCTGGTCCGCGCTGGTGCTGGCCGGAAAGGTGACCGTCTGGGTGGTGTAGTTGTTGATACGCGCAGCATTTCCGCTGGTGAGCACCACGTCCGCAGTGGTGGCGTTGCCGGGGCTGGGGTTACTGATGCTGACGTTGATGGGTGTGGTGCCCACCGATTCGAGCACCGTGGCGGCGGATCCGTTGAAGGCCACGCTGGTGTTCACCAACAGTGGGATCAGGCTGCCGCCGATCGCAAGACCGTACTGGCCTGCGGTCGGTGAATTGAATCCCCATCCGCCGGTCGCGGTCTGGCCGCTCGCGTAGTAACGGAAGGTCACGGTGGTGCCGTCGGCAAGGTTCTGTAACGCTGGGATACCCGTGAGGTTGATCTGGGGCAGTGTGGCCGGAGTGCCAATGGTCACCGCCGGTGCACCGATGAGGGTGAAGTTCGTACCGTCGAGGCTGTAGGCGAACTGGCCGCTCACGCCTGGGGCCGCTGCGAAACTGGCCGTGCCGGCGAAGCGCGCATCGATCGTGGACAACGACAGCAGGTAGCCGGTGGCGGCGGATAGCGTGCACTGGAAATAGTCCGTGTTCGCGGTGCTGATGCCGTTGTTCTGGAAGCCGGTGGTGCGGAAGGAATTGTTGGCTGAACTGGCTGCCGCGCCCGCGCCACGGGTCACGAGGTTCGAGGCGTCCATGTTCGGGTCGTACACCTCTGCCGCGGAGGTCGCGACACCAGTATTCTCACCGAAGAAATCCCAGGCGGCGAGCTGGGCATGCAGTGCCGTGCTTAGGAAGAGCAACGCGGCCAGCAAGGCTGTGCGTGCGGCCATCCGGCGGAGAGTAAGTGGGCAAAGGCTCATGACATGTTTGGGTTGGGAGGGCAAAGGTGAGGTAATGGACCATGCGGCGCCAGTCCTGAAAGTTACCGGATCATGCCCGCTGTTTCACGCCTATGGACGGATCGGTTCCGGATCGATCCACCGCCGGGGAAGAACGAGCTGCTGGGTTCGCCGATCCGTTGTGAACGCACAAGGCCCCACCCTTTCGGATGAGGCCTTGTTGGTGGTTGTTGACAATGCGGCCGCTGCGCTGCACGGATCAGCTGATCAGGGCAGTTGCTGCAGGCGCTGGCGGGTCACGCTGGTACCCACCAGGCCCCAGTTCACGTTGATCAGGAGCAGTTCGCGGTCGTTGTTGACCCCGGTGTATTTCACATCGCCATCCATGCCCGTGTCCTCCACGCGGTACACGTTGCTGAGGGAGGCGGTGGGCGAAATGCCACCCAAGGCGGTGAGCATGGGGTCGCGGTCGTTGGAGATTCCGGTATAGCGCAGCAGGGCGTCGACGCGGGCGTTGCAGGCCCAGAGCATGGAACGCCCATCGCGCATCTTCTGCGCATCCGTGCCCCAAGTGGGCGCCGTGGTGAAGTCGACCGCGTTGCTCGAACTGGCCTGGAGGCTCAAGGCGGTGGCGGTCATGGCACCGAAGTGGTTGCGGTGGCGTATCGCCACATAGTAGGATCCATCGGCCACGCCGGGGAAGCGCACGGGCTCCACGCCATCGGTGCCGACCACATCGCCATCGCGTTGCACGAACGCGGCACGTTTGTGCAGGATGGTGGCGGGGTTGCTGCTGCTGCGGAGCTCCACGAGCACCCAGTCCACGATCGCGTTGTCGCCGGTGACACTGAGCACGGCAGGGCTCACGGTCTCTGTGCCGCTGTAGCTGAAGGGTGCGTTGGTGTAAGGCTGTGCGCTGGGGATAAGGTTATCGGCGCGCAGGTCATCGCGCATGAGGTCGGTGGCGTCGTCATACGGGCCATCGAGCAGCACGGTGGCATCCACCTCCAGGATCGGCTGTCCCGCGCAGACGCAGTTCGCACCGTACACATCGTTGTCCGTGGCGGCGTTGTTGTCGTCGCAGGCGGATCCGGGAAGTGTCGTTCCACCAGGGACACCGAGGCAGTCGATGAGCTGACCGGCGCACACACAGTTCGCGCTCCAGGTGTCATTGCCCGTGGTCGCAAGACCATCGTTGCAAGGGGTTCCAGGCTGGTCAGGGCCGCCCGGTACACCGAGGCAGTCGGTGGCAAGCAGGGTTCCGGCGCAGACGCAGTTGGCATCGTAGACATCATTACCGGTGGCGGCGTTGTTGTCGTTGCACGCGGTACCAGGGAGGGCGGAACCACCAGCGACACCGAGGCAGTCGATGAGCTGACCGGCGCAGACGCAGTTGGCGTCGAGCACATCCCCTGTGGTGTTCACGTTGCCGTCGTCACAAGCAGAGCCGATCACACCGACCACCGCAGGGCAGTCGTCCGTGTTGTTGGTCACATCGCCCGGGTTCGGTGCGGTGCAGGAGAGGCCCGTGCTGGGACCGTAGCCGAAACCATCACCATCCACATCCGCGTACCAGGTAGCCTGACCAGTTACCGAAGGATCCGCATTATCGATAAAGCCGTCGCAATCGTCGTCAATACCATTGCACACCTCTGTTGCTCCGGGATTCACGGCCACGCTGGCATCGTTGCAGTCGGAGCAATTGGTCACATAGCCGACAGGCACCGTATTCTCC
>JBIIYP010000023.1:0-55500 GCA_044346705.1 Flavobacteriales bacterium
CGAGCTCGCGGATGTCCTGCAAAAGGACGTCCACGTTGCCATGGATGTGCCTTCGGCTTCGCTCAGGCCAGGCTCCGCGGGTGTGGGTGGCTTGGTCGTAGTTCTCTACATCCGGGGTGGCTTGAGCATACTCGTCCTCGTAATAGGCGGTGCTGGCCACCCGCAAGCGCAAGTGGGTCTGGACCAAGTCGGCCAGGGCGAAGCCGGGCAACACATTGTCGTAGCAGGTGCGGGTCACTTCGAAGCGTGGGCGACTTTCCACCCAGGCCTTCAGGATGGTGGGGTCGAGCACATCGGGCAACAGGACTCCGTTCACGCTGGTGGGCGGTAGGGCACTGAAGGCCTGAGCAGCGCTTCCATCCTGCAGCTCGCCAGCTTCGTACACTCGCCCAAGTTCGTCGTACAGACTATAGCTGAATCGCTTTGGGGTCATGCCGAACTGCTTGCTGTTCTGGCTCAACACCAGGCGACCCAAGGCGTCGTACCAGAAGCGCTGGCTATAGAGCTTGCCCTCGTCGTTGATGGTACGCGCGAAACCTACTGGGGTGCCGTTGTAGCTGCCGCCCACGAAACCTTGGGTGCGGTCGCTGAACGCAATGGCTGCGGGTCGCGCATTCGCCTCCACCGATTGACCAGCCAACCCTCCAGCCAGCGGGTTGATTACTGGGCTGGTCCATTGGAACGAGCTGGCATGGTCTAGGGGGCCGGTGGCTCTGAAGAGCTGGGTAGCGCCGCTACCACCACCGACCACGGCGTACCCGTTGATGCGGTCGTGGAACCAGAGGGCTTTCACGTCCCCGCTTAGCCCACTGGCTCCGCCAGTAGCAGTCCATAGGGTGGCGAAGGAGTTGGTGTACGGGGTGTGCTGAACCAGCCGGGTGTAGCCTGCCTGTCCGGCGACCAGGATGTCCTCTGTGCTGTTCTCCAGATCGGTGACCCGCTCAACCCAGTTCCGGCCGCGCCTCTTCCAGCAGCTGCTCCTCGTGCAACAGGCCATAGTGCCCGCCGCGCGTGATCAGTTCCGTATGCCGACCTTCCTCCACCACGCGCCCCTGTTCCAGCACAAGGATGTGGTCGGCGTCCTTCACAGCGCTGATCCGGTGGCTGATGATCACGGTGGTGCGCCCCGCCATCACCTGCTTCAGGTCGCGGAGGATGGCTTCTTCGGTGGCGGTGTCCACCGCGCTCAAGGGATCGTCGAACACCAGGATCCGCGGTTGCCGGATGATGGCCCGTGCGATGCTCACGCGCTGCTTCTGTCCACCGCTGAGGGTCACTCCGCGTTCACCCAACAACGTGTCATAGCCCTGCGGGAAGCCGGTGATGTTGTCGTGTACCTGGGCGATGCGGGCGGCTTGTTCGACACGGGCTTGAATAGGAACCGCAGAGGGCGCAGATGAATGCCTGGCGGGCGATGCTCCTTGACGATCGATGGACGCGGATGCGCTCGCAGGCTCGCTTGTGAACTGCCCACTGCCATTGCCCACTGCGGACCGCCCACTGTGTACTTTCCACTGTGCACTGTCCACTGCCACTTGCTTGTCAAGGCTGAACGCGATGTTGTTCCGGATGCTGTCGCTGAACAGGAACACGTCCTGAGGAACGAAGCCGAGCTGGCTGCGGAGCTTCTCCAGCGCGATGGAGCGGATGGGGACGCCGTCGATCCGCACTTCACCGGACGTCGCATCGAACTGCCGGCCGATGAGGTCCGCGATGGTGCTCTTGCCGCTGCCGGTGTGACCCACGATGGCCAGGGTGCTGCCCGCAGGCACATGGAACGACACGTGGTCCAGGGCCCTGATCCCGGTGTCGGGGTAGGTGAAGCCAACGTTGTCAAAGGTGATCGCGCCCTTCACCTCGCTCAGCGCATCGCCCTCGTTCTTCACTTCCGGCTGCGTATCGAGGAACTCGTTCACCCGGGCCATGCTGGCGGCGGCCTGCTGCACCTGGCTGGTGATCCACCCCAAACTGGCGAAGGGCCACGTGAGCTTCTGCACGTACAGCGTGAACTCCGCGAGGTTGCCCACGGTCACGGCGCTGTCGCCGCGCATCAGCATCAGGCCACCGATGAAGATCACCAGTACTGTGCTCAGGCCGATCAGGAGCATCATGGCCGGCATGAAGAGCGCGTCCACCTTGGCCTGGGCGAGGCTGCTCTTGCGGTAGTCGTTCGCGGCCCGTTTGAAGCGCTCGGCCGCCATGCCTTCCTTGGCATAGGCCTTCAGCACGCGCACCCCGCTGAACGACTCCTGCGCGAGGGTGCTGAGGCGGCTCTGCTGCTTCTGCACCTCCAGGCTGCGCTTGTTGATGATGTCGCTGACGTAGTAGATGATCACCGAAAGCAGGGGGAGGGGCGCCAGCGCATACAGGGTCAGCTCGCCGTTCACCTGCACCATCACCCACACGGTCATCACCGTGGTCACGATCATCTGCAGGATGTACATCACCGCAGGTCCCACGTACATGCGCACCTTTCCCACGTCCTCACTGATCCGGTTCATCAGGTCGCCGGTGCTGTTCCGCTTGTAGAAGGCCCGGTCCAGCCGCTCGTAATGCAGGAACACGTCGTTCTTCAGGTCGTACTCCACCAGGCGGCTCATGACGATGATGGTCTGCCGCATGAGGAACATGAAGAAGCCCTGGAGCAGGGTGAAGGCGATGAAGATCCCCGCGTACAGCGCCGCGAAGGCCATCACCTTGCTGTTGACCGAGGCGTCATCCAGCGGTCCGGAGAGCCAGCCCTGGAGGTCGAGCCCCGTCCACCCCAGCCAGCTTTGCAGCTGATCGGGCACGGCGATGTGGCGTTGGTCCACGGGCAGATCGCGCTGTTCGATCCCTGCGGCGATGAGGTCGAAGGCGCCGCGCACCACCTGGGGGGCGATCACGGAGAACAGGCTGCTGAGGGCTACGAAGAGAACCCCCAGGAAGAGGCGCCCGCGGTACCGGCGGAAATAAGGGTTCAACGCCAGCAGCGCGCGCATCGGGGTGAAGGTGTTCGTGCTACTTTTGCGCCGCTCTTTGGAACGGGCCGCACGGAAGCGCCGCAAAAGTAGGCGAGCCGGCGTCGGGGGGACGACCATGGCAACCTCTTTGACCGGATGAATGTTCAGCACGTTCCAAGTGGCGACCGACCCCACGCTCCAACGTTCCGATACGCCTTGCATCCATGTCACTGACCTCCACGAAAGCCGCTGACAGCCCATTGGTGCTGGGCCGCATGGAAGAACACGAGCACGAGGAGGTGCTCTTCTGCTACGACAGAACCACCGGTCTGAAGTCCATCATCGCCATCCACGACACCACGCTGGGCCCCGCGTTGGGCGGCACGCGCATGTGGCCTTACGCCACCGAGGCCGAAGCGCTGAACGACGTGCTGCGCCTGAGCCGCGGCATGACCTACAAGAGCGCACTGGCCGGACTGGACCTGGGCGGAGGCAAGGCTGTGATCATCGGCGACGCGCGCACGCAGAAGACCGAGGCCATGTTCCGTCGCTTCGGGCAATTCGTGGAGAGCCTCAACGGGCGCTACATCACGGCCGAGGACGTGGGCATGAGCACCACCGAAATGGTCAACATCCGCAAGGAGACCAGCAACGTGGCCGGCCTGCCTGAAGAAATGGGCGGCAGCGGCGATCCCAGCCCGGTGACAGCCTACGGTGTTTACTGCGGCATGAAGGCGGCCGCCAAGACCGCCTACGGCAACGACGACCTCAACGGTCGCAAGGTCGGCATCCAGGGAGCAGGCAACGTGGGCCGCCACCTCGTTGGCCACCTGGCCAAGGAAGGGGCGAAGGTGTTCCTCACGGACATCCACGACGACAAGCTCGCGGCCATCAAGGCCGAGCACCCCTCGGTCACCCTGGTGAAGCCCAGCGAGATCTACGACCTGGACATGGACATCTATTCGCCCTGCGCGCTGGGCGCCACGGTGAACGATGAGACCCTGCCGAAGCTGAAGTGCAGCGTGATCGCCGGGGCCGCCAACAACCAGCTCGCCAACGAGGTGGTGCATGGACCCGAGGTGATGAAGCGCGGCATCCTTTACGCGCCGGATTACTTGATCAACGCGGGCGGCATCATCAACTGCGCGTGGGAGCGGAAGGGCTACAACCGCAAGGCGGCCCTGAACCAGACCGAGAACATCTACCACACCGCGCTGGCCATCTTCGCACGCAGCGCGGCCGAGAACATCCCCACCTACCTCGCGGCCAACCAGGCCGCCGAGCTTCGCATCCGCAGCATCAAGCAGGCGGGCCTGCGCTTCTGATCATCATGCTGAACCGCCGCTACCTCCGCATCAAGGTCTACCAGTCGCTTTACGCCTATTGGCAGAGCGACGGCACCAGTGCGGCACGCATCGAGAAGGAGCTGTTCCTGAGCATCGAGCGCACCTTCGACCTGTATGTTGGCCTGTTGATGCTCTTCGGCGAGATGCGCCGACTGGCCGAGCAGCGCATCGAGGAGCGACTGAAGAAGCACCTGCCCTCCGCAGATGACCTGAGCGCCAGCCGCCGCTTCGTGGACAACGCGGTGCTGGTGACCCTCAGCGAAAGCCCGCGGCTGCAAGCGGAGGCCGACAAGCGCCGGGTGAGCTGGGTGGGCCACAACGAGATGCTCTCCAAGCTGTATAAACAGTTCGAGAACAGCGACGCGTTCAAGGCCTACATGGCACTTCCGGTCGCCACGCTGAAGCAGGACCAGGCCGTGATCATGGACCTCTTCATTGAGCACATCGCCAACTACGGATCGCTCCACGATCATTACGAGGCCAAGAGCATCTACTGGCTGGAGGACCTGGACCTGGCCTGCACCCTGGTGAAACGGACGATCGAGGAGGCCCGGCCTTCCGACGGCGACCTCTCGTTGAGCGACCTGACCCGCGAGCCGGCGGAGGAGAACGCTTTCGTGAGCGCCCTGTACCGCCGCACCATCGACCAGGGTGAGGAGCACGAGGCCATCATCGCCGCCAAGGCCAGCAACTGGGACAGCGACCGCATCGCCGTCACCGACATGATCCTGATGAAGATGGCGCTGACCGAAGCGCGCGAATTCCCGGAGATCCCGGTGAAGGTGACCCTCAACGAGTACATCGAGGTGGCCAAGGCCTACAGCACGCCCAAGAGCAAGAACTTCATCAACGGCATCCTCGACAAGCTCTTCGCCGAACTGAAAGAGAGCGGCCAGATCCGCAAGGTGGGCCGGGGGCTGCTCGAAAGCTGAACACCGATGGAAAGCATGCGATCACCCGACCAGGCCGCAGGCGCAAGCGGCCTGAAGCCCGTGGCCCGGATCCCGTGGCTCGTGGCCCTGGTGGTGCTGCTGTTCCCGGCCTGCCAGCTCACGGACTACAGCGAGCGCCAGGGCGATGCGCCGAACCCCAGCGACATCCGGGTTCCGGCCAGCGGCTACGATGCGGTCGACCCGAAGGACATGCCGGCCATCACCTTCGACAGTACAGCCTACGCCATGGGCCTCATCCCGCAGGGCACCGTGGTGGAGAAGACCTTCCGCTTCACCAACACCGGCGGCAGCGACCTGCTCATCACCGACGTGCGTGGAAGTTGCGGCTGCACCGTGGGGAAGGAGTGGCCCAAGAAGCCCCTGAAGCCGGGTGAGGAAGGGCGGATCACCGTCACCTTCAACAGCGAGGGACGCAGCGGAAAGCAGGAGAAGACCGTCAGCGTTGTCGCCAATACCACACCGCCCACCAGCATCCTCACGCTCACCGGTGAGGTCGTTGCACCGCCCATACCCATTGCCAACTGAAACCGGACCATTCCCTCAATTCCATGACCTCACTTTCCATCCTTCTGCAAAGCGGCACGGCCGCGAAAGGCATCGACTGGTCGCTCCTCCTGATGATGAGCTCCCTGTTCGTGGTGTTCTACTTCTTCATGATCCGGCCCCAGCAGAAAAAGGCCAAGGAGGCCAAGAAGTTCCGCGAAAGCCTTCAGAAAGGCAGCAAGGTGGTGACCATCGGCGGCCTGCACGGCAAGGTGATCGAGGTGAACGACAAGACCATCCTGATCGAGGCCGACACCAACGTGCGCCTGCGCTTCGAGAAGAGCGCCGTGGCCATGGACAGCACCCAGCAGCTCACCGAGGAGGTCGTCAAGGCCAACTAAGCCTTGTCATGTGCGCATGTGCCCACCTCGCTCCGCCGAAGGCTTCGCGGAGGCGCAGTGTGCGCATGTGCCCATGATGGTGCGCATTCGGGCACATGAACAAGGTCGCCATCACCGGAGGCATCGGCAGCGGAAAGAGCACCGTATGCGATGTGCTGCGTGTGTTGGGCGTTCCCGTGTTCCATGCGGACGCGGAGGCCAAGCTTTTGTACTCCCTGCCGGCTGTGCGCAACGCCGTGATCGCCGCCTTCGGCGAGGGCATGTACGTGGGTGACGTGGTGGACCGCCAGGCATTGGCCGAACGGGTGTTCCATGATCCCGAGGCCCTCGCCAGGTTGAACAGCATCCTGCATCCCGCGGTCAGGGAGCGGTTCCGCACCTGGGCTGCGGAGCATCAGGCTCCCTACGTGGTCATGGAGGCCGCGATCCTCGCTGAAACGGGTGGGGCGAAGGCCGTCGATCACGTGGTGGTGGTATCCGCACCCGAAGCGCTCCGCGTGGCCCGCGTGATGAAGCGCGATGGGGTGGAGGAGGAGGCCGTGCGGTCGCGCATGCGCAACCAGGCCACCGAAGAGGAGCGCCTCCGCATCGCCGATACGGTGATCATCAATGACGACAGGACCCTGGTGATCCCCCAAGTGCTCGATCTTCACCGGCAGCTTTGCACGCCATGACCGACCCCCTGGAACCGAAACGGCTGCCGTTGAGCACGGTGACACTGGTGTTCGGCATGCTGTCCGTGCCCCTCGCCTTCGCGCGGCACCTGTGCTCGCTGGCGGTGGTTTTGGGGCTGTTGGCGTTGGCCTTTGCCGTGTGGGGAAGGACCCGTCAAGGGCACCCCATGCGCCGCTTCACGGAGCGCAGTACCAAGCGTTCCGAACTGGGCTTCCGAGCTGGTCTGGTGGGCACGCTATGCGGCCTGGTCATGTGGGTCCTTTACGCCACCAACGCGATCCTCTGATCCCATCAGGCCCTGCGTTCGGCCGGCCATCCCATTGCCGTATTGCGCAGGCGGTCCTCTCCGAACTCGGCCCTCAATCGCAGGAACAGGTCCAAGGCCGCACGTGCATCGTTCAAGGCCCGGTGGTGGCCTTGGAAGGGAATGCCGAAGTAGCGGCACAGGCTGCCGAGGTTGTAGTGCGTGAGGTTCGGCACCAACTGCCTGCAGAGCTTTTCGGTGCAGAGCGTGTTGCGCTCCAGCACCAGCCCCGTTCGGGCGAACTCGTGCTCCAATGCGGTCATGTCGTACCGGATGTTGTGCGCCACCATGAGGCGGTCGTGCGTCAGTTGCATGAGCGAACGGGCCACCTCCTGGAAGATGGGCGCGCCGACCAGCATCCGTTCGTGGATGCCGGTGAGCCGTTGGATAAAGCCGGGCAGGGGTGTGCGTGGGCGCACCAAGCTGCTCCAGGCCTCCATTTCGTTCTCCCCGTCGTGCACGATCACCGCCAGTTCAATGATGTGTCCTTGCATGGGGTCGCCATGCGTCGTTTCCACATCCACCACGGCGAAGGCCTGCTGCGTCATCGTGGCCTTCTACGCACCTTCAGGCCCAGTGTTCCAACCGGGGGCTATCTTGCCCATCCAAGCTGCTTCCGCGCATGTTCCGACCGATCGCCGTGTTCCTGTTCAAGCTCCTGGGATGGAAGTTCATCGACCGCCGGCCGGCAGGGCTGGTGCAATGCATCTATCTGGTGGCGCCGCACACCAGCAATTGGGATTTTCCGCTCGGGCTTCTGGCCCGCAGTATCGGACGTCTGGACAATGCGCGGTACATGGGCAAGAAGGAACTGTTCAAGCCACCCCTCGGCTGGTTGATGAAGGCCCTTGGCGGCTATCCCGTGGACCGTGGGAAGAGCAGCCATGTGGTGGACCAGGTGGTCGGCTACTTCAACACCATTCCCGATTTCGCCCTGGGCATCGCGCCGGAAGGCACCCGCAAGCATGTGGAGAAATGGAAGAGCGGCTTCTGGCACATCGCCAAGAAGGCCAATGTCCCCCTCATCCTTACCTCGTTCGACTATGGGCGCAAGGAGGTGATCATGCGTGAACCCTATTTCGTGGGCGGCGATGTGGAAACGGACATGGCGTGGATCAAGGACTACTTCAAGCAGTTCAAAGGCAGGAACCCCGAGCACGGTGTGCGCTGATCGGCATCATCCTTGGTCCCAAGACGCCATGAGGATCCTCTTTTCGATACTGCTGCTGGCCACCAACCTCACCGCCAAGGCGCAGGAGCCCTTTCCCGCCATCACCGGCGAGCGTGCGGATGGCACCAGCGTGGAACTGCCGAAAGCCTCATCAGGCAGGCATGCCATCATTTGCCTCGCCTATGGACAGAAGGCCGGTCCCGCGTTGGAGGATTGGTATGGCCCGGCCTACCTGCGTTTCGTGGCGGAACATGGCCTGTTCGCCTCGGACCTGGATGTGGACGTGTACTTCGTTCCGCTCTTCGTGGGGTTGAACAAGGCCGGTTACGGGCCCACCATGAAAAAGCTCCGCGAACAGGGTGACCCCGATGTGGAAGACCGGGTGGTCTTCCTGCGGGGTGATGCCGACGGGCTTCGGGACAAGCTGGGGCTGAAGGACAAGGAGACGCCGTACATCTTCGTCGTGGACCCACAAGGCCGCATCGTGCACCGGACCCTGGGGGCGTTCAGCGACGACAAGTTGGATGCCATTGAGGAGGCCGCTTCGCCATGAGCGTGTCCGGTCCACTTACTTTCGCGCCATGGCGGGGCGTAGCACCCACCGAACGGGCCGATCGTTGAGGACGGCACCAACAACAAGAACCAAGCAACGAACAAACCAATGACCATGCTCCAACGATCACTGTTCACTGTCGCCCTCACCGGAGCCCTGCTTGCGTGTGGCGCAGCTTCAAGCACCGGAGGCGAGAACTCCGCACCTGCGCAGGCTCCCCCGGTGGAACCACAGGTGGAGGCACAGACACCAGCACCCACGACCGATGCGGGCGAGGGGCTCTTTGCGATCATCACCACCCGGTTGGGTGTGATCAAGTGCCGTTTGGACTACAAGGCCGCCCCGCTTACTGTGGCCAACTTCGTGGGCCTGGCCACCGGCAAGCAAGCCAACACCGCCAAGCCGGCCGGAACACCTTACTACGACGGCACCATCTTCCATCGCGTGATCGCCGGCTTCATGATCCAAGGGGGCGATCCCACGGGCACCGGCGCGGGTGGCCCAGGCTATCGGTTCCCGGACGAGTTCGACCCCACCAGCGCGCTCTACAAGACAGGGTATGCACGTGGCGCCATGGCCATGGCCAATTCCGGTCCGAACACCAACGGGTCGCAGTTCTTCATCATGCACCAGAACGGAGGGCTGCCTTACAGCTATTCGCTCTTCGGTCAGGTCGTATCCGGGCAGGAGACCGTGGACGCGATCGCCACGACTCCGCGTGATGGACGGGACCGGCCTAATGAGGAGGTGAGCATGACCGTGAAGATCGAGGCCGTGGGCAAGGAAGCCAAGGCCTTCGATGCCGTGAAAGTGCTGGAGGCCAACAAGGCCAAGTTCGTAACGCGCTAAGGACCGACATCAACCTGAGAACACTGTGCAGAACCTGACCGACGGCGTATTCGCCCACTTCCACACCAAGAAAGGGGTCATCACCATCAAGCTCGAACACGAGAAGGTGCCGATGACCGTGGCCAACTTCGTGGCGCTGGCCGAGGGCCGCATGAAGAACTCCGCCAAAGGGGAGGGCCAGCCCTACTACGATGGCTTGAAGTTCCACCGGGTGATCCCCGACTTCATGATCCAGGGCGGCGACCCCACAGGAACCGGTGCGGGCGGTCCCGGCTACAACTTCGCGGATGAGTTCGATCCCAGCCTGAAGCACGACCGTGCCGGCACCCTGAGCATGGCCAACGCAGGCCCCGGTACCAATGGCAGCCAGTTCTTCATCACCCACAAGGACACCGATTGGCTGGATGGTCGGCACAGCGTGTTCGGCTACGTGACCGAGGGCCAGGAAGTGGTGAACGCCGTTGTGGGCGGGGATGTGATGGACAGCGTGCGGATCGAGCGCGTGGGCGCTGCTGCGCAGGCCTACGATGCCATCGCGGTACTGGAGAAGTTCAAGGACAGGTTCCGAAGGAAATAGCAGGTCGGCCTAGCGCCGACGACCACCGCCGCCGCCGCCGCGTTGCCCTCCCGAGGGAGCGCGGCGGCCGCCATTTCCGCCCGTCACTTTCGCATCCGGGCGGTAGGCCGGTCCATCACCGATGGCCGGGGGCATGGGCATCTTCTTCACCTCGTAGCCGATCAGCTTCTCGATGCGCCCGAACTCCCGCATCTCCTTGTCGTTCACAAAGGTCACGGCCTGACCCTTGCGGGCCGCCCGGGCCGTGCGGCCCACGCGGTGTACATAGTCCTCAGGGTCCCGTGGCACATCGTAGTTGATCACCAGGTCGATGTCGTCGATGTCGATGCCGCGGCTTACCACGTTGGTGGCCACCATGATGCGCAGGCGCCGGTTGCGGAAGGCCAGGACGGTATCCTCCCGCTCGCTCTGCTCCAGGTCGCTGTGCATGGGCTGGGCGTTGAAGCCGCGCTTGGCCAGGTGGCGTGCCAGGTTCTTCACCTCCACCTTTTTTCCGGCGAACACGATGATGCTGGTGGCCTCGCTGGTCTTCAGGATGTGCTCCAGGATGGCGGCCTTCTGCGACTCGTAGATCACATAGGCCTGCTGGTCCACGCCTTCGGCGGGCTTGCTCAGGGAGATGGTGATCTCCACCGGGTCCTTCTTGAGCACGGTCTTGGTGAGCTCACGGATGGCTGCCGGCATGGTGGCGCTGAACATCAGGGTCTGGCGGTCCTCCGGCAGGAACTTGATGATCCGCTGGATGTCGTCGATGAAGCCCATGTCGAGCATGCGGTCCGCCTCGTCCATCACCAGGAACTCGAGCCCTTGGGTGGGCACATAGCCCAGGTTCAGGTGGCTGAGCAGCTTGCCCGGCGTGGCGATGATGATCTCGGTGCCGCTCACCAGGGCCTGCTTCTGCTGGTCGAAGGAGGCGCCGTCGGTACCTCCGTAGATCGAGGTGGAGGTGATGGGGGTGAAGTAGGCGATGGCCTGCAACTGCTGATCGATCTGCAGGGCCAGTTCACGGGTGGGCACGATGACCAACGCACGGATGCTTCCTTCCACCTTCGGCTTGTAGGCGTAGATCGTGTCGATCAGGGGCAGGAGGAATGCCGCGGTCTTGCCGGTGCCCGTCTGGGCGCAGGCGATCAGGTCGCGCCCATCGAGGGCTGCGGGAATGGCCTGGGCCTGGATCGGGGTGGGGGTGCGGATGCCCATGGCATCCAATCCTTCGAGGAGCTCGTCGCTGATGCCGAGCGAATGAAAATCGTTCACGGAGTAGGGTAGGCCCGTTGGCGGGCGGTGCGAAAGTACGGCGCACCGGGGCGGGGATCACGAGGCCGCTCGCAGCCTCGGCCGCTCGGGCTCGAAGCTGAGCTCGAACGTGGTGCCTTCACCCTGCAGCAGGCGGATCCGCCCGTTGAGCTGTTCGGCCAGCATGCGGACCAGTTCCATGCCGAACGAAGTGCCTGAACTGAACTGCTCCGGGCTCAGCCCGGCGCCATCGTCAACGTAAAGCAGCTCGCAGCGGTGATCGGCCATGCGCCGCAGCACGATCTTGATCACGCCGGCCTCCCGCCCTTGGAAGGCGTGCTTGGCCGAGTTCGTGAGCAGTTCATTCAGCAGCAGGCTCAACGGGATCAAGGTCTCCACGGTCGCCTTCTCGAAGGTCACCTGCAGGTCGACCCGCACGCGATGCCGCAAGCCGTGGTTCGCCAGGATGCCTTCGGCAAGGGCCAGCACATGGGCCTTCACGTTCACCCGGTTGAGGTCGCCGACCTTGTAGATGTGCTCGTGCACCAGGGCCATGCTCTGCACGCGCCCCTGGGCTTCGCTGAAGATGTGCTCCAAGGAGGGGTCGTTCAGGTGCAAGGCCTCCATTTTCAGCAAGGTGTTCACGACCTGCAGGTCGTTCTTCACCCGGTGGTGGATCTCCTTCAGCAGCAGGTCCTTCTGCTCCTCGTTCAAGAGGGTCTCCGTGAGGCGTATGCGCTGGCGCTCCAGCTCGATGTTGCGCGCGTGGACCTCTTCGTTCAACTCACGGATGCGTTGGTTCTTCTCCCGAACATGACGCACCGCCCGCCGATCGAAGCGGAACTGAAGGACGAAAGCGATGATGGTCGCCAGCAACAGCACAAGACCAGCGATACTCCACCGATCGCGTGCCTGCCGGTCTTCCTGATACGCTTTCAACGACGCGGTCTCGGTGCGCAGCTGCTCCAGTTCCGCCTGTTGCTCGTCCGCATCGCGCATGGCGCTCATGGTTGCGATCCTCCCTGCCACTTCCCGTTGGAGCAACGAATCGTTGAGCGCGATGAGGTACTTTGCGCATTGAAGGGCTTCAGCATCTTCGCCACGCGCTTCATGCAACCGGATGCGCACCCCCATCAGCATCGGGACCTCGCGTACGGCCTTCACTTGCGACGCACGTCCCTCCGCCATTACCAGGTAGCGCTCCGCGTCGCCCCAACGGCCCAGCCCGGCATAGCTGCGGGCGATATCGCGCTCGGCCCAGCACTTGTCCATGGCATCCCCGTACTGCTCAACATAACGGTAAGCGTTCAACAGGGTGGGTACAGCATCCCCACAACGCTTCTGGTCGATCAATATTCCCCCCAAAAGCATCTGTGCATGGGCCCCTCCTTCGGTGTCCCCCGTGGATGTAAGGACTTGAATGGCCTCGTTGACGTGCATGATCGCCTCTCCATGCTTGTTCACCGGGAGGCAGGCATTGCTCATGTCGCACAAGCCTTGCGCCATGGCCTTGGCGTCCTTGGTATTGCGCATATGGGCCAGTGCGCGCTGGGCATGCTGGTACGACTTGGCCGGCTGGCGCAGCTCGGTGAGCGCCACACTGATCCATCCGTGATCATCGCCCATGGCCCGCTCGTTCCTCAGGTCCTGCGCCACGCGCAGTGCTTCCATGGAGCTCTGTAACAGCAGTTCATGTTCACCGCGCAGGTAATGCACGTAGCGCTTCACATTGAGCGCGTCGTGCAGCGTGGCCAGGTCGCTTGCGCGTCGGGCCTTGTCGATCGCGTTGTTCGCGAATGCCAGGCTGCGCAACGGGTCGCTGTTCGCGTAGGCAAGGGCGGAATCCGTCATGGACCGCGCCCTCTGGTCAACGCTCCGCCCTGAACCACCGGCCGGGGTCCTGTCGATGGGGCGGCCAGCCGAGGCCAGCATGGAACACCTGCCACCCAACGCGAAGACCAAGAGGCATAGACAACCACGGAGCGTTGCGCTCAGGGCACGGGGAAAGGTCGGTACCGGCATCCGTGTCTAATTTGTGCGCATGAACGGCAAGGCGCCTACGCTCGCATTGGCCTTATACCTGCTTCCGGCGGTTTTCGTTGCACGGGCCGATGAACGGAGTTTCTCCTTCGAACAGATCCGTTGATGAGCCATGCGCGTTTCCGTTGAGGTCTGCGTGACCAACCTGAGCGAAGCGCTCGCAGCGGCCAGGGCCGGTGCGGACACCGTGGAGCTCTGCACCTGGCTGGATTGCGGCGGCGTGACACCGAGCTACGGCCTGGTCAACTCGATCAAAGAGGAGGTGAGGGTTCCGGTGCGGGTGCTGATCCGTGCCACCCCGGGCGGCTTCGTGTACTCCATGCCCGAGCGCCAGGCCATGTTGCGTGATGCATTGCTGATCGGTATGGGCGGCAATGGGTTGGTGGCCGGTTCCTTGGATGAAGAAGGCCTTCCGGATGTGTCCTTCCTCCGCGCGCTGAAACTGGCCGCACCCGATGCCGAGCTCACCTTCCACCGCGCCATCGACCGCAGCAGCGACGTGGGGCGCGCCTTCGCCATGTGCCTGGAAGAGCGGGTTCAGCGCGTGCTCACCAGCGGCGGACGCACCCTGGCCATCGACGGGGCGCTAACGATCAAGGCCATGGTGGATGGGGCCCGGGGCTTGGTGCAAGTGGCTGCAGCAGGGGGGGTCGACCCGTTGAACGTGGTGGAACTGGTGCAACGCACGGGCGTGACCGAGGTCCACTTCGCTGCACAACGGAAGCTCCCGCCTCAACCCCACGAGGTCAGCATGAGCTCCGCCAACCGGGGCCTCAGCTTCGATAGTGAACCCGATGTGGCCAAGATCGACGGGGTGTTGAACGCGCTTAGCAAAGCAGGTCTGCGATGAGGTGCTGGTTGTCCGTTGTTGGTTGTTCGTTGTTCGTGGCCATCGTCCAGGGCCAAGAGGTCCACATCCCGCTGAACGAGGGCTGGAGCTTCCGGCAGGTGGGCACGGAACAGTGGTACCCCGCCCAAGTGCCCGGGGTGGTGCAGCAGGACCTGTTGCGCAACGGCCTGATCCCGGACCCCATGCACAACGCCAACGCCGACAGCGTGCAGTGGATCGAGCTGAAGGATTGGGAATACCGCCGCACCCTGCAAGCCGATGAGGCGATGCTGAAGCACGGTCACCTGGACCTGGTGTTCAAAGGGCTCGACACCTTCGCGGAGGTCTATCTGAACGACTCGCTGCTGGGCAAGGCGGACAACATGTTCCGCAGCTGGGAATGGCCGGTGAAGGCGTTGCTGAAACCCGGGACCAACGAACTGAAGGTCATCTTGCGAAGCCCGATCGTGGAAGGGGCGAAGCTTCGCGAAGCCTATGGGATCCAACTACCGCACGACAGTGACCCCAGCGGCGTGAGCCCCTACATCCGCAAGGCGGCCTACCAGTTCGGCTGGGACTTCGCGCCAAGGCTGGTGACCTGCGGTATCTGGCAGGAGGTGGAGTTGAGGGGGTGGAGCATTGCTCGACTCGGTGAAGTACGTGCTGAGACCGGTGGCAAGAAACTGGATCAAGTAAGGGTGTATGCTGATCTCAAAACGGGCAAGAAGGGGTACAGGAATGCAACGTGCGAGATCTGGTATGATGACACGCTTCTTACCAGCGCTACCGCACGTGATGCTTTGTGGGCTCCCATCCAAACCCAATTGCCGGCCGAGACGATCGGATCATGGGGTCTGAAAGGTCATGGCTCTCAACCGATGCACCAACTTCGAGTGAAGTTGAAGCGTGGTGAAGTACTTCTCTCTGAGAGGTCTCGGTCTCTTGGCCGAAGATCGCTTGATTGGGATGTATGGCCTGACGATATCGGATCAGCCTTCACTTGCTCGGTGAACGAGGCTCCGATCTTCATGAAGGGCTGCAACATCATTCCCGTATCAAGCATGGCAGCCTCAGGCCAGGATGGTCTATGGGTGACCAAGGTGCGCGACATGCAGCGAGCTGGCATGAACATGGTGCGGGTCTGGGCAGGAGGTATCTATCCGCCCGAAGCTTTCTTTCATGCTTGTGACACAGCCGGGATCCTTGTCTGGCAGGACTTCATGCTGGCCAACATGGTTCCTGCCGAGGGTGAAATGAGTTCTAACATCCACATGGAGGCTCAGACTCAGCTGAAACGGTTCATGAACCATGCAAGCCATGCGCTGTTCTGCGGAAACAATGAACTCCGCGTTGCTTGGCACAACTGGGGCTGGCAAGAGCGCTACGGGCTTCACGGCGCAGATTCCGCACGAGTGATAACCACGAATGAAAAGTTGTGGAGCAATGACCTATTAATGCTCACCTCCGGTGTTGGTCGTTCAAGCTACACCCCCACATCCCCCCTCAGCAACTGGGGAAACGCCGAGGGCTTGAAGAACGGCGACCTGCACTACTGGGGCGTATGGCACGGCGATTCGGCCTTCTCCAGCTTCAGGAACAACGTGGGCCGTTTCGTGAGCGAGTATGGCTTCCAGAGCTACCCGGACAGCGCCACCCTGGCCACCCAGCTGGATCCCGAGCACTTGTACCTGGGTTCGCCCATGCTGGCCGCACGGCAGAAGAGCTACAAGACCGACAAGCCGATCTGGACCGCCATCGACCGGGAGTTCGCGGTGAAGCCGCGTTACCTGGGCGAGTTCATCCTCTTCAGCCAGTTGGCCCAGGCCGAAGCCTACCGCCAGGCCATCTGGGCGCACGTCACCGGCCAGCCGCACTGCATGGGCACCCTGTTCTGGCAGCTGAACGACGTGTGGGCAGGCCCCAGCTGGAGCACCGTGGACCACACCGGCACCTGGAAGGCCGCCATGTACGAGGTGGCCCGCAGCTACAAGCCGGTGGTCCTGGACCTGGAACTGGCCAGCGGCACGGTCACCGCCACGCTGTGGAACGAACGGACGGACCTGAAGACGGCCAGGGTGGTGACCCAGGTGTTCCGGACGGACGGAACGCGGATCAGCAGTGATACCAGCACGGTGATGCTGGGAATGGGTAAGAAACCACTGCCATCGGTAGGGCAGAAGGCCTTGCTGAAGGGGGGCGGACCGGACCGGCATGTGGTCCGGGTGGCGGTGCTGGATGACCGGGGGGAGGTCCTTGCGGAGCGGATCCTGCCGTTCAAGCGGATGGGGGAGATGGGCTGGGAGAAGGCGGAGGTGCGGTTGGAGCGGTTGGGAGGAACGCAAGCCTCGGTCACCTACCGGTTGAGCACGGACAGGCCGGTGCCGGTGGTGAAGCTGGAGGCCTCCGGGGCGGAGTTCAGCGACAACTACTTTCCCTTGCTGCCCGATACGGACCGCACGGTGACCGTGACCTGGCCGGGGGGGATGACCGGGAAGGTCGGTCTCAGATCGTGGCCCTGAGCGTCAGGCCTTAGATCTCCACGAAGGACTGTGAGAATGGAGTCCAACGCGTCATGCACTGGAGCGTGGCATTCCATTACCTTCGGGGCGCCGGTGAACAATCCCCGCAACAGCATGAACGCATCGCTACGCTTCTCACGCATTCCGCTCGCCTTTGCTACTGCGTTCCTGATCGGGAACGTTAACGGCCAGGGCAACTGCACGAACCAATCCCAGTTCGGCGGGGCGGTGGCCGATCCCGGTGGCTTGGTCACCACGATCTCCACCTGTAGTTTTGAATCGGAGTACTCGGTGATCTCGCAGGTCATTCCGGGGGCCGGGTATCAGTTCACGCTGAGCTCCGGTGGCTACATCACCGTGCACCAGGACACTTACAACGGTCCGATCATCGGCCAGGGCTATTCCCCGGTGCTGGTGGTGGCCGTTACGGCCGGTGATCTGTTCCCGCACTGGACCGTGGATGACCTCTGCACACAGGCCACAGGTTGCATGGTGACCACCGTGCAACTGTTGCTGAACTGCCTTCCTCCTTCCGCCAATTACTCCCTTCTGGAGGATTGCGTGTCCAGCACCTACACCATCACGGTGAACGTGGTGAACACGGGGGATGGGGCCACGGTCTCGCTGAACTACAATGTGAATGGCGGCTCCTTCGCGATCCAGCCCGGTCTGGGTGCTGGCACCTACGTTATCGGTCCCTTCAGTTTCGGCGATGTGGTGGACGTGGTGGTGGCCCACGAGTTCGATCCCGTCTGCAACGTTTCCTGGTTGAACGTGACGAACCCGGGCGATTGTCCGATCATCAGTTGCGGTCCGGACACCTATTCGTACTGCTACTTCAATGGGGATCAAACCGTGTTCGTTTACCAATCCGCCAGCGCGTTGCCCATCGGCCTGCTCTTCTTCAGCGGACAGATGGACACCTATGGTGACAACATCACGATCTACAACGGCATCAACACCTTTGCACCGGTCCTGTACAGTGGCATCGGCAACTTCGGTGACCTTTCAGGCCTCCAGTTCATCAGTTCGAACCCGAACAATGCCCTGACCATCGCGCTGAACATGAACACCTTCTACAGCTGTGCCGATGGCTTCTTCACATCGCCATGGTCCTACTTGGTGGGTTGCTACGATGGCTGTGTTGCGCCCACCACGACCTTTGCCGTGGACCTGGACTGCGCGAACAACGTGTTCTACGTAGAGTCTGAGATCACCAACCTGGGCACGGCGACCGCCATCACCATCACCAACAACGGTGGTGCTCCGGATGTGATCGCCACGGCCACCGGTACCTATATCAGCGGTCCATTCGCCTACGGCAGCGTGGTGACCATGGCCTTGAACACGGGCAGCCCCTTGTGCACCACCAACTCGGACCCGCTCACCAACGGCATCTGCCCCACGATCATCGACTGTGACCAGCCGGAATTGAACGTCACCTACTGCTATCCGAACTTCATGAACCAGGACTGGAGCTACGAGTCCAGCGGCGGTCAGCCACTGGCCATCTTGTTCTCCTCCGGCACCATCGAGAGTGACTTCTATGACGACCTTACCATCTACGACGGACCGAATGCCAATTCGCCTATCCTGTGGCAGCACATTGGTGGCACCCAGGACCTTACCGGTGTTCTGGCGGTGTCCACGGGTCCACAATTGTACATGCGCGGTACCTCGGATGGTTCGGTGGCCTGCCAGACCAACCCGGCGTGGGAATGGAACTGGACCGTGGGTTGCCTGGACTGCTTCCCAACGACCACGTCGTTCGAAGTGATCCCCGATTGCATCCACCGCACCTACCAGGTGGCCGTGCAAGTGGACAGCCTGGGCACTGCCACGGCGGTGAACATCTACAACACGTTGAGCGGTGATACCCTCTTCAACATGCCGGCCGGCCAGACCCTGATCGGTCCTTTCCCGATGGACAGCGCCACCAAGGTCACCGTGTTCAACAATGACAACAGCCTGTGCCGCATCACCAGCCCGGACCTGATCTGGAACTCCGACACCTGCATCGTGGACACCTGCGGGTCCGCCAACTTCAGCTACTGCTGGCAGAGCGCGGATACGGCCTGGTTCTCCTATGCGAGCACCCAGGGCACGGACATCACGGTGCGCTTCCTGTCGGGTGACCTGGGACTGAGCGACAAGGTCCTGTTCTACAACGGGGCCACCCCGCTCAGCGCTGTGATCTTCTTCGGCAACAGCGGTGGCAACATGACCAACTTCGCCCTGAACTCCAACAACGTGAACAACACCCTCACCTTCGTGGTGATGAGCGACGCCACCGGGTCTTGCGCGGACGGCACCTTCGCGCCCTTGGAGTGGGACGTGCAGTGCGGTGCGGTGGGGATCGATGAACTGGCCGGAACCGGTTTCCGGATGTTCCCGAACCCGACATCAGGACTCCTGTACATCGAATTGTTCGAGGCCCAGGCAAAGCCGTTGAGCATTGCCGTGTTCGATGTGGCCGGTCGCCAGGTGCTGAACGTCCCGGTGAACAACCTCGCTTTCGGCACCAATACCATAGACCTCGGTACCCTGCAGAACGGCCAGTACCTGGTACAGGTGACCTCCGTGGATCAGGTCGTGGCCCAGCGTGTGCTGGTAGCGCGCTGATCGATCTTCCCATTCCTCCTGCGCAAGGCCCGACGTACGTCGGGCCTTCTGCTTTCCACCACCCGCTCATCACCGGGCCGGGGCGGGGCGGTCGGGTGGCACTATCTTGGAGCACCTTATCGCGCATGAAACAGAACGACTCCTCGTCCACTGAACAGGTTCGCCGGTCACTACCATCCCTGATCGCCCTGCTGACCCTGGCCTGTGCCTCCCTGCAGGTGCTCGCGTGGCCGGCGCCTTCCCCACCGGCTCCACCGATGCCCGGAGGAGGGGTTCTGGTGCAAAGCTGCGGTCCGGACAATTACACGTATTGCTACCCGAACAACTGGGACAGCACCGTGACCTACCAATCCATCAACAGCTTCCCCATCGCGATCCTGTTCAACAGTGGCAACATGGAGATCTGCTGCGACGAGATCTATGTCTACAACGGGTTGAGCAGCGCATCCCCGCTCCTCTATACGGGGAATGGCAATGCGGGTGATCTGTCGGGCTTGTTCTTCGCCAGCAGCAACCCGGATAATGCACTGACCATCGTGTTCAACAGCGATGTATCCGTGGATTGCGCCTCGGGCTTTTACGGATTCCAGTCCTTGGACTGGACCGTGAGCTGCCTCGATTGCACAGCGCCACAGGCCACCTTCGGGGTGGACCTCGATTGTGCCAATAACGTCTTCTACGCCACTGTGGATATCACCACCATGGGTTCCGATCCGGTCGCGGACATCACGAACAATGGCGGAGCTCCGTTGGTCTCCGCGACCGCACCCGGTTCGTACCTGATCGGACCGTTCAACCTCGGCGCCCAGGTGACGGTGACCATTCAGAACGACCTCGATCCCCTGTGCAATGTCAGTTCGCCAGTGCTCACCAACGCACCCTGTCCCTTCATCAGCTGCGGACCGGACAACTACACCTATTGCTTCTTCAATGGCGACCAATCCACATTCGTCTACCAGTCGGCCAGTGCGCTGCCCATCGGCATCCTGTTCCAGAGCGGAGAGATGGACCAGTTCGGGGATAACATCACCATCTACAACGGGTTGAACCAGTTCGCTCCGGTGCTGTACTCGGGCAATGGCAACTTCGGTGATCTCTCAGGTCTCCTGTTCACCAGCACCAACCCGGACAATGCCTTGACCCTGGTGCTCAACATGAACACGTTCTATAGCTGCGGCGACGGATTCTTCGCGGCACCATGGAACTTCTTGGTGGCCTGTTACGATGGATGCACCGCCCCGTTGGCCACGTTCGATGTGGTACTGGATTGCGTGAATAACCAGTTCTACCTGGAGTCCGACGTCACTTCCTTGGGGACGGCCTCTTCGATCAACATCACGAACAGCGGTGGCGCACCTGTGGTGCCTGCCGCTGCTCCAGGGGTGTACCTCAGCGGACCCTTCGCCCTGGGCACCGCTGCCTCGGTAACGCTCGATGGTGGAAGTCCCCTGTGCACGCTCACTTCGCCTGCGCTCATCAATGGCCCGTGCCCGGTGATCAGCTGCGGACCGGACAACTACACGTATTGCTACGGCAACTCGTGGGATAGCACCACGGTATACCAGAGCGCCAACAACTTCCCGATCGCCATCCTGTTCAACAGTGGCACCATGGAATCCTGCTGCGATGAGATCTACGTGTATGATGGGTTGAACAGCAACGCCCCGCTGATCTATACCGGCAATGGCAATTTCGGGGACCTCACCGGCCTGTTCTTCACCAGCACCAACCCGGACAATGCGCTCACGGTGGTGTGGAACAGTGATGGTTCAGTGGATTGCGCCTCCGGTTTCTATGGCCTGATCCCCTTGGATTGGACGGTAAGCTGTCTGGATTGCACCAACCCGGAGGCCACGTTCAACGTGGTGGCCGACTGCATCCAGCACGCGTTCTTCGTGGAGGTGAACGTCACCAACACCGGCACCTCGTCAACCGTGCGACTGACGGACAGTTACAGCGGCGATACATTGGTGAATATCGGCAACGGGATCACGAGCATCGGTCCCATTCCGTTCGACTCCGTTACGGTGGTCACCGTGCTCAACGCTACGAACCCCTTGTGCCGGATCTTCAGCCCGGTCTTCACCTACTCCTCGGACAGTTGCATCATCGAAGCCTGCGATGCGTCCCTGTTCGAGTATTGCTACGACAATGGCGACACGGCCTGGTTCGTATACGAGAGCGGCAACGGGTTCCCCATCACGATCAACTTCCTCGCCGGCCAGTTGCTCGTGAACGATTACGTCCAGGTCTTCAATGGATATGACCAGCTTTCCGGCCTGCTCTATCAGGGCAACCAGGGCGGCAACATGCAGGGCTTTGCGGTGAACAGCCAGAACGCCTTTGATGCGCTAACGCTTCGGATCGTATCGAGCCCTGCGGGTTCATGCGCTGCGGGCCAGGCTTTCCCGCCGCTGATGTGGGAGGTTGGCTGCGGTGCCGTGGGTCTGGATGAGCGGACCGAGGGCGACCTCAACCTGTATCCCAATCCCACCAACGGCACGCTTTACATCGCTGGCGGTGGCGACCTGCAAGGCCTGGTGAACATGGATGTGCTCGATGCCTTGGGCCGCGTGGTGAAGAGCCTGCCCATCACCTTCATCGGCGGGTCCAATGCCACCATCGACCTCAGCGACCTGGACAACGGCAACTACACGGTGCGGTTCAGCACACCCCGTTGGGTGAAGGCCCGCCAGGTGCAGGTGGTGCGCTGATCAACGGTTCCATCGTAAGAAGCCCGGCGCGATCCGTCGGGCTTCTTCGTTAACCGGTTCGGGCGTCACTCCACCTCGATCAACACCTCGTCCAGGAAAAGCCACGTGGTGCCGCCCTTGCCCTTGTGCCAGTCGGGGCAAGGGCCTCCGTTCTTCGCCATCACCTTGATGTAGCGCGCCTTTTTGCCGATCGCCCCGCTCCACAGGTCCATCGCGAGCGAACCTTGGGCCTTGCGGTCCACACCCGGCACGAGCACGCTGCTGCTCCATTGCCTGCCGTTCATGCTCCAGGCCACGTCGACGTATTCCGGGTACCAGATCCAGGAGTTCTCGTCCTGCAGCATGCCCAGCCCAACGCGCTTCAGCTGTTCCACACGGCCCAGGTCGATGGTCACCAGCACGTCCTGGTCGCGGTAGCCCTGCCATTCGCCGATGCGGAAATCGGGGCCGCCGCGCAGGCCGTCCACCAGCGCGCGTTGGCCGCCACCAGCGTATTCGTTCGCATAAGTGCTGCCCAGCGTGATGGTGCGGGAGCCGTCGGTCCTGGTATACCGCGCGGTGACGGGGGAGTAGGATGCGCTCCAATCCACCGAGACCGTTGTCGTGTTGCGGATCACGAAGGGCTTACCCATATCACAGGACCGCTTCACACCGGCCTCCTCGACCGTGCAGGTCCCGCAACCGATCACGGTCACTTCCAGTGAATCGCTGAAGGCGGCCGAAGAAGCTTGAATGATCGGAGCTCCAGGGCGACCGGAGCAGGTCTTGATGTATAGGCCTTCCAGCACTGTGGTCTGGTCCTGCCGGTACGTGCGGTAGGTCGACCTGTCGTTCCGGAACGCGAGCCCTCCACCGTTCAGCAGCTGAGCATGCCCGATGTGCATGGGCACCCAACTCGAGTAGGAGGTCGTGTCCTTGGGAACAGCAGGTGCCATCGTCCCGTTCACATCCAAGGTCATGTTCCAATCCTTTCCATTGGGCAAGTGAATGGTGGCCTTGTCGAACAGCGGGTACCCCAAGTCGTATCGGTCGTTGATGCCCGGAGAGATGGGGTAGAAGCCCATGGCACTGAGGACGTACCAGGCGCTCATCTGTCCGCAGTCCTCGTTGCCGCTCAGTCCGTCCGGTGCATCGTGGTACAGCTCGTCCATGATCCGCTTCACGATGGCGCGCGTCTTCTCCGGCTTCCCTACGCGGTTGTACAGGTAAGCCATGTGGTGGCTGGGCTCGTTGCCGTGCGCGTACTGCCCGATCAGCCCGGTGATGTCCGCCTGTTCGCGGCCGCTGGTGGTGCTTTTGGCCGTGAACAGCTGGTCCAAGTGCGCCTCAAGTCCTTCCTCATCACCATGCAGTTCGATGAGCTTGTCCACATCCTGCGGTACGAAAAGGCTGTACTGCCAGGCGTTCGCCTCCGTGAAGTTGAAGTTGACCTCGAACGGGTCGAAGCCTGCAACGAAGCCGCCGTTCCTGCGGGCCCGGAAGAAGCCGGTGGCCGGGTCGTACAGGTTGAGGTGGCTGCCGGCCCGCGTGAACAGGGAAGGCTGGGCATCGCTTCCCATCCGCTCCATGTTCGACCAGTAGCTCGCGATGCAGGCATCATCGTATGCGTACTCCAATGTCCTGCTCACGCTCTCGCTCTGGTCCTCGCTGCTGATGTAACCCTTTCTGCGGTAGGCGTTCAAACCGGGTTCGTCGCGCATGGCACTGGCCAACATGGCCTCCAGCGCCAGCTTTTCATCGAAGCCCCTGATCCCCTTCATATATGCGTCGGCGATCACGCTCACGCTGTGGTAGCCGATCATGCAGTCGGTCTCGTTGCCCCACAGTTCCCACACCGGCAACCGGCCGCCTTGTTGGTAGTGCAGCAGGAAGGTCTTGATCCAATCCGCGGTCATGTCAGGCTCCAGGATGGTCATCAAAGGGTGCAACCCTCGGAAGGTGTCCCACAGGCTGAAGACCGTATACACGTTGTGGTCCGCATGGTGTACCTGGCCGTCCATGCCCCGGTAGTTGCCGTCCACATCGTTGAAGACGTAGGGCGCAACATAGCTGTGGTAGAGCGCGGTGTAGAAGATGTGTTGCTGTTCGCGGGTACCTCCTTCGACCTGGATCTTGGATAGCTTCTTGTTCCAGGAATCCTCGGCCTGCTTTCGCACCAGGTCGAAATCCCAATGGGGCACTTCGGCTTCAAGGTTAGCTCGGGCTCCATCGATGCTCACGGCGCTGATGCCGACCTTCACGATCAGCGGCGCGCTGCCGGCAGCGAATCGGAAGCCCCGTTCGGTCACCGGCTCGTACACCTGCTCCACCCCGTTGGCGGGAGGAACATCCAACGGGTCCATGCAGTCCTGGCTGAAGCGGATCACGAAGAAGAGTTGCTGGTCCTTCGCCCAGGACGAGGAGCGACGCACGCCCACGGCCTCCCTTGCGCTGATCAGTTTCACATCGCCGGACAGCAACTTGTCGCGGTGCGCCAGGTCAATGACCACGGTGCGCGCCTGATCCGACCCGAACGTGTACCGATGCATGCCTACCCGTGGCGTGGCGGTCAGTTCAACATCGACCGCCGCATGTGGCTCGACCTCCTGTGGGGGCCCCACCAGCTTCACCCGGTAATAGCCGGCGTGCGCTTGCTCGTTCGCATGATCGAACTTCTGGCGCAGGCCCACGCGCGACCACTCGCCGGCCTGTGAGCCGGTCAGCGGCATCAACAACACATCGCAGAGGTCCGCCACACCGGTGCCGCTCAAGTGCGTGTGGCTGAACCCGTAGATCACACTGTCGCTGTAGTGGTAGCCCCCGCAACCGTCCCAGTCCAACATGCCATCGGGACGCGTGTCCGGGCTCAACTGCACCAGGCCGTTCGGCACACAGGCTCCGGGGAAGGTGTGACCATGTCCACCGGTACCGATGAAGGGATCGACGAGGTCGCGGGCGCGATCGATCGCCTGCGCGTTCGCATCAAGAGCTGCGGATACGACCAGTGCGGTGACCAGCACCTGTAGCGTCGACCCACAGGGACGACCCGCACGACAATAGATGAAGGATAGGGTTCGCATGTTCTCCAAACCTAGACCACGGAAGGCAAAGCCCCTACTGCTCGGTGAGCGCCGCCGCCCCCAACATCCCCGCATCATCCTCCGGCAATGCGCTGAGCAGCAGTTCCACCTTGCCGCTGTGGATGTACAACAGGTCCTTCTCGAAGCAGCGTTTCAACGGAGCCATCAGGAGGTCTCCATTGCGTGCGATGCCGCCGAACAGCACGATGCGCTTGGGCACGGTAAGCGCCGCCGTGTTGGCCAGGCCGATGGACAGCCAGCGGGCCGTATCCAGGAAGGTCTGGCGCGCAGCATCGTCACCGACTTGGGCCGCTCGTGCGATGGGCAACACGCCCTCTTCCATCAGCAGTTCGGAACTGTCCGCAAGGTCCAGGTAGGTCTGGCGAATGCCTCGGATGCTCACGTAAGCCTCCAGGCAGCCTCGCCGCCCACAGGTACATGAGCGGCCGTCCATCACCAGGATCGTGTGCCCTAACTCACCGGCATTGCCAAAGGGGCCCAACAGCAGCTTCCCACCGATGATGAAGCCACTGCCCAGGCCCGTGCCCAGCGTCACCACCAGCAGGTCGTCACAGCCTTGTCCGGCGCCATACTTCCACTCGCCCAGGGCCGCCGCGTTGGCGTCGTTGCCCAAGGTGCACGGCACGCCCAGTCGTTCCTGCAGCATCCGCGCCAGGGGCACATCGCTCTTCCACGGCAGGTTCGGTGCGCGGTCGATGCTGCCCGTGAAATGGTTGCCGTTCGGGACACCGATGCCTGCTGCCGTGATCGGGCCGTGAACACGGGTCAGTTCATTCACTGCGTGGGCCACCGCATCGGCGAACGCGCTGCCTTCCGCTGTGCCGCTGACGTCCTGCCCGGCCGTGGGGATCCGTGAACTGGCGATGACCTTGCCGTCGTGGATCAACCCGATCTTGGTGGTGGTGCCACCGATGTCGATGCCGGCGATCATGCGTGCTGGGAGCGATCGTAGCCGTACCAGGCCAGGTAAGCGTAGCAGATCACCGGCAGCAGGAAGGAGACCTGGAGACCGGGTCCATCGGCGATGAAGCCTTGGAGAAGTGGGACCACGGCCCCGCCCACGATCATCATCACCAGCAGGGACGACCCCTGGCTCGCCTCTTTACCCAGCCCCTTGATGCCCAGGGTGAAGATGTTGCTCCACATGATCGAGTTGAACAGCCCGATCGCCACCAGGGCCCACATGGCCATGGCGCTCTGCATCATCACCGCCGTGATCAACAATCCGGCGGCCACTGCTGAGAACAGCGATAAGGTGCGGCCGGGGTTCCGTCCGGCCAGCATGAACGCACCCATGTTCACGAAGATGAGCACCAGCATGGGCCAGAGGTGTTGGATGCCCAACCCACCGCCGGCCTTGTTGATCACCACCAACAACAGGAACAGCACGAAGCCAAGGCCGGGCATCATGAGCATCAGCCGCCGGGTGGAGAGCTTATCGTTCAATGCCAATGCGCCCAGGAAACGGCCCACCATGGCGCCACCCCAGTACAGGCTCAAGTAGTTCTTCGCGGCCTTTTCGGGCATTCCCATCACCTCGGGCAGCTTCAGGAAGCTGATGATGAGGCTGCCGATCGTCACTTCCGCCCCCACGTAGCAGAAGATGGCGAGCATGGCCAGCTGCAGGGACCGGTGACGCAGCGCATTGCCCTTGGCCACTTCCGTTCGTTGCGGCTCCGGCAGCGGGGTGAAGTGCACCCAGGCAGCCAACAGCACGAACAGGCCGGCGTAGAACGCGTAAGGGGTCCGGATCGCCGCATCGCCATGGAACCGTTCGAAGATGAGCCATCCGCCGATGAGCGGTGCCAGCGTTGTGCCCAATGAGTTGAAGGCCTGCGCCAGGTTCAACCTGCTGCTCGCCCCCGCTTGAGCGCCTATGATCGCCACGAACGGATTGGCTGCGATCTGCAAGAGGGTGAACCCGAGACCGAGAATGAACAGGGCGAACAGGAAACCGGAGTAAGAATGGCTGTACGCCGCAGGGATGAACATCGTGCACCCCAGTGCGGACAGCAACAAACCTGCGACCGCTCCACGCTTGTATCCGAAGCGTTGGATCGGATCACCGCCTGCGACCGAACTGAAGTAGTAGACCAGTGAACCCAGGAAATAGGCCCCGAAGAAACAGAACTGAACAAGCAGGCTCTGTGCGTAGGTCAGCTGGAAGACCTCCTTCCAATGCGGTACCAGCACGTCGTTCATCACCGTGAGGAAGCCCCACATGAAGAAGAGCGCCGTGAGCACGGTCATCGGCCAGGCGATCGAGCGTTCCCGGGAAGTGTTCATGCGTGCAAAATAGGTCGGCGTTCGACATGCCGAAGCACAGTCATTAGCTTGCCGGCCGATCACATGACCGACCGCCGACGATTCCTTCAACTCAGCGCCTTGGGCACAGCCGCGCTGGCCGCGGGTTGTGGCACCCGCTCCACGGGTGTACAACCGACCATGTTACCGACCCCTGCCACTGGACCGATCAAAGGCCCCGTTGTGCTGAGCACCTGGGACCATGGCCTTCAGGCGAACGCCCGGGCTTGGGCGGTGCTGCAGCAGGGTGGAAGCGTGCTCGATGCCGTTGAACAAGGCGTGGCCGTGGTCGAAAGCGACCTCACGAACCGAAGTGTGGGGCTCGGGGGCAATCCGGACCGCGAAGGCTTCGTGACCTTGGATGCCTGCATCCAGGATCATGATGGACGGGCAGGGGCCGTGGCCTTCCTGCAGGACATCGAACACCCGATCAGCGTGGCCCGTGCCATCATGGAACGGACGCCTCATCTGATGCTCGTGGGCGAAGGGGCACAACGGTGGGCGCTGGCCAACGGATTTCCGCTGAAGAAAGTGGACCTGCCAGAGGTGCGCGCAGCTTATGCGAAATGGCTCCTCACCTCGGAATACAAGCCCATCTCCAATATCGAGAACCACGATACCATCGGCCTTGTCGCCATGGACGGATCAGGTCAGTTGGCGGGCAGCTGCACCACCAGCGGCATGGCCTACAAGATCCATGGACGGGTGGGGGATTCGCCGATCATCGGTGCGGGCCTTTTCGTGGATGGGGATGTGGGGGCGGCCTGCGCCACGGGCACCGGTGAACTGGTGATCCGCATCGCCGGAAGCCACACCGTGGTGGAACTGATGCGCCAAGGGGTCGAGCCGGAAGAGGCCTGCCGACAGGCAGTTCAGCGTGTTCTGGCCAAGAACCCGGGATTATCGGGCCACCAGGTCGGGTTCCTGGCCTTGCGTAAGGATGGAGTTCATGGTGCCTGCAGCCTTGTGAAAGGGTTCAATTATGCGCTGCACAACCCGGACGGGAACCTGTTGTTCGATGCCCCTTTCGTAAGCGCTCCGGCTTAGCCTTCCAAGATCCCCGATCGGTAAGGTACTGGACTCCGCTTGTGCCCTGACGTACTTTTGAGGCATGAGAAAGCGCCTGTTGCTCGTCGGCATGCTGTGGTTCTCGTTGGTGGCCACCCGGTCCACCGCCGCGGTTCCGGGCTGTGACCGCAAGCCCAAGGTGCAGGTGACCTGCTCGCGATCCTCGCCGTTGATCGACCTGAACGTGACCAGTTGCCGCAAGATCGGCAACGTGGTGATCGAGGTCCGCGATGCCAGCGGCAAGTCCCTGTACAGGGAAGAAGGCAAGGCCATGACCCCTCAACTGATCCGTCGGTTGGACAAGGGTACGTTCCCGAAAGGTGATCTGGTGGTGTCCGTGACGACCCACGAGTTCAGGGTCGACCAGCCGTTCACGGTGGAATAGTCCTTCACCACGCTGCGCTAAGCAGTGCTAGCGCTGATCGGTCCTTGGAGAGATCGCGGCTCATGGAGTGGTCATCAGCATTGTACTTGCCCTTGGAGCGCGCTTGCTTTTTTTCCTGAGCGACAGCGGTCTCGCGCGCCACAGTGCCTTGGGTATTCGCGAGGCTCCAGTTGTCGGTGTAGCCGGAATTGGTGGCAGCAGGGGCGATATCGAATTTCACCACGGAGTCTGCCGAACGACGGGCGGCAAGGTCCTCCGTCCCTATGAACTTCTGATCGCGCAGTTCCTCCTGATCGGCGTAAGCGGCCTTTCCAGCGACGTCGTCCATGCGCACGTCCTCGTCCTTGTCCGGGGTCACTTCCTCCGCGACCTGCAGATCACTCTCCGCGAGTGATGGAGCAGGTTGATCCACCTCAGCACTGGCCGAAGAGGCGATCGGTGCGGCGATCGTGCTGGAGGGCATGGCCGGTTCAGACACATCAGGCACCAATGGACTCGAGGGTGGCTGAGGTTCGGGCTTATCCTTACGCACTTCAGCAAGTTCGACGTTCGGCTGGCCATCGCTCCGGAACAACCAAACTCCTGTTGTGATGAGCAGGGCCAGGCCAGCGAGGGCCAGGGCAGGACGCCACATGGCGGAAGCCTCCTCCGGCAGCAGGACCGCACCCACGCTGTTCAGCCACACGCGCCATTGCGGTTTCCGTTGATCGCGGAAGAGCTGCATGACGTGGGCCTTCACCTGTGGTTCCGCGTCCAGCAATTCCGCTTCGGGCTCGGATCGTTGCACATGGTGAAGCAGGCGGCGCATCGCTTCGTATTCCTCCCTGCCACTGAGGTGGCGCAGCACATAGGCCCGCTCCTCCTCCAGCAGTTCATCGTAGCTGCGCTCCATCAGGAGCTGCTCGAGGTCCTCGGGGTCGTAGTGTTCACGTCGTTCCATCGTGATCGCGCAGCTTGGCCCGCGCAGGTATTTCGTGAAGAGCGTTCGCCTCGCCGTCAGGCTGGTCCGGGTTGAATTCCTTGAGCCGCGCGGCCAGTTTCTTCAGGGTGTAGAAGATCCTCGATTTCACGGTGCCCTCGGAACAACCGAAGGCCGCTGCGATCTCTTTGATGGACCGGTCCTCGTGGTAGCGCATCACGAAGGTGGCCTTGTGGTCCGGATCGAGCATGTCGAGCTCGGCATCCAGCCGTTCCCGGAAGTTCGCCTTGTCCACGCCGTCGCCGTAAAGGGCCTGCACATGGTCCGTTTCCGCCTTGAGCTTCGGCGCAGCCGCCCGGCGCACCTCCTCATGCCGATAAGCGTTCTTGCACATGTTGTTGGCCACGCTGTAGAGCCATGTGCTGAAGGTCCGGGACGGGTCGTAGCTGCCCGGCCGTTGCGCGATCTTGGCGAACAGGTCCTGCAGGTAGTCCTGCGCCAGTTCGCGGTCCTGCCAGAGCATGCGGTGGAAGTAGGTGAGGAGCTTGCGCCGGTAGCGGTCGTACAGCGTGCCGAACGCGCGTTCGTCTCCCCGCACCACGAGCTCCATCAGGCGCTCATCGCTCAAGGTCGTCAGGTCGCTGCGGAACAAGGCCATGCGTCAATGCTTCAGGATACCGGCCTTGTAGAGGTCCTGTTCGGCGCCAATGCGCTTGCTGAACTGGCGAAGCTCCTGTTCCTGCCGTGCGCTGTTCGCCTCATCGTCCTGATCGCGGTAGTGCTGGAGCAGCACGGTTCCCGGCAACAGGTAGTTGCGGCTCAAGGGCCCCGCGTTGGCAGGCTTGCGCATCAGCGACCAACGCTGTTCCAACGCAGGGACGTTCGCCACGGGTGAAGCGCTGATCCGGAAGGCCAGACCGCTGGCGTACAGCTGGCCGTTCAGGGCCGAGAACCAGGTCGGGTCCAGGCTGAGGGCAAGGAAGATCGGGCGCGCGCTGCTGTTGCTCAGCGCACGGGCATATTCCGGTCCTGGCCCCGGTGCCGTGCCGCTCGCTTCCGCCGACGCCCAGACCTGTTGCCGGTATCCCGCATCCGCCAGCAGGCGTTGATCCACGACCAGCACATCGCTCCGCACGTTGTCGACCAGTTGGACGGCCACGGCAGGGTAGGTGTCCATGTCACCGTTCGTGAACACCACGCCGTTCGCGTCGATGCTCTGCAGCAGGTCAACTGCGGCATCGGTCAGGCCCGGTGAGAGACCGCCGCGTGTGCGCATGGCCTTGCTCCAGCGTTCCATGGCCGGCTGGTCGCTGTCCAGGATCGCCCGGCCAAGCATGGGGCCGATCAGTTCGGTACGGTCCGGGTCCTTCTGGTAGGCCTTGCCCAGTTCGGTGAAGGCGGATCGCGAGGGGTGCTGCAGCTGGTAGTTCGCCATGCAGCTCTCGAAGCTCCCCGGGGCGACCCGTTCCAAGGTCTCCGCGACGCTCTGCAGTTCAGCCTTGTCGGTGGCCGGAAGCCGCCCGTTGTTCGTGGCCAGGATCTCGTTGCGGGCAGCGCGGAAGTAGTTGTATTGTGCTTCGGTATCGGACGGTCGCTCCAGCCGAAGCTCGTTCCACAGCATGGCCGCGCTCCGCTGTTGACGAACGTCCCATGCCCCTTGGTAGGTCTCCAGCGCCACCGCACGTGCGGCAGCCTGTTCGCTCTCAGGCATGGCCTGTTGCACCGCGTTCTGCGCATGGGCGGACAGCGCCATCAGCAGCAATGCGCTACCGATCGTTCGTCGGGGATGGGCGAGGGGCATCATTCAGGACCCGGTACACGCATCATGCCGGAAGGTTCGATCGCCGGACGCGGTACCTTTGGCAAGGTATGTTGAGCGAAGACGTCAAGGCCAGGCTGCGGGAGCGATTGGACCAAGTGCATGAATGGCCATCGGTCTACATGTTCAAATTCATTTGCGAGCCCGATCAGGCCCGCATCGACCGCATCACGGCGATGTTCCCGCCCGAAGTGGAGGTCCTGCGCCGCTATTCGAGCGGCGGCCGGTTCGTGAGCTTCACCGTACGCGAGGTGATGATGAACGCTGAGGATGTCGTGTCCCGTTATGTCCTGGCCTCGGAGATCGAAGGCCTCATCGTACTGTAAGCCATGGATACGATAGAGAACCTCCGTCTGACGCTGCTGATCTCGCTTCTCGTGTTGCTGGTGGCGGTCCTTTGGCGCCGCCTGAAGCGGAAGGTGGTGGCCAAGGAACTGCCCGCCCCGATCCACGCCGAACTGATCGCCTTGCAAGTGGCGTATCATCCCCTTCGTCTACGGGTCGAGGTGTCACTGCCGGACAGGCAGGACCTCGGTTCCACGCTGGTCAAGGCCGATCATTCGCCCTTGCACGAATGGTCGAAAATGACCTTGGACCCGGGCATGCATACGTTCGAGCTGCTGCTTCCCGTTCTTGCCGACGGACCGCACTATTATCAATTATCGACCGCCACACAACGGACCGTGCGCGTTTTCCGTCTACAGCAGTGATGCCCCGTTATTCCCTGATGTTATCGGTGCTGCTGCTGTGCTGCGGCCGCACGTTGGCGCAGGAAAAGAAGGCGCGCCTCCCGGAGGTGAAGCCGAACCTGCATGGCTGGTTGATCCTGCCGGTGCCGGTGGGGGTTCCGATATTCAATGACATCACCGAGTCGGTCGGCCAGTTGGACCTGCGGTTCCAAGTGCCCTTGTCGAAGAAGGGTTACGGGCTCGGGGTGGGGGTGAAGGGTTCGCTCTTCGATATGCGCGAGAACGCACTGGCGCCAACGAACATCGCCGGAACGGTGAACCGGTGGACCTACTACGGCCAGGCGCAGTACGAGCGCTATACGGGCCCCATCACCTACTACCAGCTCAGCGCGCTCATGGGCGTCAGCAAGTACACCTGGGATGTGGCCACATGCCCGGAACCAACACGCCAAAGCGGTTTCTTCTGGGGCGCGAACGCCAGTTATCACGTGCATGCCTCGGATAACCTCGCCTTCGGGTTGCTCCTTGGGTATGAGCACGATGCCTCCCGGCTTTCACCGGACGTGATCTGTCTCGAGACCTACCCCGGTCGAACGGACAATGGCCCCAGTGATCCCTACCAGTTCTTCACTATTGGCCTGGGCTTCAGCACACGCTTCACCAAGTCGGCCGAAGGGCCGGGTTGGTAGGGGCGGGGACGTCCATCATTCCTACGAACGACGAAGCCCCGGCATCATGCCGGGGCTTCGTCGTTGATCCATGCTCGGTCAGGCAGGCGTATCGCCGGAAGGAGGAAGCTCCTTGGTCTCCCCGTTGCCATTGCTCTCGCCTTTGCTCACCTTCTTCTTGCCCTTCACCACCTTGATGGTCAGGCCGTCCTTCTCCTTGTTGAGGGTGATGTTGATCTTGTCACCCTCTTCGATGGCCTGGTTGATGATCTCCTCGGCCATGGGGTCCTCGATGAACTTCTGGATCGCTCGCTTCAACGGACGTGCGCCGAACTTCTCGTCGTACCCCTTTTCAGCCAGGTGGTCCTTGGCCTCGTCACTGAGCTTCAGTTCATAGCCCAACTCGCCGACACGCTTGTACAGGTGGCCCAGTTCGATGTCGATGATCTTGTGGATGTCCTCACGCTTCAACGAGTTGAACATCACGATGTCATCGATGCGGTTCAGGAACTCGGGGGCGAAGGCCTTGCGCAGCGCCTTCTCCACGATGCCGCGGTTGTTCTCCTCGCTGGCGGAATCCTTGGCGGTGGTGCCGAAGCCCACCCCTTTGCCGTAGTCCTGGAGGTCACGTGCCCCGATGTTCGAGGTCATGATGATGATCGCGTTCTTGAAATCGATGCGGCGCCCCAGGCTATCGGTCATCTGCCCGTCATCCAAGGCCTGCAGCAGCAGGTTGAACACGTCAGGGTGCGCCTTCTCGATCTCGTCGAGCAGGATGATGGCATAGGGGCGCCTGCGCACCTTTTCGGTGAGCTGACCACCTTCCTCGTACCCCACGTAGCCGGGAGGCGCACCGATCAGGCGACTTACGGAGAACTTCTCCATGTACTCGCTCATGTCGATGCGGATCAGCGCATCATCGGTGTCGAACAGGTAGCGGGCCAGTTCCTTGGCCAACTGCGTCTTTCCAACGCCGGTGGGACCCAGGAAGATGAAGCTGCCGATGGGGCGGTTGGGGTCCTTCAGTCCGGCACGGTTACGCTGGATGGCCTTCACCACCTTGGCAACCGCCTCGTCCTGACCAATGACCTTGCCGACCATCTCCTCCTTCATGCGGCGCAACTTGCCGCTCTCCTTCTCGGCGATGCGCGTCACCGGGATGCCGCTCATCATGGCCACCACTTCGGCCACGTTGTCCTCGGTCACCGTGGTACGGTGCGTCTTGCTTTCCTCCTCCCACTGTTTCTTGGCGCGGTCCAGCTCCTCCAACAGCTGCCGTTCCTTGTCGCGGAGCTTGGCAGCCTCTTCGTAACGCTGACTGCGCACCACCTTGTTCTTCTCTTCCTTCACCTCCTCGATCTTCCCTTCCACCTCCAGGATATTCTTGGGGACGACGATATTGCTTATGTGGACACGGCTACCGGACTCGTCCATGGCGTCGATGGCCTTGTCCGGAAGGTGGCGGTCGGTGATGTAGCGGTTGGTGAGCTTCACGCAGGCATCGATGGCCTCCGGCGTGAAGTTCACGTTGTGGTGGTCCTCGTACTTCTCCTTGATGTTGTTCAGGATCTGGATCGTCTCCTCCACGCTGGTGGGCTCCACGAGCACCTTCTGGAAGCGACGTTCCAGTGCCCCGTCCTTTTCAATGTACTGGCGGAACTCGTCCAGCGTGGTGGCACCGATGCACTGGATCTCTCCGCGCGCCAGAGCGGGCTTGAACATGTTGCTCGCGTCCAGCGAACCTGATGCACCGCCGGCGCCGACGATCGTGTGGATCTCGTCAATGAAAAGGATCACGTCCGGGCTGTTCTCCAACTCGTTCATCACCGCCTTCATGCGCTCCTCGAACTGCCCACGGTACTTGGTTCCGGCCACCAGGCTGGCGATGTCCAGGGCCACGATGCGCTTCCCGAAGAGCACCCGGCTCACCTTGCGCTGGATGATGCGCAGGGCCAGGCCTTCGGCGATGGCGCTCTTGCCCACGCCGGGCTCCCCGATCAGCACCGGGTTGTTCTTCTTCCTGCGGCTGAGGATCTGGCTCACCCGTTCGATCTCCTTCTCGCGGCCCACGATGGGGTCCAGCTTGCCTTCTTCGGCGAGTTTGGTCAGGTCGCGACCGAAGTTGTCGAGCACCGGGGTCTTGCTCTTGCTATCGCCTTGCTTGCGCTGTCCACCACCACCGGCGAACGTACCGCCCTCTTCATCGTCGTCGTCGGTGCTTTGCGGTCCCTGTGCCTTCGGGCCGCTCTTGCCCGGCTTTACACCGCCATCGGCCAGTATCGCGTCGATCTCGTTCTTCACGCTTTCGTAGTCCACCTGGAACTTGTGCAGGGTGCGTGTGGCCAGGTTGTCCTCGTCCTTGAGCATGCTCAGCAGCAAGTGCTCCGTATCGATGTTCGGGCTCTTGAACAGCTTGGCCTCCAGGAAGGTGATCTTCAACATCTTCTCGGCCTGCTTCACCAGGGTGATCTTGTCCTTGTCCGGCGGACGGATGGCGCTGGCCGGGTCCATGGCCCCTTCGACCACCTTGCGCAGGCTGTCGAGGTCCACGTCCAATCGTTTCAGGATCTTCACGGCGTTGCCTTCGCCGTCGCGGATCAGGCCGAGCAGGATGTGCTCGATGCCAATGTAGTTGTGTCCCAGACGCAGGGCTTCCTCACGGCTGTACGTGATGACATCCCTGACCTTGGGTGAGAATTTGGCGTCCATGGTGGTTCGTTCAGGCTATAGTGGAACGTTATGGCTGTGCACATCGTTCCCCGCAGGAACGAAATTAGGTGCTTTGCCAACGGGGGCAAGCTATCCAACGACGTTCGGGAGGGCTTTTCAGGCATCGGTCCTTTTTTCCACAGAAGTGTGTGTGGTTGTGGAAAAATCGGGATCTCCCTTGTGTGCGATCGACCTACTTTCGGGCTCCCTTACAGAGGAGGGCCTGCAAGTACCATGCAAGGCCGCTGAACTGACAGAACGACCATGCCAGAAGGAGAGAAGATCATCCCGATCAACATCGAGAACGAGATGCGGACCGCCTACATCGATTATTCGATGTCGGTGATCGTGAGCCGGGCCCTGCCCGACGTGCGCGACGGGCTGAAGCCTGTGCATCGCCGGGTGCTGTATGGCATGCAGGACCTGGGGGTGCTGAGCAACCGACCCTACAAGAAGAGCGCCCGTATCGTGGGTGAAGTGCTGGGCAAGTATCACCCGCACGGGGACAGCAGCGTGTACGATGCCATGGTACGCATGGCCCAGGAATGGAGCCTGCGCTACCCGTTGGTGGATGGCCAGGGCAACTTTGGCAGCATCGACGGGGACAGTCCCGCGGCCATGCGATACACCGAGGCCCGCCTGAAGAAGATCGCCGAGGAGGTGCTCGCCGACCTCGACAAGGAGACCGTGGACATGCGCCCCAACTTCGACGATACGCTGGAAGAACCCAGCGTGATGCCGACCAAGGTGCCCAACCTGCTCATCAACGGAGCCTCCGGCATTGCCGTAGGCATGGCCACCAACATGCCGCCCCACAACCTGGGCGAGGTCTGTGATGCCACGGTGGCTTATATCGACAACAAGGACATCGACATCGATGGCCTCATGCAACATGTCAAGGGTCCTGACTTCCCGACAGGCGGTGTGATCTACGGCATGGAAGGCGTGCGTGAAGCCTACCACACCGGCCGCGGGAAGGTGGTGCTGCGCGCCAAGGCGCACATCGAGGAGGATGTGAAGACCGGCCGTGAGACCATCATCGTTTCCGAGATCCCCTACCAGACCAACAAGGCGGTCCAGCTCTACAAAGGCGTGGCCGACCTCGTCAACGAGAAGAAGATCGAGGGACTCAGCGACGTCAACGATTACAGTGACCGCACGGGCATCCGCCTGGCCTACGAGGTGAAGCGCGAGGCCATGGGTACGGTGGTGCTCAACCAACTGTACAAGTACAGCGCGCTGCAGACCAGCTTCAGCGTGAACAACATCGCGCTGGTGGGCGGTCGTCCCATGCTACTGAACCTCAAGGACATGATCGCGCGCTTCGTGGACCACCGCCACGACGTGGTGGTGCGCCGCACGAAGTTCGACCTGCGCAAGGCCGAAGAGCGGGCCCACATCCTGGAGGGCCTGTTGATCGCTCTGGACCACCTGGACGCCGTGATCGCCCTGATCCGTGCCAGCCAGACACCGGACGAGGCCCGCGAAGGCCTCATGTCCCAGTTCGGCCTGAGCGAACTGCAGGCCCGCGCCATCCTGGACATGCGCCTGCAGCGCCTCACCGGCCTGGAACGCGACAAGATCCGCGATGAGCACGCCGAGCTCATGAAGCTCATCACCTACCTGCGTTCCGTGCTCGCCGACGAGAGCCTGCGCATGGGCATCATCAAGGCGGAGACCTTGGAGATGAAGGAGAAATACGGTGACAAGCGCCGTACGGAGATCGTCACCAGCGGTGCCGACCTGAACATGGAGGACCTCATAGCGGACGACGCCGTGGTGGTCACCATCAGCCACTTGGGCTACATCAAGCGCACCGCCTTGAACGAATTCCGCACCCAGGGCAGGGGCGGAGTGGGCAGCCGCGGCAGCACCACCCGCGATGAGGATTTCCTCGAGCACCTCTTCGTGGCCACGAACCACAACTACCTGCTCATCTTCACCCAGAAAGGACGCTGCTTCTGGATGCGGGTGTACGACATCCCCGAGGGCACGCGCCAGAGCAAGGGCCGGGCGATCCAGAACCTCATCCAGATCGAGGGCGACGACAAGGTGCTGGCCTACATCAATGTCAAGGACCTTAAGAGCGAGGAGTACCTGAACAACCACTTCGTGGTGCTCTGCACCAAGAACGGGGTGATCAAGAAGACCACCCTTGAGGCATACAGCCGTCCGCGTTCCAACGGCATCATCGCCGTGGGCATCCGCGAGGGCGACGAACTGCTCGAGGCACGCCTCACCAACGGGAACAGCCACATCATCATGGCCAGCCGCGAGGGCAAGGCCAACCACTTCGAGGAGAGCCGTGTACGCCCCATGGGCCGCGGTGCGAGCGGGGTGCGTGGCATGTCCCTGGAGGACGGTGATGAAGTGGTGGGCATGATCACCATCGACCAGGCCGAGACCGCCACCCGCCAGGTGCTGGTGGTGAGCGAGACCGGATACGGCAAGCGCAGCCCGGTGGACGATTACCGCATCACCAACCGGGGTGGAAAAGGGGTGAAGACCCTCCAGGTCACCGATAGGACAGGCAAGGTGATCGCGATCAAGGACGTGACGGACGAGGACCAGTTGATGATCATCAACCGCAGCGGCATCACCATCCGCACACGGGTCAGCGAATTGCGTGTGTTGGGCCGCGCCACACAGGGCGTGCGCCTGATCGAACTGCGCGAGAAGGACCGCATCGCCGCCGTGGCCAAGGTGGACAGCGAACTGAGCGAAGAGGAGGCGCCGGAAGAAGGAGCGGAAGGACCTGCACCGGACGCTCCGGAGAATGGCACCGAAGTTGATAACGGCACGCCCGAAGACTGAACCCGAGAACGATAGCGACCCATGGGGACCCTGAGAACCACCCTTTCGATCCTGACCACCACCCTTGTGCTGACCGCGTCGGCCCAGAACAGCAATGTGGTGAACGCCTATAACTACATGAAGGACGGGGACCTCGCCAGGGCGGCGGAGTACATCGAGCCGGCCATCATGAACGAGACCACCATGGGAAAGGAGAAGACCTGGCGGTACCGTGGCGAGATCTACCGGTTGATCGCCATGAGCGAGGACGCCAACCTGCGGGGTCAGTTCCCGGATGCGCTTCAACGCAGCATCGACAGTTACATCAAGGCCAACGAATTGGACACCAAGGGCGACTACAAGCGGGATAACACGCTCGCGCTCGGCGCTTTGCAGGGTGTTGCCTTGAACACCGGGAACGAGGCTTTTGGGAGCAAGAACTACGAACAGGCCATCGCCATGTACGGACAGAGCGAACGGATCGCCAAGGCCTTTGGCATGGTGGACAGCAATGCGGTGTTCAACAGTGCGCTGGCTTACGAGACCAAGGGCGACCCCGCCATGGCCATCCAGCGCTACCAGGAGTGCATCAACATCGGCTACAACAAGGCGGAAGTGTATCGTTACCTGGCCAGCCTGCAGAAGAAACAGGGCGACCTGGCCGGTGCCATCACCACCACCCAGGCTGGTCGCAAGGCGCATCCCGATGACAAGGAATTGATGCTCGATGAAGTGGCCTTCCTGTTGGAGGCCGGTCGTAGCGAGGAGGCGGAGGTGAGCACCAAGGCCGCGATCGAGAAGGACCCCAACAACGCGGTGCTGTATTCCGTGCTCGGCAGCCTGTATGATGCCAAGGCCAACCCCAAGGATGGCAAGGCACTGTCCGAAGCGGAAATGATGAAGTGGTATGACCTGGCGGAGAGCGCCTACAAGTCGAGCATTGAAAAGGACCCCAAGTTATTCGACAGCTACTTCAACATCGGCGTGCTCTACAACAACCGCGCGGCCTTCATCTACGACAAGATCGCCGACATCAAGGACGACACCAAATACAACGCGGCCAAAAAGGACGCCGACGCCATCTACCTCAAGGCCGTTCCCTACTTCGAGAAGGCCCACGAGCTGCGCCCGGATGACTCCCCGACCATGCAGCAGCTGAAGAAGCTGTACGCCAAGACCGGCGAAACGGCCAAGTACGAGGCCATGAAGAAGCTGTTGGGCGAATAAGTCGTTCTGGAGATCCCGTTGGCGAAGCGCTCCGACCCAAAGTCGGGGCGCTTCGACTTTTGTGCTGTTCGGGATCCTCGCGAGCGGTACTTTCGCGGGCGCTCGGGATGTTCATCCCGGGCGGCAAACGCGGCGCAGATATGGATTTCAATATCATCGAGGAGTGGATTCGCCTGAAGGACCAGTTGCCGAAGCTCGACATCGAGCATTACGGGCTGGTGTATGTCTACCCGGTCTTTATCGTGCTCATCCTCATCGAGTACTTCAAGGCGAAGGACCTGTTCGACCTGAAGGAGAGTTTCTCCGGCTTCATCATCGGTGTGGGTGCGACCCTGATCCGGGTGGTCACCAACGTGTTCGAGGTCACCCTGTACATGTGGCTCTTCTGGAAGTTCGCCTCCGTGAGGGAGCAATACCTGGGTTACACGACGCTTGGTTTTGCATGGTACACCTGGGTCATTTGCGCCGTATTGGACGATCACAACTTCTACTGGCACCACCGTCTTGCGCACAACGTGCGGCTGCTTTGGGCGGCCCATCTGCCGCATCACAGCGGCCGGAAATACAACCTTACCATCAGCATCCGTAACGGGTGGTTCATCACCTTGGTGAAGCCGGTCTACTGGCTTTGGATGCCGATCCTTGGATTCGAGCCCATCATGATCGCCACCTGCCTGATCGTCAATGCCTTCTACCAGTTCACCCTGCACTCCCAGTTGATGCCATCATACGGCTGGATCGAGAAGATCTTCAACTCATCCTATGTCCACGTCGTTCACCACAGCAGCAATACGGAATACCTGGACCGCAACCACGGTGGCATCTTCACGTTCTGGGACAGGATGTACGGCACCTGGCAGGAGCCGATCAAAGGGGTGGTCCCCAAATTCGGCATCAGCCACGACCCGAACACGAACAATCCGATCACACACAACATCTTCGAGTTCAAGGAGATCTGGAAGGACGTGAAGAAGGCACCAGGGCTGAAGAACAAGTTGATGTACATCTTCGGCCCCCCGGGCTGGAGCCACGATGGCAGCAGCATGACCAGCAAGCAATTGCAGCGTGAGTTGGCCGAATCGTTGAGGGCAGGGCGACCGGTACCCGTGCATGAGCACGTGCGCTCGAATTAGGGGAGATCAAGAGGGGTCAGGCCAGCTGCAGAGAGCACCTGGTCCATTCTGCTGAGACGATGCGATCCATGAAGACAAGGGGGATTCAATGGCTGACGTTCAAATCAATACAACTTAACATAATATAAATTATGCGCCAAAAGGGCGCCAGTCCAGTTCGGCGCTCAAGGTCACGCCATAGCCTGGTGCTTCCGGCAATTCGAGTCTTCCATGGCGCATGGTCACCCCCTGGAACGGATCGTTCCGGATCAGCCATGGACCATCAAGGTCCACCACGTCCGCCAGATCCGCATAATGCGCCATCACCGTGCAGCCCAGTGAACTTTCGCTCATGCTGCCCAGCATCACCTTGATCCCAAGCCCGGTCGCCCGATCGATCAGTTCTTTCACGCGGTCCATTCCACCGCATTTCATCAGCTTGATGTTCACTCCGCTGAACGAGCCGGCCTTGGTTTCCAGATCGGCCACGTCCTGGATGGATTCGTCGCCATAGACCGGGATCGTCGTTTCGGTCAGCAATTGCGCATGAAGGTCCATGCGGTCCTTGCCAAAAGGCTGTTCGATGCCGATCACACGATCCTCGCCGACCCAGGCGATCCGCTCCAGCACCTCGCGCACCGCGCCCAATCCCTGGTTGGCATCAAGGAACAACCTTCTGTTATCCAAGGCCTTGATCTGCTTCAATGCCTCCTCGTCGTTGCGTGCTCCGAGCTTCACCTTGATGGCCTCCGCCGGCAGTGTGTCCTGGAGCTTCGCCAGAATGGCTTCCACCTCCCCGGAACCGATGGTCATGAGCGTTGATCTTCGCTTTATATAAGGACTATCAATGAGCTGATATATAGATACATTATTGAGTTTCGATTCAAGGTCGGTCAGGGCCGTATGCAAGGCCGCTCTCGCTGCAGGATCTTTGGCGAATTCCTCTGGGTGGCCTTCGATGCGTTCCAACAGCTCGGAGACGAATTGAACAGGTGGTGCTGCGATCGAGGCGATGCGTTGGATCACCGAATCCACTGTTTCCTCCAGGTAGGGCGGCAGCGTGGCCTCCCCATAGCCCACAACGCCGTCCTGCTCGGCCCGAACGAATACCGCGTCCGTACCATCGCGCAACCCGTGCGCCGTGCCGAACGGGTGCTTGAACAACAACCGGTACCGGCAATAGCTGAGCTTCAAGGGCATCTTCCACAAAGGTGGCCACCAGCGGCAGCGGTCCTTCGCGGCACCCGGGTGCTTCATCCACAATGGCGCATGGGATCCGAGTACAACGCACGAAGCCCGACCAATGGCCAGGCTTCGCTGGGGTATTGCGGGTCTTTATTTGATCAGGTAGACCACGTTGGTGAGCCATTTCGTGCTGTCCGGCTCGGTGCCCGGATCCGTCACGTATTCCTCGATCACGTTGGCGTTCATGGTCACGCCATCTGCGGCCATTCGGGCATCCATGTCCTCGTGGGCCTTGCCAATGCCGGTATAGCCACCGAGATAGGCGATGGTGTAGGCCTTGGAGGCCGGGGTCTCGTAGAGCGACATGCCCTTCAGCTTGTTCCTGGCCTCAGCGGGCACCGGTATGGCGGCCATGAGGTCCGCTTCCTGGTTCTTCACATCCCACTCGAACAGGACCGCACTTGGCGCGCCCGCCGGCTGGATGCCGGCCGAGGTCACCACACCGTAGGCCTTTCCGAAGGTCGCGGCGTAGAATTCCTTCATGGCGCTCCACTTCAGCCGCTTGCGCTCCCCGAAATAGAGCATTGCCGGGCGGTCGCCCGAGGTGATCTCGAATGTTGTTGCAGCGACGTTCTTGTCCGCCTCCACTTGCTTGACCTCACATATCGTCTTCAGGTTGGCCAGCCCGGTCTCGAGATCCTTCCCCACGCCATCGCCCATGCCCATGAACAGCATCATGCCCCTGTACTGGAAGGGGATATCGGCATGCAGCGACCATTTCACCTCCGTACCACCGACCACCGGGCTCAGGTCCAGGGCCAGTTGGCTCACCATCATGTTCCCGAAGGCGAGGTCGCTCTTCACGCTCTTGTTCACCTCCAGTCCGGTGATGGTCTGGGAGCCCTGCATCACGGTGTCGCCATCCCAGCTTTGCTTCGCCCCCACCAGGCCGTCCTCTCCGCTGAATTCATACTTCGCGTCCACGTCGGACTTGCGCCAGACCGCCCATTCGTCCATGTTCTTGAGGTAACGGATGTAGTCGTAGATGAGGTCCGGCCTGGCGTTGATCACCGTGCTTCGTTCCACGTTCGACTCCTTGGGCCCGAGGGCGCTGAGCGCCAGCCACAGGCCTACAAGGGATAACAGAATGATCAGGATGGTCTTGAGCGCTCTCATGTCCAGTGAGGTTTGGTGGTCCCTAAGTTGGGTGATCCGGTGGATAGGATGAATGGAAGTGCCGGATGGTTGGCACGTTCTTTTCTTTGTGTGCCCTGCCATCAAGGCACTTGTCCCATGAAAAACCTCCGGATCCCCCTTGCGCCCCGCCTGCTGCTGTTGCTGGCGCTGACCGTTGCGCTACCCGCCTGCAACAAGAAGATCAGCCCGGCCGGCACCAAGGTGAAGCAGCCTTTCAGCGGAAGCGCGTACGAAAGCAACAACCGCTACTTCCGAGGCACTGGACAAGGGGTGAGCATCAAGCAGAGCATCGCCCGCAGCAAGGCCGATCTTGACGCCAAGAACCAGCTGGCCGCCCAAGTGGGCACCACCATCAAGGCCGTGAGCGACCAGTACCTGAGCCAGACGGAGAACGCCAACGCCGCCGATGTGGCCGAGAAGTTCCAGACGCTGGTGCGCGAGGTAATGAACACCGAGCTGGCGGACCTGCGCAAGATCGGCGAGGAGACCTACTTCAACGAAACGACCAAGGACTACACCCAATACGTGGCCTACGAGATCAAGAAGGCCGCCATGTTCCGCTTCATGAAGAAACAGGCCCGCGTCAATGCCAAGGTCAGCGAGCAGGAGCTGAAGGTGATGGACGAGATCCTTGACCAGCAGATCAAGTTGGCCGAGGCCGAAGGCGAATGACCGGACCTGACAATGTGTACGAATTGGGGCTGACGATCAGCTCCTTTTTGTGCGTAGGGCCGAGCGGACCTAGTTTTGCGCACTGAGTTCACCTAAACACATCGAACGAACATGGCAGGCGCTTGGATCATTGGCATCGTAATGATGCTCATCAGCATGTTGGTGAGCCAGCAGTTGAAGAGCCGTTTCAAGAAATATTCAGCCACCCCCCTGGCCAACGGCATGACCGGGGCGGAGATCGCCGAACGCATGCTGCATGACCACGGTATCACCAACGTGAAGGTGGTGAGCGTGGCGGGCCAACTGACGGACCATTACAACCCCGCCACGAAGACCGTGAACCTCAGCGAGCCGGTGTACCACGCCCGCAACGCTGCGGCCGCCGCCGTGGCCGCTCATGAGTGCGGCCATGCCGTTCAGCACGCCACCGCCTACCAGTGGCTCACCATGCGCAGCAAGCTGGTGCCGGTGGTGCAGGTCACCAGTTCGTTCATGCAATGGGTGATCCTCGGTGGGATCCTGCTCATCAACACGTTCCCGCAGCTCCTGCTCATTGGCATCATCATGTTCGCCATGACCACCCTTTTCGCCTTCATCACCCTGCCCGTGGAGTATGACGCGAGCAACCGCGCCCTGGCCTGGATCAAGCAGAAGGGCATCGTGACGCCGGGCGAGTATGACATGAGCGCGGATGCCCTGAAGTGGGCCGCCCGCACCTATGTGGTGGCCGCCATCGGCTCGCTGGCCACGCTGCTCTACTACATCATGATGTACATGGGGCGCCGGGACTGAAGCCAGGTCCGGATGCATCGGAAGGCCATCGCTTCGGCGGTGGCCTTCGTCATTTCAAGCGCAGTACGATCGGCAAGTGGTCACTGTAGCCGCCCTTGTAGCTCCCGCCGCTGTAGGTCTTGTTGGGTGACAGGCCGTACCTGGGGTGCTTGAAGAGGAGCCGCTTGTCCCACAGGGCCTTCGCGCTCGCCACACGGGCCGCCAGGGCCTTGCCCACCACGAATTGGTCCAGGTAGTCCCAGTGGCCGTCATACTGGTGACTGCCATGTCCTTCGGGCTGGTCCACGCACATCAGGTCGATCAGAGCATCGGTGGACGTGCAGCCGGCCGCAAGACCTTCCTGGATGCTACTGTCCATGGGCGTATCGTTGAAGTCGCCCATGATCAGCAGGTGCGTGGTGGCTCCGGTGCGAATGCCTTTCACCGCCTGGGCCAGGACCCGGGCCGCCGCCATGCGCTTGGGCTCGCTCTTCAGCTGACCCTCCCCGCGACTGGGCCAATGGTTGACGAACACATGGAAGGTATCCGTGGTGCTCGCCAGCGTGGCGTGCAGGATGTCGCGGGTGCGGTCCTTCGCCAAGGGAACGGTCAGCGGCTTCGAACCGATGAGGGTCAGGTGTTCCGGATCGTACAGCAACGCCACGTCGATGCCACGTTCATCCGGGGAATCGTGGTGGACCACGGCATAACGGGCGGAGATCAGGTTCCTGCTGCGGGCAAGGGCCTCCACCACGTCCGCGTTCTCCACTTCACAAAGACCGACCAACACGGGTAGCTGCGCGCCCCCGGCCCACTGTATGGCGCTGCCCAGGCGGTCGAGCTTCGTGGCCAGGCGATCTTGCGTCCAGTGCAGCTCGCCTTCGGGTAGGAAGTCCTCATCGTTCGTGGACGGGTCGTTCCGCGTATCGAACAGGTTCTCCACGTTGTAGAAGACCACGGCACTGGAAGCCGGCATGGGTTTCAGGACGGTGGCCGACCGGGTGGGTCCGACCGCCTTGGGCTCTGTGGAGGGCCGTTGTTCCTCGGTCGCACCGCAGGCGAACAGGCAAACGGCCACCGCCAGCAGCGCGGAGAACCGATGCACCACCGAGATCATCGACGACGTGGCTTCACGCCAAGCACACCCAGCAGGCCCCGGGTCAGCTCGCGCATCAGCGTGTTGCCGACCTGGCGCACCATCGTGTTCTTACTGAGGTCCTCGATCACGCTGCGTTCCTTGGGCTCCGGCTTGCCTCGCTCCTTGGGGGCAGGCTTGGGGACCTCCTTGCCCTCCTCCCCTTTCAGACGGTTCTCCAGGATCTCAAAAGCGCTGTCCCTGTCGATCTCCTCGTTGTATTTGCCCGCCAATGCGCTTCGGGCCACCAGGCCGTCGAGTTCCAGCGGGGTCAGCACATCCATGCGGGTCGCGGGAGCACGCATCAGGGTATGGGCAAGGGGTGTGGGGGTTCCTTTCTCGCTCAGCGCGCTCACGATGGCCTCTCCGATGCCCAATGAGGTCAGCAGCTCCTCGGTGTCGTAGAAGTCCGTGAGCGGGTAGTTCTCGGCGGTGCGCTTGATGGTGGTGCGGTCCTTGGCCGTGAAGGCGCGGAGGGCGTGCTGAACCTTCAGCCCAAGCTGGCCCAGCACGCCTTCCGGCACATCGCTCGGGTCCTGCGTGCAGAAGTACACCCCCACCCCCTTCGAGCGGATCAGCTTGATGATGGTCTCCAATTGCTCCAGCAGAGCCTTGCTGGCCGTGCTGAAGATGAGATGGGCCTCATCGATGAAAAGCACCAGCTTGGGCTTTTCCATGTCGCCGACCTCCGGGAAGGTGGCGTAGATCTCAGCCAACAGGCACAGCATGAAGGTGCTGAAGAGCCGCGGCCGGTCCTGGATGTCGGTGAGCCGGAGGATGTGGACCACGCCTTTGCCATCGCGGACCTGCAACAGGTCGTTCACGTCGAAGCTGCGCTCACCGAAGAAGGTGTCCGCTCCTTGCTGCTCGATCTCGATGAGCTTGCGCATGATGATGTTCACCGTGGCCGGGCTCACCGAGCCATACTCCTTCTGGATCGCCGCCTTGCCCTCCTGCGTGGTGAACTGCAGCACACGCCGCAGGTCCTTCAGGTCCAGCAAGGGCAGCCCCTGGTCATCGCAATACTTGAACACCAGCGCCAGCACGCTTTGCTGGGTGTCGTTGAGCTCCAGGATCCGGCCCAGCAGCACCGGGCCGAACTCGCTGACGGTGGCGCGCAGGCGCGCTCCTTTTTCGTTGCTGAGGCTGAGCAGTTCCACCGGGAGCGTGGCCGGTTCGTAGGGTACCCCCAGCTTTTCATGCCGGGCGATGATCTTCTCGCTTGCCACGCCAGGTGCCGCAATGCCGCTGAGGTCCCCCTTGATGTCCATCAACAGCGAAGGCACACCGTGCAGGCTCAGCTGCTCCGCCAGGGTCTGCAGGCTCTTGGTCTTGCCGGTCCCGGTGGCACCCGCGATCAATCCATGCCGGTTCATGGTGCGCAGGGGCACCAGTACCTGAAGGCCTTGGGGGCATTCGCCATCGAACAGGGGCGCGCCAAGCACGATGGATCCGCCCTGCACGGAGTTGCCGGTCTGCATCGCCTGGATGAATTGCTCCTTCGTCTTCATGATGGGCCGAAAGTAGCGCGCATGCGCGGCCGGAAGTGCGGTTCCATGCCATCGGAACGAACACCGGACCGGGGCCTTGTGTTGATGATCCATGGAACAAGCACCCTACCTCATCATCGGTGGCAGCAAGGGCATCGGGCAAGGCATCGCGCTGCGATTGTTGGCCTTGGGCCGCCCGGTCATTGTGGCGTCCCGTTCCGAAGAGGGCGTTCCCAGGGGAGCCACGCACCTGCCCACGGACGTGGTCGGTAATGGTCTGTTGCCCGACCGGCTTCCGGAGGCGCTGGCGGGAATGGCCTATTGCCCGGGAAGCATCGACCTGCGGCCGTTGCGCAGCATCAAGGCGGAGGAGCTGCGGGCCGCCTTGGAGCTCAACGTGGTGGGTGCCTTCCGTGCCGCCCAGGCCTCTGCGGACCGGTTGAAGCGGGTCCCGGGAAGCTCCATGCTTTTCTTCAGTACGGTGGCCGTGGGCCAGGGCATGGCCTTCCATAGCGCTGTGAGCGCGGCCAAGGGTGCCGTGGAGGGCATGTCGCGCGCGCTCGCCGCGGAGCTCGCACCCGCCATTCGGGTGAATTGCATCGCACCGAGCCTCACGGACACCAGCCTTGCGGAGAAGCTGCTGGGGTCGCCCGAACGGGCCAAGGCCGCCGCTGAACGACACCCCCTGAAACGGGTGGGCAGCGTGGACGACATCGCTTCACTTGCCTGCTTTCTCCTCGGACCTGAAGCGGGGTGGATCACCGGGCAGGTGATCGGCGTGGACGGCGGCATGAGCCGACTGCGCTGACCGATCATTCGGGGTGCTCGCGTCCGAAGGCCTTTCCGGCCATCCTCAACTGCTCATCCTCCGCAGCCAGTACCTTCTTCAGGCTGTCGCTGACCTCCTGCAGTTCGAAGCGGCCCAGGTCGGGCTGGCCGGCGTTGACCCAGGCAGTGTACCAGAAGCTGCCCAGGCTGATGATGGCGGCGTTCATGCGCCGTTCCACCATGCCGTTCATGGCGTCCTCATAGGCCTTGGTGTATTCGCGGCTGTAAAAGCGCATGCCTCCCCGGCCCCGGTCCTCGAACACGAACTTCCGGTCCTCGGGGAACTGCGTATTGATCGAACGCTCGAGCCCGAGCACTGAGTCCACCCGCACGTTGCTGTCGTGCACCGCGTTCCATGCGGCGTCCAACGGGTCGTCCAGGTAGCTCGCGCGCCCCAACAGGTGGTCGTAGCCATCGGCCGATAGCTCGGGGATCCGGCTTTCCCAGAAGGCATGGATGCCGTGCTGGTCGGTGAGCTGGCCGTTGTAATTCTCCGTGGTGTGCAAGGGTACATGGGCATCGCCGACGTAGTGCCCAAGGTCGCTGGCGTAATAGAGGATCCCGTCCACATCACCACGCTGGAACGCCTTCGTGAGGCGCAGCAGCACGAGCTGGATGTGCCACGGCACGATGCCGTAGGCCTGCAGGGTATCTTCGGTGAATTTCTCCACCGCCAGGTTCCAGCGCCGTGGCACCAGCGCGAAGGGGTCCTGGCCGCCGTGCGCGTAGTGATCGATGTCGATGTAGTGGCGCGGTGCCTCCGCGGGATCGGCATAGCGGCGGCGGTCAGCGTCCACCGCATGGTCACTGATGAAGTCGATGTGCCGCTTGAAGAACCCGAACATCTTCGGTGGCAGCGTGTAGGTGGCCATCCGGTTGATCCGCTTGTGGCCGTAGAAGCCCCATGCACCGGCGTTCTCCGCCGTGGTCATTGGCCACAGCAGCAGCCCCCCGAGCAGGAGCAGCCCGAACTTCAAGAGGAAGATGGCCCGTGGCGGTCGCGCTGGCCGTGTTGTACCGGTGGTGCTCATGGGCGTTGCGTCCGTTGCGCCGTTGCGGTGAACCGGCTTCAGTGCTCCATCCGCATCAACACCCCGTCACGCAGCTCGGGGATCACGCGGCTCTGGTCGGGCGTCAGGCAGAACTTCACGTCATCGAAGAGCTTCAGCTGCTCGAGCCGTTTCCGGCGGGGAGCCGCCTTCAGGATGCTCAGGTAGTTCTCCTTGGCCGCCATGTAGAGGTACTTGGCCGCGATGCTGCTGTCCTCCTCCACCCCGAACTTGCCGCTCTCCAGCAGCTTGTCCATGACCGCACCCGCGAACACGCTGTCCTCCAGGTTGAACTTGTCCTTCCAGCCGCTGCAGAGCAACAGGATGTTGTCGTCCTGCTTCAGGAGCCAGTCGGTGAGCGCGCTGATGTTGAGGAATGCGCCGATCACCATCTTCCGGGTGTTTCGGGCCAGGTGGATGGCCTTGGTGCCGTTGGTGGTGGTCATCACAATGGTCTTCCCGTGCAGGTCGACCTCGCGGAAGGCCAGGGGGGAGTTGCCGAAGGCGAAGCCCTCCACCACCTCACCGTTCCGCTCTGCCGCCACGATGTAGCCCGGTCTGCCGATGTATTGCCGAGCCTCCTCGATGGTGGCCACCGGGATGATCCGCTCCACACCGTGCTCGAAGGCCGTTACCATGGCGCTGGTGGCCCGCAGGATGTCGATCACCACCACAATGCCCATGTCCTGCTGGTACAGGGGAAATTGACCAGGGAGGAAGCAGGTCTCGACCCGGAACTTGTAATCGGCGTTGTTGCTGACGGCCTTCATCCTTGGTCCGCGATGCCTTTCAAGCGGTGGGCTGAAGATAGAACGGGATCTTCACCACCTGGGCCTTCAATCCTTTTCCGCGCACCTCGATGAAGATCTCTGAGCCCGGAGCGCTCAGCGCAGCGGGCACGTAGCCCATGCCGATCGCCTTGCCGACCGAGGGTCCCTGGGTGCCGCTGGTGACCTCTCCGATCTTGGTGCCGGTCACATCCACAATGGCGTAACCGTGGCGGGGGATGCCGCGGTCGATCATCTCGAAGCCCACGAGCTTGCGCGTCACCCCCTGCTCCTTCTGGGCCTTCAGCGCGGCGCTGTTGGTGAAGTCCTTGGTGAACTTGGTGATCCAGCCCAGTCCGGCCTCCAAGGGCGAGGTGGTGTCGTCGATGTCGTTGCCGTACAGGCAGAAGCCCATCTCCAAGCGCAGGGTATCGCGGCAGGCCAGCCCGGCCGGTTTGATGCCGTGCGCAGCACCGCTCGCGAAAATGGCGTCCCAGGCCTTCTGGGCAAGGGGGTTCGGCATGTACACCTCGTAACCGCCCGCACCGGTGTAGCCCGTGCTGCTGATCAACACCAGGCCCACGCCCTTCATCTCGGCGTACTGGGCGGTGTAATACTCCATGGCGCCCAGGTCCACACTGAACAGGGGCTGCAAGGTGGCGGTGGCCTTGGGACCTTGCACGGCCAGCAGGCTCATGTGATCGCTGATGTTCTCCAACTGCGCATCGAAGGTGTTGAGGGAGTTGATCCACGCCCAGTCCTTGTCGATGTTGCTGGCGTTCACCACCAGCACGTAATGTTGGTCATCGCCGTTCTGCATGCGGTACACAAGCAGGTCGTCCACAATGCCGCCGGTGGCGTTGGGCAGGCAACTGTACTGGACCTTCCCCACGGCCAGCTTGCTCGCGTCGTTGCTGGTCACTTTCTGGATCAGGTCCAGCGCGCCGGGACCGCGGACGATGAACTCGCCCATGTGGCTCACATCGAACACGCCCACAGCGTTGCGCACCACGAGGTGCTCATCGTTCACGCCGGTGTATTGCACGGGCATCAGGTAGCCCGCGAAGGGCACCATCTTGGCGCCGAGCGTTTCATGGACGTGCGTGAGCGCGGTCCGCTTCAGTTCGTTGGTCATTCGTTCGAGGGGTTTCGATAAGTCGGTTGAAATGCTCCAAATAGCGGCCGCGCCAGGCATGCACGCTGTAGTGTTCCTCCACGGTCCGCCGGGCCTCCGTGCCCATGGTTCGCCGGGCTTCCGCATTGTCGATCAGGCGGCTCAAGCGGTCCACCCATTCGGCCGTGGTGGTGGCCAGGTGCCCGTTCACTCCGTCGCGGATGATCTCGCTGTTCACACCCACGGGGCTCATGATGGCGGGTATGCCGAGGGCCATGTACTGCAAGCCCTTCAGCCCGCACTTGCCCCGCGCCCAGTCATCATCCGGCAGGGGCATGATGCCGATGTCCATACCGCCCAGGTCCTGCAACTCGGTATCCTTCCGCCAGGGCATGCCCACCACGCCGAGCTCGGGTGCCTGGTAGGTGCCGTCGCCGACCACACGGATCGCGACCCGGTCCCCGTATTTCTCCTTGATGGCCTTGAGCGCTGGAATGGCGTAGCGGAAGTGCTGGATCGTGGTGATGCTGCCGCTCCAACCGATGGTGACGGGACCTTCCCACGAACGCGACACAGGCCGGTATTCGTCGGTATCGATGGTGGTGGGCACGATCACCGTGTTCGGGTTGAACCGCTTGGCGTAGTCGGACAGGTACGCGTTGCCCGCGAAGATCAGGTCGCTGAGGCCGATGAGCTTGCTGGTCTTGCCCGCGTCCTTGATCCAGCTGAACCACTTGTTGGCCTCGCTCACGTTCTGCAGCCAGATGGCGTCGTCGAAGTCGAACACCAGCTTGGCGCGGCTCTGGCGAAAGCGCTTTTCGAATCGGATGCTCCGCGTCATCAGCGCCTCCCGGAAGATGAAGAGGATGTCGAAGTCGTTCATCCGGTCCACATCGCGCTGGCGGATGGCCATGCTGCGGCGCACGAAGCGGGCCTTCTCCAGGTAGTTGCCGGTCTTGTAGAGGATCTTGTCGTCCCCCTCGCTCACGATCGGCGAATGCACGCATTCATACCCGTGCTGTTCCAGGTGGCCCAGGTACTGTTCGAACCGGAAGCGTTGCCCGGGACTGCGGTCCGGACGATGCTGGGTGATGAACAGGATGCGGGGCATGGGGGCGGTTGCGAAGATGCGAAAGGAATGGAGGAAAACGGCCACTGGCCCTTGGCTACTGGCTGCTGGCCCATGGCTGTTGGCCCTTGGCTACTGGCCGGTACCTTGGGGTGAACGACGTTGTGTCTTGTACAAGCCAGCGGCCAGAAGCCAGCAGCCACCAGCGATCACGACTGCGCAGCCCAGTGCGGCGGAAGCTTCTCGGTGATCTCGATGTGACCGAAGGCCTTGCTCTGGCGGGCCCCGGTGCGCTTCGCCCAATCGGCCATGCGGGTCAGGCCTTCCACCAACGAGGTGTTGGGTTGCATGCCGAAGATGCGTTCGAGCTTGCTGTGGTCGCTCCAGGCGTGCACCACTTCGTTGCGGGCCTCCACGTGCTTCAGTTCACCGGTCACGCCCATGGCCTCCATCACCGCGCTGGCCAGTTGCACCACGGTATGGGGTGTGTCCGCCCCGATGTTGAAGACCTCGCCATAGGCTTCGGGCACGTCCACGCAACGCGCCATCACCGGAGCGATGTCGCCCACATAGCTGAAGGCGCGCTGTTGAAGCCCATCGCCGAACACGCTCAGCGGCTGGCCCTGCATCAGCTGGTTCATGAAGATGCCCACCACGTTCCGGTAGCGGTCGCCGATGTTCTGGTATTCGCCGTACACATTGTGCGGACGGAACACCACGTAGTTGAGGCCGAACATGTGGCGCGCGGCGCACAGGTCCAGTTCCACCGCATACTTGGCCACGCCATAGGGATCCTCGGGTTTCGGCTGCATGTCCTCGCGCATGGGCGGATGCAGGGCGCCGTATACCGCAATACTGCTGGTGAACACGAAGCACTTCACCTTGTACCGCACGCTGGCGTTGATCAGGTTGATGCTGCCGATCAAGTTGTTCTGGTAATTGAAGCCCCTGATGAAGTGGCTCAACCCTTCCGCCGCGTAGGCCGCGAGGTGGTAGACATGGTCGAACTGGTGCGTGGCGAAGAGCGCGTCCAGCAAGGCATAGTCGTTGATGGAGCCTTGCACGAAGGTGGCGCGCGGATCCACCTGGTCGCGGAAACCGCCGCTGAGGTCGTCCAGCGCCACCACAGTGTGGCCCATGGCCAGGAGTTCCTTCACCAGGTGAGCGCCCATGAAGCCGGCGCCGCCGGTAACGAGGGATACAGGCATGATGGTGCGAAGTTCAAGGTGCAAAGTGCAAAGTGCGAAGTGGAAAGTGCAAAGTGCAAAGTGCGAAGTGGAAAGTGCGAAGTTCAACGTGCGATCTCAACGTTCGAAGTGCAGGGGCGCATCGATCACGGGGAGCGAAGGAACGGGTTCCGATCAATAGACGGAGCGGTTGCCTCGGGGATGCCGACCAAACGCCACGTTCAACGATCCACAGCCCTACTGGAACTTCAACCGATCCAGGCTGTAGCGGCCCGAGCCGGTGAGGAAGATCGTCAGGAAAGCGATGGTGTACAGCACGGCCATTTCCTTCTCACCGAACGGATCCTCACCGTGGGTGATGAAGGCCGCCACGCCCATGGTAACGAGCAGCGGAATGGTGGTGAAGCGGCTCCACAGGCCCAAGGTCACCAGCAACGCGCAGACGCATTCGGCCAGGACGACCAGGCTGAGGGAGACGGTGGAGCCCAGGCCGATCGGATCGGCGAAGTGGTCCATCTTGTCCGTGAAGTGCACCAGCTTGGGCCAGCCGTGCTGCCAAAGCATCGTGCCCCCCGCTCCTATCCGCAGCACCAGGACCCCCAGGTCCACGTTGATCTCTTCCGACTTGAACAGCATGGCGCGAACATAGCAGCACCCCGCAGCTTCACCCATGCCCTGCCCCGGCAGTTATCCACCGCGCGTTGGGGAAGGCAAAGTCGCAGGGCAACCGGCCTGTGCTGGCCGATCTCCCGCACCCGCACGTCGGCTATCTTGACCGCCCGAACACATGTCCATGCCTTCAGCCAGCACCCTTCTTCCCGCCCTGTTAACAGGGTTTTTCCTTTTCACCCCATCCCTCGTCCCTGCGCAGGATCCGGTCGGCGCCAAGGCCTTGGTGGAGGAAGGCGTGGAACTGCACGACGAAGGCAAGTACAAGGACGCCATCAAGAAGTATGATAAGGCCCTGAAGCTCGACCAGGACAACCTGGAGGCCATGGCAGAGAAGGCCATGACGCTGAACGCGCTGGGCGAACACGAAGCCGGCGCCGCGCTCTGCCAGGAGATCATCGAAAAGCACAACGGAGCCCGTGAAGCACCCATCGTGTACGTGACCTACGGCAACTGCATGGACCAGATGGGCCGCCCGGAGGCCTCGTTGAAGGTGTACGACAAGGGCATCAGTGTACTTCCGTACATGGCCATGCTTCACTTCAATAAAGGCATTACCCTGAGCGGTATGGGGCCCGACAGTGCGGCTTCGGCGTTGAAATGCTTCGAACGCTCCGCACGGTTGGATCCCTTCCACCCCGGCACCCAGAACGCCATGGGCCGTCTGCTGGCGCGGGAGGATCGGAACATCCCGGCAACGCTTGTGATGTGTCGTTTCCTGATCCTTGAACCCGAAGGGGCCCGGGCGAAGGATAACCAGGCCCTGCTGCAGCGGCTGTTGAAGGGCAACGTGAAGCAGAACGCCAACGGCAGCACGGAGATCCGCGTGGATGCCAGCATGGTGCGCGACAGCACCGACACCGTGCATGTGGCCAATGATTTCAGAAGCGAGGAACTGACATGGAGCCTGGGGAACAGCCTGTTCGACGTCAGTGAACTGACGAAAATGCTCAACGATGCAGGCTTGCAAGGCACGGTCACCGTGGAAGGCAGCACCAGCGCCAGTGGCCTGAAGGACAAGCTGGACATGCTCGCGGGGCTCCTGCTGGAAGGACGGGCCAAGAACCACGGCTTCCTCTGGGAATACCACGGCGACTGGATGATCGCCGTAAAGGATGCGGGGCATACCGAAGCCGTCGCCTACCTCGCCAACGCCAGCACCGACGACAAGGAAGTGAAGAGCTGGCTGAAGGAGAACGGGGACAAGATCGGCGCCTATTACGCGTGGGAGAAGGACTACAGCGTGGGGGTACTGAAGGAGAAACACTGAGCGCTCGCAGGCTCGCTGAACTGATGAGGAACCACAGATGACGCAGATGGCCACAGATAACTTGCTCGCAGGCTCGCTGGGGTTGATATCCAGAGAACACAGGGACCATG
>JBIIYP010000024.1:0-55237 GCA_044346705.1 Flavobacteriales bacterium
GAACGGCCTCGTGCGGATCCGGCAACTGCCCACCGATCTTGAGATGACGGGTGCAACGAAGGCCATGGTGGTTGATGCCACAGGCGTGGTCGGGTGGCGCACATTTCCGACCGGTGGTGGAACGGACTGCCGCTGGGCCTTGAACAACGTGAACAACCTGATCACGGCGACTACCTGGGCCGGCTTGTGCGTCGGGCAGGATAAGTTCGTGGGTATTGGTGTCGCAGGCCCAACCGGTAAATTGCACGTAGAGCATACCACGCCGAACACCACGGGCGAGAATTTCGCGATCCGCTCGAGCATCACCGGAACAGGAACTTTGTCCAGAAACTATGGCGTCAGTGGGGGTGTGAACGGAACGGGAGAGTACATGTACGGCGTTAGTGGGAGCGCTCAAGGATCAACAACGGGCAGCCATGTTTACGGGCTTCTCGGCACATCCTATTTGCCTGGCTTGGCCGGCGTAGCGAACGCTGAAGCGATCGGCGTTATTGGGTTCGCCAATGGCGGTAGTGATGGCACTGCGTCCGCAGTAGGTGTGTTCGGCCAGGCCATCCTTGGTGGTGCTGCGAATCGCTGGGGTGGTTTCTTTATAGGTAACGCTGGTGCAAGCGGTGCATTCCTGAATGGCCAGACCTATACCATCAGCGATGCGAGCTTGAAGACGAACGTGGATTCGATCCCCAGCGCGATGAGCTTGTTGTCCGCGCTTACACCGAGGCAGTATGAACATGTCACTAACGGTACGTCATTCGAGCTTTCCGGTGGTACGCACTACGGGTTCATGGCGCAGGAGGTTGAAGCGGTGATGCCCGATCTCGTGAAGGAGTTCACAGTACCTGCCATGCGGGATACCAGCGGCAACGTTCTTGTTCCGCCGCAGACCGTGAAAGCAGTGAACTACACGGAGATCATCCCGCTTCTTGTGAATGCTGCACAGAAACTGGATGCGACCGTGCAGGGTCAGCAGGCCATGATCGCACAGCAGAACGCACGGATCGATCAACTTCAAGCTCAAGTCGACCAGTGCTGTGCAACCGGTGCCACTGACGGCCGTTCCTTGGAGCAAGGGCTGGGCACCGGAAGCCCGACTTTGGAAACGGACCTCCGCATCGTTCCGAACCCTGTGGCCGCCAGCACCCAACTGCGCTACACAGTAGGCACTGCCGGTCGCGTACGCTTGGAGGTGAGCGATGGCATGGGTCGCCTGATCGAGGTGCTTGAGGAGTCCACCCGACAGTCTGGTACCTACGTCTACGATTGGAACACACAGCAACTGAGCCCTGGCACCTACTACTGCACCCTCTTCGTGAACGATGAGCCGCTGGTGAAGAAGGCGGTGAAGCTGAACGACCGCTAGTCCTTCAAGGACCCTACGCAACGGGCGGCTCCTTCGGGGGCCGTTCGTCGTTCCGGGCGAGCGGTCAGGTGCTGTGTTGAGCGGAGGATCGAAGCCGAAGCCTCCCCGATACCTTTGACCCCATTCCAACCAGTACCATGACCCAACGCAGCGCGCACGAGATCGACCACCGCATCGTCGGTGACGACATTCAATGTGTGGAGATCACCCTCGATCCGCAGGAGACCGTGATCGCCGAGGCCGGCAGCCTGATGATGATGGACGATGGCATCAACATGCAGACCATCTTCGGCGACGGCAGCGGGCAGGAGCAGGGCATGCTGAGCAAGGTGTTCAGCGCCGGCAAGCGGGTGCTCACGGGGGAAAGCCTCTTCATGACGGCCTACACCAACATGGCCACGGCACGGAAGACGGTGTGGTTCGCGGCGGCCTACCCGGGCAAGATCATTCCGCTGGACCTGCGCAACTACGGCCAGCGCCTGATCTGCCAGAAGAACTCCTTCCTGGCGGCGGCCAAGGGCATCACCGTGGGCATTGAGTTCAGCAGGAAGCTGGGCCGCGGCCTGTTCGGTGGCGAAGGCTTCATCATGCAGAAGCTCGATGGCGACGGCATGGTGTTCGTGCACGCCGGCGGCACCATCGTGCAGAAGGACCTCGCGCCCGGTGAGATGCTCCGCGTGGACACCGGCTGCCTGGTGGCCATGACCGTGGGCGTGGAGTACGACATCGCCATGGTGGGCGGGATCAAGAACACGCTGTTCGGTGGCGAGGGCCTCTTCTTCGCCACCCTGCGCGGCCCGGGTCACGTGTGGATCCAGAGCATGCCCTTCAGCCGGTTGGCGGACAGCATCGTCGCCGCTTCACCGCGTGCCGGTGGCAGTGGACGCGAAGAAGGCAGCATCCTCGGCGGGCTTGGGCGCCTGCTGGATGGGGACAATTGAGCTGGAGAAGTGACAAGGTCCAAGCGTCAAGGGACAAGGGTACAACGCCCATTGTGACCTGACCCCTTCCACTTGATCGGCTTGGCCTACCGCTTCGATGCACTTTTCTCCCCGCCATCGAATGCAGAGAGGATGCCCTGAACCACGCTCATCAGCAGACTGAAGCCGAGCGCCCACCAGAAGCTTTCGACCACGAAGCCGGGCACCAACTTGGCGGCCAACAGCACCATGCCGGCATTGATCACCAGGATGAAAAGTCCCAACGAGATGATGGTGACGGGCAGCGTGAGCAGCACCAGCAACGGCTTCAGAAAGGTGTTCAGCAGACCCAGGACGACGGCCACGAGAAGGCCGGTCATGAAGTCTTCGGCGTGCACACCGCGCAGCAGCAGGTCGGTGACCAGTACGGCGATGGTGGAGATGATGAGGCGGATGAGCAATTTCACAGGCCGAATATAGGAGATCAGGGCAGGAGAATGTGGAAATGAGCGAATGAGGGAATGGACAAGGTGCTATGGTGGAGTGGTGCGATGGTGCGATGGTGGAATGGTGCCATGGTGGAATGGTGCCATGGTGCGATGGTGCGATGGTGGAGTGGTGGAGTGGTGCCATGGTGGAATGGTGCCATGGTGCGTCGGTGTGCGTACAGAAGCGGCCAGCGTCCGGTGTTCCGGGGCTGACCGCGTCAATGTGTTGAAGAAGAGCGTTACTGCTTCACCAGCTTGCGGGCCTCGGTGGCGTCGCCCTGTCCGATGACGAGGAAGTAAGGGCCTGCCGGAAGGTCGCTGAGGTCGAGCATGCGCTCGTAGCTGCCTTTGAAGCCGGTGATGGTCTCGTGGTAGACCCGTTCGCCGGTAACGTTGTGCACGTCCACTGAGAGGTCGCCGCGCTCGGGCACTTGGAAGGCGATGCGGAACTCGCCGCCGCTGGGGTTCGGTGCGATGCGCAGGTCCTTCCAGCCCAAGGGCTTGTCGATGTTCGGGACGCCCTTGTCCTTGAGCAGCGCGGCCTCCTCGGGGCTCAGCTCCATGGAACGGATCGAGACCCTGACCTCGCGTGTCAGGTCACCGCGCAGGTCGCGACGCAGCTGGTCCATTTCGCGGCGCAGCTCATCCATTTCCCGGCGGTAGGCATCGCGGTCAAGGGCGTATTCACGCATGTCCCGCGCCTGTTCCGCCAGATCACGGTGGTACTCTGCGACATCGCGCTCGTATTCGGCCAGGCTGCGCTCGTATTCCGCGCGGTCCTCCGCGCTCATCTCCTCATGGCCCAGCTCCGGCATGGTGGGCATCGGAGGAATGGTCATGGTGAAGGGGATGGGCGGCGCGAACGCGGGGTTCGGCATCACGAACACGTTGCGGGGGCCATCCTCCATGCCGAGCGTGCCGCTCAATTCCACGCTCGTCCCAGCGCGGTTCACCTGCAGGCTGACATCCTCGCCGGGCTTCATGGTGGAGATGCGTTCCGCGAGTTCGCTGAAGTCGTCCACGGGTGCTCCGTTCAGCTGTTCGATGAGGTCGCCTTGCTTCAGGCCCATCCGCTCCGCTGCGGATCCCTCGAAGACCTCGCCCACACGCACGCCCGTCACATCTTCTTCGGAACTACCGCCGGTGATGCCGAGGAAGGCTCCGCGTTCCTCCTCCACCCAGTTGTCGTTGAAGTAGGCGCTCCAGTCCATGTCCTCGCTGCCGCGCACGTCGATGGTGTAGGCCTCCTCGTCCTCCTGCTCACCGAGCGTGACCTTGGTGTTCCGCTTGTCCTTGCCGCGGTAGTAGGTCACATCGAGCACATCGCTCGGCTTGTGGTCCCTGAGCTCCGCGACCAGGTCGCTGCCCGAGGAGATCGTGCGGTCATTCATCTTCACCACCACATCGCCGTCCTGAAGGCCTGCCTTCGAGGCAGGGGCATCGTCGATCACGCTGGTCAGGCAGCAGCCGGTCTTGATGGGCGGACGCTTCGACTTGTCGTCGCAAGCGTTCGCGTTGTAGTTGCCATAGTACACACCGAGGTAGGCGCGCGGTTCGGGCAGCTCGGCATCGGCTCCATCAAGCATGCTCAGGGCCATGCTCATATCATCGAGCATTCCGCCATCGCTCATGCGCCGCATGTCGATCACCAGGTTCTCGCCCTCGCCGATCAAGTTGATCTCGTCGATCACACCGAGCTCCTTGAGCACGTCCTGCAAGGCCTGCTCATCGGTCATGTCGAATTCGCGGGTGATGCGCGAGGAGGTGCCGTTCTCGGTCCGGGTGATATCGATGCGCACCTTGCGGCCGCCTTCCGGTTCCTGCGCGAAAGCGAATGTGGGGTCGAGCAGGCTGAGCGCTGCCAGCCCGGGCAGCAGTGCGAAGGTTTTCATGGTGCCTTGTTCTGGAAGCCAAAGCTACCGGGGCGCCAAGGCGTGCCGGTGTTAACGAACGTTAGATCGTGTTAAGCGGTCACGGGCGAACGATGCGGCCCTGGAACACCTGGCCGCCGCCCTCCAGCCGGATCAGGTAAAGTCCGGAAGCTGAACCGGCCAGGTCGAGCACGGGCCTGGTCGAGGATCCCGGCCTGATGCGCTCCACTTCACGACCCGTGGCGTCCATCACCCGCAGCAGGCTGCCCGCCGGTGCGGGGCGTTCCAACACCACATTGAAGACGCCATCCGCATCCGTGGGAAGCACCATCAAGGAGGATGGGGCTGTGGTTTCCGCGATCCCCGTGGCCGGCTCGAGACCGATGTCGTCCAGTGCCATGTCGCTGAGGGAGGAGAAGCCCGTGATGCCCCGGAAACGTGCGTTGATCGTGCTGCCTTCATAAGCGCTCAGGTCCAGCAGGGCCTGTTTCCATTGGTCACCTTGATCGCCCACGATGGGGGGCATGGCGTCCGCGATCAGCACCCCGTCGACGATGAGGTCCACATGCAGTTCACCCTGGCCGGAGCCGAAAAGATGGTACCAGAAGCCCAGGGCCTGTTCACTGCCGAAGGAGAGGGTGATGCAGGGCGTGTAGAGGTGTGCTTCGCGGCCGTAGCACACGCCGGAGGCCTCGAGGTAGAAGTAGCGGCCGCTCGGGTCGCCCAAGGTGTGGTCCACGGCAGGACCGGTGTTCGCTGTCGTGGTCCCGGCCGTGTCCACGCGCCAGTCGATGTCGTCATCGATGTCATTGCGGCCGTTGAACAACGCGCCCACGTCGTTGCAGGCACTGTTGCAGACGGTGGTGGTGGAGCACACGTCCAAGCCTTCACCATCCTCGATGAACGGCTGGGTGGTGGACTCCAAGGCGCTGAGGACCTCGGTCGTCAGGGTGTCGTTCGGTGTGTAGGATTCGTTCAATGCCGAGGCCCAGACCTTCAGTTCGTTGCTGCCCAGCTGGCCGAGTCCGAACAACGGAGCACTGAACGTGATGAGCGCACTGTCGCCGGGAAGGATCTGCTGGCTGAAAGACTGCGTGGTCGCCGCGCCACCGTTCACCCGATAGCCTACGGCGAAGTCCTGCACGGCCGTGCTTCCTTGGTTGCGCACCATCACTTCCAGCCCGGGTTCAGGCTGGCAGGTGAGCACGAGCGGACCAGGCGATACGAGCGAAACGGCGGAGAGGTCACGGTCCGCCTGGCAGTTGACCAGCTGTTGCGGGCGTGCGACGGCATTGGAGCGGCGTGCGCGGACCCCGTTGGGCGCCATGGCGGTGACCGCGAACCAGTCGTTGTGCACGGCTTGCAGGCCGGTGTGAACGAAGCTGGTGTCCGTGGTGAAGCCTACGCTATCCATGTACTGGGCGCCCAGTCGGTGCACGATGTAGCCGCTGGCCTGGGGGGTGGGTGTCCACGCCAATAGGGCGCTGTCGATGCAGTTCACCTGCACATCCAGCCCTTGGGCCACAGACATGATGGTGAAGGGTCCTGAGATGTCCGTCAGTCCGTTCCGTTCCACGCGGAGCAGGGCGTTCGGTACGACCACACCGCCCAGTCCAAGGTCGAAATGGCGCCGGTCCGCCGTGGCCGGTGTGTAGGTGTTCCACGTCAGTCCACTATCCAGGCTCATGGCCACGTTGAAGGGGTCCGTACCGGCGAGCGCGTCCCAGCGGAAGCGGTGTTGTTCGTTGGTGGCGAGCACATCGCCCGCAAGGGGATAGGTGATGCGCGGACCTTGTTCCACGAACTCGAACACGAGGAAGTAGGTCTGCGGGCCGGAAGGCACATCGGTGCCGTCGACGGTAACGGTCCAGTTGCCTTGTTGGGGTGCCGACACGGCCACTTGCTCCACGTTGTTCACATGGTCCTCGCCCAGGAAGGCAGGCGCGGCGAGCGCGCTGGCCACGGGGGTATTGAGCAGTTCCCAAGGGCGGCGCACCGTTCCACCCGGATCGGTGGTGAGCAGGTCGAGGTCGTTCACCAGGATGACGGTGCTTTGGAGCGCAGCGGCAGGGTCCATCCAGTAGAGCATGACGCGCACCTGATCCACGCCGGCCGGCACTGCGATCGTGTGGGTCTGTTGCTGTCCTTGGTCGATGGTGCCGGTGATGTACCGTTCCTCGGTGATGGCCTGCCAGGCGCGAGCGGCGTTCAGCCGGCCCCAGCCGAAGGTGTAGTCGGGCCCTGCGTTCCCAAGGTCGTCCGCAGTGTTGAGCACGAGCGCTTTGATGAGCCCGCTGGCCGGGTCGGTGCCATGGATCGCACGCCAGCCCTGATAAAGCACCGCAAGGGTTCCGGCCACGCCCGGTGAAGCGGCCGAGGTGCCACTGCCCGTCAGGTAGCCATTGTCCGGTGCCGCGCTGATCTGTCCATTGCCGTAGGCGCTGATGTCCGGCTTGATGCGTCCGTCCGCACTGGGGCCCCGGCTGCTGCTCGCCACCACGAGGTCGTTGTCCGTGAGGTTCGCGGTGGCGATGCAGTTCTTGGCGATCTTGTGTCCTCCGGAGATGTTGCCCCAGTCCGTGCCGGCACCGTAGCCGCAATCCTGTCCGCCGGCATTGCCCGCGGAGAAGACCTGGATCAAGGCCGGGTTGGCCACCGTTTCCTGATCGACCTTTCGCGTGGTGGAGGTATACCCCCCGTTACATCCGTCGCTGTATGAGCTGTTGAAGATGACCGCACCCTCGTTCTGGTGCAGCGACACGGTGTTGGGCAACGTTCCCTGGTATTGCCGCACGATGATCTCGCAGCCGGGTGCCATGCCGGCGTTGCGCGGATCCAGGTTCCCTGCGCCCCCCACAATGCCGGCCACCATGTCGCCATGGGTTCCGGTAAGGTCCGAAGCCACGCTGTTCTGCACGGTCCGCCCTTGGAAATCGATATGCGGTCCGGCGAAGCCATCGTCGTTCACCACCACCGTGACCCCCGTGCCGTTCAGCCCGTTCGGGGAACCTGGGACCGGTGCGATGGGGTTGACGCGATGGAAGGTCGTGCCGCGCAGGTCCTCCGGCTCACCGTCGGTGGGGGCCGGTGCGATCCACTGCACGTGGGTGCGTTGGAGCAGGTGTGCCAGGGTCCGTCCGGTCAACTGGAGGAGGCGCGCGCCTTCCTCGCCTTGTGGCTCGAAGGGCCTGCCCTTCAGCTCGGGCACGGCATCAAGGGCATCCGTATCGAGGTCGCTCCAAGGCAGCACGAGCACGGCTTGTGAACGGTTGCGCCAGCCCTTACCGCTGAGGGCTTCCGACAGGGCGGGGTCCAGCTTGTCCACCGCAGTGGGCGTGTGCATGCCGATCATGCCGGAAGCGAACAAGCGCTCCGGGGCAAGGTCGGCGGGCATGGAAACGGACCAGCCATGTCCGGTCAGGGGGTCCAGGAACCGGATACCCAGCGCCTCCCAACGGTCGCGCTCAGGGGCGTTCAGCGTGTGGTCAAAGGCCACAAAGCGATGGATCCGCCCGGAACGTGTTTCGCCCTTGGTCAGCGGAAGGGACCCCTGCCACATGCTGAGCGCATGGAGCACAACGGTGCCCGTTTTGAGCTGCAGGGTAGGTGCAGGGCTGTGCTGCGCGGAGAGAAGTGAGGAAATGAAAAGGAAGCCGGGTCCGAGGATGCGCATGGGCCGAAGGTCGTGAAGCGGGGCGAATGGTGGAAGGGATGTCCGTGGTGGATACCCTTCACTCTTGTAAACCTTCGTTGCAGGCAAAAGGTGCGTTCACTCGCGACCTTCGAACCGTTCCATGTCACGGCGGTCGCGTTTGGTGGGCCGTCCTTCACCGGGGTCGCGGCTGGCCACGCGCATTTTGCGGGCCAGTTCCTGCTTTTCCAGGTCCTCCCAAGGCGTTACTTCGGTGATGTGCTGGGGCACGAGCTTGGCGCCCACCCGGGAAGCGGGTATGGTCTGCAGGGTAAAGACCCGCCAGATCGGTGGTTGCCTCACGGCAAAGCGGTCGCCCAAGCGCACCTCTGCGGAAGGCTTGGCCTCGCGGTCGTTCAGCTTCACACGGCCCTTTTGGCAGGCCTCGGTGGCGAGGCTGCGCGTTTTGAAGAGCCGGATGCACCAAAGGAACTTGTCGATGCGCATGTCTGGGAACAGGAAAGCGCCTTCGTGGGAAGACGCTTTCGATCAGTGACCCCGGAGGGATTCGAACCCCCAACCAACAGAACCGGAATCTGTCATTCTATCCAATTGAACTACGGGGCCGGCGGGCGCAAAGATAACCGGCGGGACCTACTGTGCTCGTCGCTCGCTCATCCGCTTGAGGCCCACCAGGTCGTGCACGGTGGACATGGCGGGCCATTCCACGCGTTGCTGTTCCGCGGAGAGCGGGATCCAGGTAACGGCGGAATCGCGGAGGCTGTTCCGCAGCGCCTCGGAGGGCAGGAGCGAATCCAACGGAACGTCCATGTGCACGGCAAGGCTATCGAGGGGTCCGCCATGAGCGTTGGACACCGCCACCATCCACCGCACCACGGCGCCGAAAGTGCCGTCCATGCGGCGTGCAGGACCGCTGCGCAGCATGACATACACCGGCCTCCCCTTGGGGGCGGAAGGGTCCCGCAGCGTAAGGGCCTTCTCCGTGACGCCATAGCGCAGGCGCTTGTCGATGTGTGGCCAATACACCTCCACTTCACCCACGCTGTTGACGCCCCAGCGGCCATCCTGCTCCAACGGGGTGCTGCGGCCTGGTAAGTGGGTGTAGCTCAGCACTTCGCCCGTGGGGAACAGGTCCGTATCGATGGTGCGCTTGCCCATGGGGTCGTCGTAGCTCACGGTGTAACGCCCGGCGAGGCGCGCGTTGGGCCGTGGCGGGCAGCTGAGGGTGGCGTCGATGTGGTTGATGGTGCTGGCCACGAAGGCGGTATCACGCTGGCCGGGGTGCTGTTCGGCAAGGTGTCCGGTGAGCCAGGCTTTCATCGTTTGCCCGCGCACACTGCGCTGGTTCGTGTACAGCTTCATTATGGTGTCCAGGCCCGGGCCGGTGATCGGATAGCGTATACCGCTGGCACAGGTCATGAAGCGCGCATCGGGTCCGGTGACCTGCAATTCACCTTCCCAGATGACATCCTGGTCTTGAGATGCGTTGAGCGAGGCGTTTTCCTTGGATCCGCAGGCTTCCAGCAGCAGGAGGAACAGGAGCAGAAAGGGCAGGGATCGTGGCATGGTCCGCGAACTTAAGGTCTGGGACATGTTGCACCATGCGCTGCCGGGTCAGGAAAGCTTACCTTTGCAGGCCTTTTTCAAACCGTTTCCGCATGCAGGAGCTCCGCAACATCGCCATCATCGCCCACGTTGACCACGGCAAGACCACCTTGGTGGACAAGATCCTGCACCAATGCCAGTTGTTCCGTGTGAACGAAGAGGTGAAGGACCTGCTCTTGGACAACAACGATCTGGAGCGCGAGCGCGGGATCACGATCCTGAGCAAGAACGTCAGCGTGCGGTACAAGGGCATCAAGATCAACGTGATCGACACCCCGGGGCACAGCGACTTCGGCGGCGAGGTGGAGCGCGTGCTCAACATGGCCGACGGCGTGCTGCTGCTGGTGGACGCTTTCGAGGGCGCCATGCCGCAGACGCGCTTCGTGCTGGGCAAGGCCATCCAGCTCGGCCTGAAGCCCATCGTGGTGATCAACAAGGTGGACAAGCCGAACTGCACTCCGGAAGAAGTGCACGAGCAGGTGTTCGACCTCATGTTCGCCCTGGACGCCACGGAGGACCAGTTGAACTTCCCCGTGGTATATGGCAGCAGCAAGAACGGCTGGATGGGGCCGGACCACAAAACGCCCACGGAGGACGTGAGCTACCTGCTGGACATGATCATTGAGCACATCCCCGCCCCCAAGAAGCTGGACGGCACCTTGCAGATGCGCATCACCAGCCTCGATTACAGCAGCTTCCAAGGCCGCATTGCCGTGGGGCGTGTGAGCCGTGGGTCCATCAAGGCCGGCCAGAACGTGAACCTGATGAAGAGCGACGGCCGGTTGCTGAAAGGCAAGGTGGCCGAGCTGATGGTCTTCGAAGGGCTCGGCAAGGAGAAGGTGAAGGACCGTGAGCTTTACAGCGGTGAGATCTGCGCGGTGATGGGCCTCGAAGGCTTCGACATCGGGGATACCATCGCCGATCTCGAGAACCCGGAGGCACTGCCCTACGTGAAGGTGGACGAGCCCACCATGAGCATGCTGTTCACCATCAACACGTCGCCGTTCTTCGGCCGTGAGGGTGATTTCGTGACGAGCCGCCACCTGCGCGACCGCCTCTTCAAGGAGATCGAGAAGAACCTCGCCATGAAAGTGGAGGAGACCGGTTCGCCGGACAAGCTGCTGGTCTACGGCCGAGGCATCCTGCACATCGGCATCCTGGTGGAAACGATGCGCCGCGAGGGCTACGAGTTCCAGTTGGGCCAGCCCCAGGTGATCACCAAGGAGATCGACGGCAAGCGCCACGAACCCATCGAACTGCTCACCGTGCAGGTGCCAGAGGCGTTCAGCAGCAAGGTGATCGATCTGGTGAGCCGCCGCAAGGGTGAACTGTTGAGCATGGACCTGAAAGGGGACCGGGTGCACGTGGAGTTCAGCATCCCGGCACGTGGCATCATCGGCCTGCGCAACCCATTGCTCACCGCCACCGAAGGCGAGGCCATCATCGCGCACCGCTTCAAGGGCTACGAGCCTTGGAAAGGAGAGCTCGGCGTGCGCCGCGCGGCCAGCATCATCAGCGGAGGCACCGGCACCGCCGTGGCCTTCTCCATCAACAAGCTACAGGACCGCGGCAAGTTCTTCGTGGATCCGGGCGAGGAGGTGTACATGGGCCAGGTCATCGGCGAGAACCCCAAGACGGACGACCTCGTGGTGAACATCCTGAAAGGGAAGCAGCTCACCAACATGCGCGCCAGCGGCACGGACAACAAGGAGAACATCGCCCCGGCCGTGAAATTCTCCCTCGAGGAGTGCATGGAGTACATCACGGACGACGAGTACCTCGAGGTGACGCCCAAGAGCCTGCGCATGCGCAAGATCTTCCTGGACGAGAACGACCGCAAGAAGGCGAGCAAGAAGCCGGTGATGGAGGCCTGAATCACGACCTGATAATGGTTGGAGCGCCGATCCCCTGGGGTCGGCGTTCCGCGTTCCGGGATGGTCCGATCGAACCTGTTGATCCGTGGTGTGTACGGGTGCTCGAACAGCGACCTGCATGGGCAGGCCCACCAACCCCACACACCATGAAAAGGACCTTCCTCATCGCCACGGCCACAGCGGTCGTTGGTTGCAGCGCACTGGTGCTGCTCTCCTTCAGTTCGCACAGCGCCCTCCGCGGGCACCTCTATTGCCCGGTCCCCTCGGACAACGTGGACGATCACGCTGGCTGTGTGTTCCGAACGGTATACGAAGGCCAGGGCCTGGACAGCAGCTTCGTGCTGCGCACACCGGACATGGTCTTCCGCTCCGAGGAACGTGCGCTGGATTGGTTGGTGCGCTCCCAGGGGGCTGATGGTGGCTTCGGTGCCGGCACGCATGCCCGCCAGGATGTGATCGACCCCCATGCCGTACAGAGCGACCCGGCCACCACGGCCATGGTGGGCATGGCGCTGCTACGCATGGGCAACACGCCGGACAAGGGGCGCCATGCCAACGTGCTGAACAAGCTCACCGACCACTTGCTGATCACCGTGGAGCAGGCGGACAATGCGGCGCGCAACATCACCACGCTCCGGGGCACGCAGATCCAGGTGAAACTGGGGCAGAACATCGACGCGGCGCTCACGGCGCAATTCCTCAGCAACCTCATGGGGCGCATGCCCTGTGCCCATCCGAAGCACGACCGGTGGATGGGTGCGTTGAACAAGTGCGTCGCCATCATCCAGCGTTCCCAGAACGCGGACGGCAGTGTGCAGGGCGATGGATGGGCCGGCGTCCTGCAATCCTCCTTCGCGGCAAGTGCGCTTGAATCGGCGAAGTTCCAGGGGGCCGAGGTGGACGACAAGGCCTTGCAGAAGGCGCAGGACTATCAGAAAGCCAACTTCGACGTGGGTTCTGGCTCCGCGGTGACCGATCGGGCGGCGGGTGTCACGTTGTATGCGGTGAGCGGAAGCACGCGCAACAGTGCCAAGGAGGCACGCGAGGTGAAGGACATGATGGAGAAGGCGAAGAAGGAGGGCAAGATGGCGGAGAGCGCACCGGTCTCCGTGGATGCCCTCGAGGATGCCGGGTACACACGTACCGAAGCGGAGCGGCTCAACACGTCCTACCAGGTCTACAACGCGGCCAAGGTGCAGGCGCAGGCGGACAATGTGATCAGCGGGTTCGGCAACAACGGTGGCGAGGAGTTCCTCAGCTTCCTGCAGACCGGGGAGTCACTGGTGATCGGCAAGGACAACAGCTGGCGGAACTGGTACCAGCGCACGAGTTCGCGCCTGGTCGACATCCAGAACAACGACGGCAGTTGGAACGGCCACCATTGCATCACCAGCCCGGTGTTCTGCACCGCCACTTCGCTGCTGATCCTGAGCGTGAACAACGACATCGAACAGCTGCTGGCGCAGGGCGCGGTGAAGTACCGCTGATCGGACGTGTTGGGCGGGCCACCGTTCGGATGAGCGGTGACCGATGGGAGGGAAGGGTCCGGACCTTTGCGTCGGGACCCTTCTGTTCAGTCCAGGCATGATCATCCTGCTCACCCTGCTCACCCTGCTCACGCTCTTCGTTCTCGTCACGCTCGCGCTCGTGCTGTACTTCCGCAATTCCCCCCGCATCGGCGGCAACCCCGTTGGTGAGCGGTTGCAGCGCATCAAGGCCCTGCCCAATTACCGCGATGGCCAGCTGCACAACCTGGAACCCACCGACATGAACATGCCGGCGACGACGATGCTGAAGGTGATGTGGACGATGTTGCGTGGGGCCAAGGGGCGCGAACCGGAGCGCCCGATCCCCGTGGTGCCCTTCGATCGTGAGGCGTGGGAACGCATACCGGGGGCGGAGGTGGGCATCGCCTGGTTCGGGCATTCGTGCGTACTGCTGAAGGTCGACGGCATCACCTTCCTCACCGATCCCGTCTTCGGCGAGCGTGCCAGCACCTTCACCTTCGCCGGTCCGAAGCGCTTCACATACACGGAGCACATGCGGGTGAGCATGCTGCCGCCCGTGGACGTGGTGCTGCTTTCGCACGACCACTATGACCACCTCTGCTACGAGACCGTTCATAGCCTCGTTGTATTGCGCATGAGCGGTGCGGTCCATGATCGTCCGAAGAACAAGCTTCGCTTCATCACCGCGGTCGGAGTGGGCGCCCACCTGGAGAAATGGGGCGTCGATGCTTCACGCATCACCGAACTGGCATGGTGGCAGGAGGAGGTGGTGGGCCCGGTGAAGGTCACGTTGACACCAACCCGCCATTTCACCGGGCGGAGCATGACGAACCGGTTCAGCACATTGTGGGGCGGCTTCGTGCTGCAGGGATCGGACAAGCGCCTCTACTTCGGTGCGGACAGCGGGTATTCGTCCACCTTCAAGGAGATCGGAGAGCGTTTCGGCGGCTTCGATCTGGCCCTGCTGGAGTGTGGTGCGTACAGCGAACATTGGCCGCAGATCCACATGTTCCCGGAGGAAACGGCACAGGCCGCGTTGGATCTGAAGGCGCGTGTACTGATGCCCATCCACTGGGGCAAGTTCGCGCTGGGTCTGCATCCGTGGAAGGAGTCCATCGAGCGGATCATGCAGGTGGCGGAGGGGAAAAGGCCTCCGTTGCTCACGCCGCGGATCGGAAGGACCATGACGGCGATCGACCCGGCTTGCAGTGAACGCTGGTGGGAATGGTTGCAGTAAGGCTTCACTCCCGCTGGAGCATACGGATCACCTTGTCCACCTTGGACAGCCGTTGGTTGAAGCGGTGGGCCACGTTGAAGCGGAGGTTGCCCACCGTCCATTGAAAGGCATCGGCCTCTCCCAGTGAGTGCATGACCGATTCCGCGTTGAAGCTCAGTGCCACGCACGTGATCTTGCTGTTGTACCCTGCCGCAGAGCGCAGTTGGGCGTGATAGCCGGGATTGAAACGCCCGCGCGTGGCGCTGTCCTCGATCGGGTCAGGGGAGCTGTGGTACACGCTGCCGCCGATGCCCAGCGCGCCGGACAGGGTGAAGAACCAGTGCTCATGGACCACGAAGGTGTGCACATAGCCGCCCATCACGCCCAGGTCGACGAACCAGGCGTTGTTGAAGGAGAGCACAGGATCGAAGCGGGATGCCAGTGTCGTCGGCATCAAGCTGGAATCGCCCGTTGCCCTGTTGTACGTGGCGTAGGCCCCGATCAGGAAAGATCCTGCGCTGCGGCGTTGCCATGCATCCTGGTTGAAGGCGGCGCGGTAACTGAATCGTTCGTTGTTGAGGATGTGGACCGCGCTGAGGCCGATGTTCTCCTGGCTTACATCCTCGCGGTAGGCCTTGGCGACCGGGTTCGCCCAGCCGAGTTCCTGGGGTGTTCGGTCGGCGACGTAGTAGCCCTTGTACAATTGGAAGAATCCGTTGATGGCGATGAACCGGGAGAAGTAGTTGACCTGTGCGTCGAGGTAGTCGGTCTCGCCCTTATCGGCCGCATCCTTGTTCAGGAATCCGAAGCCTACGCCGAGGTTGAGCGTGTAGCACCGATAGCTCGCGCCGATGCCGAGGTTGACCTGGTTGTTGGGGCGGTAGCGCAGCCGCTCACCGGTCTCCCGGTCCAGCAGGCTGAAGGCGTTCGTTTTGGTGCTGGCGTATACGCGCCCGGTGACCATGTACGTATAGTCCAGCACATAGGTGGAGTCGAAGCCGGAGTTGTAGCGGAAGCGGCTGGGGGGGGCATCGGTGGCCGTCGTATCCTGTCCACATGCGATCACGGTGCCAAGGAGCAGGAAGGGAAGGAGCAGTGACCGCGTCGATGACATCGGCCGCGAAGGTAGCCTCGCTGCGGTCGGTCATTTCTCCCCGTAGCGCGGGTCCTGCCTCCAAAGGAGCTTCTCCAGATGCTGCACGCTGAGCGAACAATGCCCGAATTCCTCTTCGACCTTGCCAACGAGCCGGTACACGCCGCGGCCGCGGAAGGGGTACCGCGCCTCCACCTCGGGGAAATGGGTGCTGTCCCAGAAATCACCGGCAGGGTCGATGAAGCTGCCGAAGCTCATGCGCTCGCCGGTACCGGTGCGCGTGGGCTTCACATGCACCACGTAGCCGAGCAGGGTCACGCGCTTGCCGATGTGTTGGGGCATGTCGCGGGCAGAAATACGTGGTGGTGAGAACGGTGAGGGTGGAGAAAGTGGTGAGAAGGTGCGAGGGTCCGGGAGTTTCCCCGCGTTCTCACCCTTCTCACTGTTCTTCCCGTTCTCACCCGCATTTTCCACAAGAAGGAACGGGTCGCACAGCGGGAAGCCCAGCAGCTCCAGTTCGTCGTAGGCGTCGGAGAGGTCGAAGTGCTGTAGTTCGGGCAGCCTCGTCTCCGGCGGCTTGGTGATGAAGAGGTCCGTGCCGCGCTCGATGGCCTTCGCACCAGGATGCAACAGCGTGAGGTCCCACAGGAGCTCCGGCTTGCTCTTGCCGGTGAAGCGCAGTGCCCCGACGCGGATCAGCATGCGCGCTTGGTCCACGGGAATGGGAATGCGGTGCAGCAGGTCGGGCAGTCCGGTGAAGGGGCCGTGGCGGTGGCGGTCCTTAAGGATGCGTTCGGCGGTGTCGGTGTTCAGGGACTTGATGTTCTGGAGACCGAGATAGATGCTGGCCTTTGGCTGTTGGCCGCTGGCTGCTGGCCGGTCTTCGATCCCGCCAGCAGCCAGCGGCCAAGGGCCAGCAGCGTGCAACGTGCACAGCTCCCCGCTCCGGTTCACACACGGTGCCTCGACCACCGCCCCCGCGCGCTTCGCCTCGTGCAGGTAGAACTCCGTGTGGTAGAAGCCGCCGAAGTTGTTCGCCACGGCCACCATGAACTCCAGCGGGTGGTAGGCCTTCAGGTAGAGGCTCTGATAGCTCTCCACCGCGTAGCTGGCGCTGTGGCCCTTCGCGAAACTGTAGCCGGCGAAGCTCTCGATCTGCCGCCAGATCTCGGCGCTCTCCTCCGCCGGGTAGCCCTTGCTGATGCAGTTGCTGAAGAAGCGCTCCTTCACACGTTGGAACTCCTCGCGGCTGCGGTACTTGCCGCTCATGCCGCGCCGCAGGATGTCCGCCTCCGCCAGCGTGAGCCCCGCGTACAGGTGCGCCACCTTGATCACGTCCTCCTGGTACACCATCACGCCGTAGGTGTCGGGCATGATCGCGTACATGGCCGGGTGCGCCTGCTTGCGCCGTTCGGGATCGCGGTGCCGCAGGATGTACTCGCGCATCATGCCGCTCTGCGACACGCCCGGACGGATGATGCTGCTCGCCGCCACCAAGGTCAGGTAGTCCTGCACGCCCAGCTTCTTCAGCAGCATGCGCATGGCAGGGCTCTCCACATAGAAGCAGCCGATGGTGTCGCCCGTGCGCAGTAGTTCGTTGATGCGGGGATCCTGCTTGAATTGCTCGATGGCGTGGATGTCCACCGCGGGAGGGCAAGTGTCAAGTGTCAAGGGACAAGTGTCAAGTGTCAAGTCGGTCCCGTGATGTTGATCCCTTGTCCCTTGACACTTGTGACTTGACACTTGGACCAGTTCCACACAGTCCCGGATATGCCCCAGGCCCCGCTGGCTCAGGATGTCGAACTTGTACAGCCCTAGGTCCTCCGCTTCCAGCATGCTGAACTGCGTGGTGGCGAAGCCCTTCGGAGGCAGGTGCAGCGCGGTGTAGTGGGTGAGGGGCTTCTCGCTGATCAGCACGCCGCCCACGTGGATGCTCAGGTGGTGCGGATGTTCGTGGAAGTGCTCGGCGTAGCGCAGGATGGTGCGTGCGATGCGCTCGTTGTCGATCACTGCGGCACCGCCGTTCACGGCCCTGGCGTTATCGCTGCGCCCGATCCAGCGCGAGTGTCCTGCTTCGCCCTCGGCCAGCGCGTCGATGTCCGCAGGCGGCAGGCCGAACACCTTGCCCAGTTCGCGTACCACCGCGCGCCGTTGGTAGGTGCTGTACGTGGCCAGCAGCGCGACCCTCCGTTGTGCGCCGTAGGTGTCGAAGAGGTACTGCGTCACCTGGTCGCGGTCCTTCCAGCTGAAGTCGAGGTCGAAGTCGGGCGGACTGCTGCGGCTGGGGTTGATGAAGCGCTCGAAGTAGAGGTCCAGCTCGATGGGGTCCACGTCGGTGATGCCGAGGCAGTAGGCCACCAGGCTGTTCGCCCCGCTGCCGCGCCCCACGTGGAAGAAGCCTTTGCGCTTCGCGAAGCGGACCAGGTCCCAGTTGATCAGGAAGTAGCTCACGAAGTCCTTCTGTGCGATCACGGTGAGCTCGCGGTCCACGCGGTCGATGACCTGCTGCGCAGGGTTCCCATAGCGGCGGAGCAGCCCGGCCTGGGTCTCCTCGCGCAGCAGTTCGAGGTCCGCGCTCGCATCGTCGCTCCATGTCCTGCGGTTCTTGCTCTTGCCGTGGGCGAAGTGCACATCGCATTGGTCCATCAGGCGCCGCGTGTTCCACACGAGCTCCGGCACATCGGCGAAGGCGGCGCACACCTGCTCCTCGCTGAGGAAGCGCTGCGTGGCCGGTGATATGTGCTCCGGCGGTGTAGTGCTGAGCAGTGTGTTGGTGTCCACCGCGCGCTTCAGGCGGTGCACGTTGAAGTCGCGCTTGCTCAGGATCTCATCACTGCGGAAGGTGGCCGTGACCAGCGCGAGCAGCTTCTCCTTCCGCTTCATCCACGGCGAGAAACGCAGGCGGTTCACATCACCGGGCCGCACACCGATGAACTCGTTCGGCCGCAGTTGCGCTGGCGTGTTCGCTGCGCCGTAGGGGTAGATGATGAACGCATCGGGAAGCTCCGGCGACTGCTCCGGCAGCTCCGCTCCGTCGAGGAGGTGGTCCGTGAGCAGTGAGGCCAGCTGGTGCACGCCCTCGTTGTTCCGCGCGATGCCGATGTACAGCGTGCGTGGCCCGGTCTTGAACTCGATCCCCGCGAGCGGCCGCACCTTGTACTGGTCCGCCAGCCGGAACAGGTCGCTCCAGCCCGCCGTGCAGTTGATGTCGGTGAGCGCTACCTGCTGAAGCCCCAGGTCATGCACTTCCTGCAGCACCTGCTCGGGCGAGAGCACGCCGTGGTTGAGGCTGAACCAGCTGTGGACGTTGAGGAGCACGGATCATGGATCGACGGGGAATGTGTCGATCCGGTGATCATAATGTAGTCGATCTTTGGGTGGGTCGGACGCTGCTGGAGGCATGGCGTCACATCCGCTGCATCCGACCTTTGCGCCATGCGCATCCTATTCCTTTCTGCTCGTCCTGCTCACCACCTCCCTGAACGCCCAACAATGGAACTGGGCGGTGGATGCCGGTGGGGGTGGCAACACCGACCTCTGCTACGACATCGCCACGGACAGCCAGGGCAATGCCTATTGGGTGGGCAGCGCGAGCGGCACGGCCAACTTCGGTTGTGCGACGTTGACGCCGGGAAGCACGATCGCCGGGGTGCTGGCGAAGTATGATGCAAGCGGTGCCTGCCAGTGGGTCGTGGGCATCACCACCAGCTTCTACGACGCTTGGGTCTATGGCATCGCCACGACGCGCAGGACCGCATCTACATCACCGGCAGCTGCCAGGGCACCACGGACTTCGGGAACGGCATCAGCCTTCCCGGTTCCGGGAGCTCGGACGACTGGTTCACCGCACGCTACGATGTGAACGGCAACTGCGTGTGGGCGAAGCGCATCACCAACAACAGCGGTTCGTCGGAAGGGCGGGGCATCGCATTGGACAGGGATGGCGGCGTGTACGTGACAGGCTTCGCCGGGGGAAGCAGCTTCACCTTCGATCCGGTCACGGTGAACACCGGTGGTTTCGCGCGGCAGGCGGTGATCGTGAAGTACGACAGCACCGGTACCGCGCAGTGGGCGAGATCGACCATCGGGACCGGTGGCGGCAAGAGCGCCCGGGCCATCAGCGTGGCGAACGATCGGCTCTTCATCACCGGGCAGATGAACTTCAACAATGCCAGCTACGACGGCATCGCGCTCACCCCGAACGCCAATAGCGGAAACCTGTACGTGCTGGCCTGTGACCTGCAGGGCAATGGCCTGTGGGCACGGAGCTACGGTCCCGGCGACAACGAGGGCTTTGGCATCGCGGCGGACACGCTGGGCAACCTCTTCGTGGTGGGCCGCCTCTGGGGAACCATGGAGCTTCCCGGCGACACGCTCACCTCGGTCAGCGGCAACGACGACATCGTCCTGCTCGGGCTTGATCACCAGGGCGTGTTCCGTTGGGGAAAGAGCACGGGTAGCGCACAACGCGATCTTGCCTGGAGCGTGGTGGCCGATGGCCTGGGCAACGCCTATGTGTCGGCCCAGTTCAACAACACCATGGACTTCTTCGGAACGCCGCTCACAGCGCTCGGCAGCGAGGATGCGGTGATCAGCAAGGTGGAGGCGGACGGCGATATCGCCTGGGTCGCGCGCCCCAGCGGCTTCCAGCGTGATATTCCGCTCTGCATCCATCGGCAGGCCGAAGCGCCGCACCGGCTCTTCTTCGGCGGCTACTACTTCGGGCCCATCACCTACGGCGGCAGCACCCTCGACGACACGGGTAATGGCGATGCGATGATGGTCTCCGGCATCGATACCACCTTCGATGTGAGCCTGGTGGTGACGCCCACCTGCCCGGGAGCATGCGACGGTGTGATCACGACGTTCGTGAACGGGCGCGCCCCCTTCACGTACCAGTGGAACACGGCCTCAACCACCGCCGACCAGCAGGGCTTGTGCGTGGGACCCTACATCGTCGAAGTGACCGACAGCCTGGGCCAGGTGATCATCGATACCGCGTTCATCGAAGAGGCCATCGATCCCGGATACGCCGTGCAAGTGCTCAACGATTCGCTCTGGATCGCCGGTGGCGCTGCTTGGCAGTGGTACGCGGATGGTCAGCTGCTGAGCGGCGCGGACAGTGCCTCGCTCATCGCATCGCTCACGGGGAACTACTTCGCGGAGGTCACTGATGCGAGCGGCTGCACGTGGTCCTCGGATACCTTGCTGGTGGTGCTGAACGTGGGAGCCATCGAGCAGGCCCTGGCCTCTCTCATCCTCCATCCCAACCCTGCTGCTGAACGCCTTTTCGTCCGCACCGATGGAGCCATCGTTCAAGCCCAGGCCATCGATGCCACCGGCCGGATCGTGCGGTTACCGGTGCTTTCCGCAGGCAGCCTCAACACACAGGCGTTGGCTCCCGGTGTGTGGACCGTCCGGATCACATTGGCGGACGGGCGGTCGCTGACCGGTCGTTTCGTTCGCGAGTAGTCCGCGAGGTTCAGTCCACCTTCTTCCGGTTGTCCTCCGGCAGTCGGTCGAAGAACAGGTGGTCCGGATCGATCACCACGGCCAATGGCTTCTCGGGCACGGTGAAGGTGAATGTGTTCGCACCGGTGCGCAGCTTCACGCGTTGCTGCACGAGCGGCACGTCGTTCAGTTCCTTCTTCGCGTTCTTGCCGAAGGCCGGCTTGCGTTCCACCGCGATGTCCATCCAGTCGTTCACAGGAACTTTGGTCTCCTTGCCCAGTGAGTCGGCGTGCACCTTATCCGCCGTGATCGACACGCTCACGCTCCAGCTGCTGTCGGGGTTCATCTTCGCCTTGGCACTGGTGATGCCGTTGTTGTACAACGTGATGTACTTGAAGTTGTCCTCCAGCAGGTAGGTGAGGCTGTCGGGCGTCACCTTGCGGATCTCACGGTACATGTCGAGCGCGGTGGGCCAGGGCGGCTCGGCGTAGGCGAAGGAATCGACCAGTGCGTGGAAGGCCTTGTTCAGCGTGTCCTCACCGAGGAAGTCGCGCATGCAGTAGAGCACCACGCTGGCCTTGTTGTAGTGGATGTAGCCCTGGTTCTCCACGTACATCAGCGGTGTTTCCCCGATGGCCTCGGCGCCGCGGGCGTTCTGGTACTTGTCGCCCTCGTACTTCAGGAACTTGCGCATGTGCGCCTTGCCGTATTCCTGTTCCATCACCATCAGCGCGCTGTACTGGGCCATGCTCTCGCTCAGCATGGTGCTGCCCTGCATCTCGGCGCCCATCACCTGGTGGGCCCACCACTGGTGCCCCATCTCGTGCGCCACCACGTAGAACACCATGTCGATGTCCTCTTCGGCGGTGAGGTCGGTGATGAAGCCGATGCTCTCGCTGTACGGCATGGTGCCGGGGAAGGCCTGCGCAAAGGTGCCTTGGAAATTGCTGAACTCGATGATGCGCGCCTGCTTGTGGCGGTAAGGGCCGAAGTGCTCGTTGTAGTAGGCGAGCGACTTCTTCATGGAGTTCATCATGCGCGGCACGTTCACGCTGTGCTCTTTCTGGTAGTAGACCTCCAGGTCGACATCGTTCCACTTCTCCTTGGCCACCTCGTAGCGGGCGCTGATGAAGGAGTAGAAGTTCAGCGAGGGCTGTTCCAGTTCGTAGGTGAAGTAGCGGCGTCCGTTGGCCTCCCATTCCTTCGTCTTCGAACCCGGCGCGATGGCGATCTGGTCGGGCGCGGTGCTGATGGTGGTGCTCACTTTCACCCAATCGCTGTTCGCCATCAGGTAGTTCTGCATGCGCTTCGCGGGATCGGCGCTGAGCTTCGGCATGCGGTCGTTCGGTGGCAGTTCGTACTTGCGGCGGTCGGCGCGGTCGGTGAGCTCACCTCCGGCACTGTAACCGATGGAAGGCAGCAGGGCCATGTTGTTGAAGAAGGTGCCGTTCTGCAGCAGCTGCACGAAGGAGATCTCGTTCTCGATGCCCTTCGCGCGGTAGCTGCCTTTCACCGTCAGGCGCAGGTCGGCTCCAGGGGAAAGGGGAGGGGACAGGCGGTACATCCGCTGGTCCAGCACGGTGTCGTTCAGCACGAGCGAAGCGCCCGGTATCTCCAGCACCGGATCCATGTCACTGGGCACGTTGAAGTAGAGCGTGTCCATGGCTTCGCTGCTCTTGTTCCTCAACGTGATCTCCGCCGTGTAGGTCATCGCACGTTCCTCGGGCACCAGGTCGATGGTGAAGGCGACAGCGGTGTAGTGCGGCTGCGCCATGTGTTCATAGCGCTTGTAGGTCTTCTCGTAGTCCACGCGTTGTTGCTCGCCCTCATCGCTGGTGGTGTAGCTGTTCAGGAACTTGGTGTTGTACACGCCCCACGCACCGAGCAGCAGCCACAGGCCCAGCAGTCCGAACGCAAGACCCTTGGAGCCGGACAGCCGTTGCTTCGCCTCATGCCAGCGCCAGCGGAAGGTGGTGTCGTTGCCGCGCACCAGGAAGAGGTAGCTCACGAACACCAGGATGGCCGCGAACACCAGCCAGTAGGCCTTGAAGAACAGCCAGCCTTTCAGGAAAGGACCGAAGCCGCTCATGTCGGAGTAGTTCAGGCCGGAGGAGCTGTTCATGACCAACAGGTTCGAGCCCACATCGGCGGCGCTCCAAGCGAACAAGTTCAAGACCACCACCACGATGAACACGAAGAAGCCGAGGTACTTGTTGTTCACCAGGATGTGCACGAGGAGCGCGAGCACCGACCAGAACAGGAAGGTGAGCGTGCCTGGAAGGATGAAGTAGGTGAGATACATCATCGGTTGCAGGCGCGTATACCCGTTCGCGAGCTGGGTGATCATGCCCGCTGCGGAGCCCACGATATGCACCACGAGCACCACGCAGGTGAGCGCGGCGAGCTTGGCCAGCAGCCCCGTTCGTATGGCCATCGGTAGGGCGTTGGTGATACCATCCATCTTCGGATCGCGTTCCTTCCACACCAGTTGGCCACCGTAGAAGGTCACGATGATCATCAGGTAGATGAACAGCGAGCCGCGCATCAGGTCGATGATGCTGTAGGTCACCGGGTAGGTGGTGTTGCCGTACATGCTGGTGACGAACGATAGCGACGTGAAGAGCTGCAGCAGACCGAGCGTGATGATGATGATGAAGGGCGTGCTTTTCAGGATGGATCGGAGGTCGTTGGTGAAGAGCGTCCAGAACTGTTTGCGGGAAGCGGAAGCCGAATAGTTGAGCGATACCTTGGGCAGTGCCAGGGAAGCAAAGTCAGGCTTTACTTCGAGGGCGTTGCTGGAGGCTTTCGCCTTCTGCACACGCTCGGTGAACGAGAAGCGGAAATAGCCGAACAGGAAGATGACGATGGAGGCTCCGATCCACAGCAGCCTGTTCCACAGCAGCACACCGCCTTGGGGAAGAAGCATCGTGTTCTTGTCCTCCACGGTCCAGTACTTGGTCACGAGATCCACGGCCGCGCTGCCGAAGGGGTCGAGCATGGCGCCGAGCGTTTCGTTCTCGATATCCGTGAGGAAGCTGCCCGCGATGGAATAGCCCACGATGAGGACAATGGCCGTGATGAAGGAGGCCATGGTGGTGCGGACGAGCACGGCCACGGCGAAGATGATCGCAGCGCTGAAGAGCACATTGGGCAGCGCGATGAGCAGAAAGGCCTGCAGGTGCGGACCCAGGAGGTTCGGTCCCACGCGGATCGGATCGAGCCAGGGCATCACGCTGCCCACGAGGATCCCCAGCGTTACACCCAATAGCGGAAGGGCCGCGACGAAGGTGCTGCCGAGGAACTTGCCGATCAGGTAGCCGGCCTTCGACACGGGCGTGCTGAAGACGATCTGCGCGGTATTGCTCGTGAAGTCACGGATGGCCGTACCGTTCACGAAGGCGGTCACCATCAGCAGGCCAATGAAGGACATTACGCCGTAGAACTGGTAGGCGACGAAGGGCGCGTTCTTGAACACGTTACCCGTGCCACCGCCGATGTTCACACCATCAGTAGCCACTGCACCGAACACAAGCAGCGCATTGATGAGCAGGAAGATATACACCATCGGCTGTCGGAGCCAATAGCGCACCTCGAAGAGGAAGAAGCGCGCGATCATGCGTTCACCGGTGCGTTGGTGGAACCGTGGATGTGGCTGAAGAACACGTCCTCCAGGCTGGGCTCCACGCTGGCGAAACCGTCCTCGGGGCGCTGCTCACCCAGCACGTGGATCACGGGTTTGCCGGCCACGAGCTTGTTACTGATCAAGGTGCCGGAGGCCATGAAGCGCTCCAGCTCGCTCTTCGCGATGCTCTTCTCCCACACCTTGCCAACGAGGCCTTTCAGCGCGTCGTTCGGGGCGCCGGCATACAGCAGCTTGCCCTTGTTGATGATGGCCATGTTGTTGCAGAGTTCCTGCACGTCCTGCACGATGTGCGTGCTGAGGATCACCACCACGTTCTCGCCGATCTCGGTGAGCAGGTTGTAGAAGCGGTTGCGCTCACCGGGGTCGAGGCCGGCGGTGGGCTCGTCCACGATGATGAGCTTGGGCTCCCCGATGAGTGATTGCGCGATGCCGAAGCGCTGCTTCATGCCGCCGCTGAAGCCGCTGAGGCGCCGTTTACGCTGGTCCCACAGGTTCACTTTCTGCAGCAACGCTTCAACCAAGGACTTCCGTTCGCGGGTGTTCGTCACCCCTTTCAGCAAGGCGATATGGTCGAGCATCTCGTAGGCGCTCACGCGCGGATACACGCCGAACTCCTGGGGCAGGTAGCCCAGCACCCGGCGCACCTTGTCCTTCTCGTTCAGCACGTCAAGGTCTCCAAGCTTCACCGTGCCCGCGTCGGCCTCCTGTAGCGTGGCCAGGATCCGCATCAGGGTGCTCTTGCCCGCACCGTTGGGTCCCAGCAGCCCGAACATGCCGGTGGGGATGGTGAGGCTCACGTTATCCAGCGCTTTCACGCCGTTGCCATAGGTCTTGCTGAGGCCTTGGATGATCAGGTCCATACGTGAGGGGAGGGGTTGTTGCGCCGGCAAGATGGGTCGTGGACCGCGAACCACCAAGGCCTGATCACACGAGCGGTCGGAAGTGGGGCGGGGCGGTGCTGGTCGGAAGAACGGACACTGAGGTGATGGGGGCAAGGAACTGGCTATTGAGGCGTCACTTCCATCTGGGATCCGCCTGGCGGATCAACTCGAAGTTGAGGTACTGCGCCTTCCGGTCATATTCGTCCAGCAGGGCTTGTCGGAGTTCAGGGTCGCGCGCGATCGTGTCATAGACGAACTGCTCCAGTTGCTGCAAGCGCGCATCCGTCGGGTCACCCTTCAACTCGTCCCGTATCGGTATGATGGTCCGGTCGAACGGTTCGAAATGATCATCCATGGCCGCGATCGCCATGTAGCAGAAGGCGGCATGGTAAGGATGCGAAGGTGATGCGCTCAGGGTCTTCACCTTGTTGATGCCGATGCACACATGGCAGGTCACCTCACCTTCGAGGCGGTGCACGTAGTAGAAGTGCGCGGCGATCCGCAGGGCGCTATCCAAGGGAAGAGGCGCCACCATGTCCCTCCGGACCGAGCGCATGTACAGCCGCTGGAATGCGGTGTCCGCTTCCAAAAACGCATCGAACTTCCGTTGGAGAGCGGCCGTGTCAGGAAGCAGGGCGAGCAGTTCGGTTTCCTGGCGCCACAGTTCGGAATAGTTGGTGTAGAGATAGGCGTGCGCGTTCCACAATGCCGAGCATATGGAACCGTTTACGGTGTCGGAACGCAAGCTGTCCGGTTCTATGTTGAGGTACACATCACCTTCATAAGTATGGACTTCGACATGGAACAGATCGTGGAACGAAAGGTCAACTGCGCGTTGTGCCCTTACGGTTTCATGCGAAATGAGGAGTGCTGTTGCGCAAGCCAACCCGTAACGAGCGCTCGAGGAGTTGATCAGGACCATGGAGAGGGAGGAGGTCAGTCGCGCCGTTGTTGAGTTTTCAGATCACTTCTCACCTTGTACAACCGCTCACTGAACCCCCCTTCCTTCTCGAAAGCCCTTGCTTGGCTGTCCACCTGTTTATCCAACAGATGCAATACGATCTTGCATAGCGTCTGGCCCACGTTCGCGCTCAGTTCAGCATAGGCGCGGTCCTTCACGGTTCGTGGTGTGCGTGCGGTTCGTGGTCCTTCAGGGGCTTGCCTGCGCTGCTCCTTCTCCCGTTCCCACATGGCTTTGATCCAGCGGGCCACTTCGTCCGGATCCTTGCAGCGCGCGTTGCTCAGCTCCTTGCGGCGCGGGTCCATGGGCGCCCACAACGGCAGCTTGCGGTGCTCCAGGAACGATTCGTAATCCTTGCGGAGCTCATCGATGCTGGCACGCGCCACGCTGGTCAGGTTCAGTTCCAACTTCTTGGTGGTCGCGCTGATCTTGCTGCCTTCGGCAATGTTGCGTTCACCACTGCGTGCCGCCTGTTCCATTTGGTCGGCAGTGCGGCTGCCAGCAGGTATGTAGCGGTCCACGAAACGCACCGTCACATCGTATAGGAGTTTGGCAACTTGGTAGCTCACCAATTTCTCGTAACCACCGCTCGGCGCCAGTACCAAGGGGCGTTTCTGTGGGTGCTTCTCCATCGTTCTAAAGTAGGGTGTGTTTCATCAAAATGGACTTCAATGGACGGAAATGGACCTGGGAGGATGGTAGTGGGTGGAGGGCCCATTTCCGTCCATTGAGGTCCATTGCATTTGTGCTTTGCCCTTGGCCTAGCTCCGCCTATTCGCCAACAACACCGGTGCCTGTCCATCGAAGGGGTCGTCCATCCGGCCGATGCTTTTGGCATCCATGCCGGCGGCGCGCATCACGGTGCGGTCGCCGAAGCGCTTGCGGATCTTGTCCATGGCCTGGTACAGGTTCATGGCTTCCTGCGTGTCGGTGAAGGCGTCCATCTGGTGCCCGCCGCCCACCAGGTGACTGAAGCGCACGCCGATCAGGCGGATCCGCTGGCGGCGGTCGTACAGCGTGCGGAACAGGTCGTGCACGGTGGGCAGGATCAGGTGGTCGCAGGCCGTGTAGGGGATGCGCAGCTGGCGCGTGTGCGTGTTCATGTCGGCGTAGCGGATCTTCACGGCGATGCAACTGGTGAGCTTCGCGCCTTTGCGCAGTTGGAAGGCGAGGCTCTCGGCCATGGCGGTGAGGAGGCCCTTGAGCTTCACCACATCGATGGTGTCGCGTTCGAAGGTGCGTTCGGTGCTGATGCTCTTGCGCTCGTGCCACGCCACCACGGGGCTGTCGTCGATGCCGTTGGCCTTGCGCCACAGCACGGGGCCGTGCTCGCCCAGCAAGCGGTGCATGAGGTCCACCTGCAGCTCCTGCAAGGTGTGGATCTTCGCCACGCCCATGCCGCGCAGCAGGTGCGCGGTCTTCTCGCCCACGCCGGGGATCCGCTCAATGGGCATGGGCGCCAGGAAGGGCTTCTCGGTGCCGCGCTGCACATACCATTCACCCGCGCCGTTCTTGGCCTCGCCGGTGGCCACCTTGCTCACCGTCTTGTTGATGCTGAGGCCGAAGCTGTTGGGCAGGCCGCTCTCGGTGAGGATGCGTTGCCGCAGCTCCATCGCCAGCTTGCGGCTGCCGTGGAACTTATCGGTACCGCTCAGGTCCACATAGAACTCGTCCACGCTGCTCTTCTCGAACAGCGGCACGTTCGCGCGGATGATCTCCGTCACCTCATCGCTCTTCTTGAGGTACAGACCGCTATCGCCGCGCAGGATGATCGCCTCCGGGCACAACTGCTTGGCCATCTTCATCGGCATAGCGCTGCGCACCCCGAAGGCGCGGGCCTCGTAGCTGCAGCTGGCCACCACGCCGCGGTCGCTGTCGCTGCCGATCAGCACCGGCCTGCCGATCAGCTTCGGCTCGCGCAGGCGTTCCACGCTCACGAAGAAGGTGTTCAGGTCAAGATGAAGGATGGTTCGTTCCATGGCGTTGGAGCGCATCATCATGCGCCCTTACAGGTCCAGGTGGAGGAGGGTGCGTTCCATGGGGATCAGCGATCCCGAATTCCGGATCCCTGATCCCGGGTGGCCATTTTAACGGGTTGCTGTCCCGGGCGGAATGCCATGCTCCGTGCACAGTGGCGTGTTGACAATATAGCCGTCATGTTGTGGACGGTAAAATAGTCATTATGTTTGTCCGCCGGATTATTGATCAGCACAATGATGGGAACCCTGGCAATGGAGCAACCCCCGACCTACAAGGCGATCGCGCCGCCTGATGCCGCCATCACGGGGCATATCCTCCGTGTCCGTGGGCAGAAGGTGATGCTTGATCGCGACCTCTCCGAACTCTATGGAGTGCAGGTCAAGGTGCTCAAACAGGCGGTGCGCCGGAACATGGAGCGCTTTCCGGAGGACTTTCTGTTCGAACTGGATCTGGAAGAGGCGGAAGCTTCAAGGTCACGGATCGTGACCTTGAAGCGGGGAGAGAACATCAAGTACCTGCCCTTTGCCTTTACCGACTGCGGCTTCGCGAAGCCTTCGGCGAAGCAAGGGCGCGGCATCCTCATGCTGGCCAATGTGCTCCGCAGCGAGCAGGCGATCGCGGTCAGCACCTGCCTGCCGGCAGGCAGGTCCACATCATCCAGGTCTTCACCCGTATGCGCGAGGTGCTGCTTTCGCACCGGGATATCCTCCAGAAGCTGGAACAATTCGAGGGTCGCCTCACCGGCCACGACGAGGAGATCCAGGCCATCTTCGACCACCTCACGGCCTTGGTGTCGCCTGTCGAACAACCGCGTCGCCCGGTCGGGTTCAGGCCTGACGAAGCATGAACACCGATCATCATAGGACATTCCTCCAACCATCATAGGACAATCCACCACCACCATGGCAAGCCCTGTTTTCGGATCCAACCTCAAGCTCCTACGCCAGCGCCGCGGCCGTTCCCAGGAGGAGACCGCGATCGCCCTCGACGTGAAACGCTCCAGCTACAGCGGGTATGAGAATGGCAGCGCCGAGCCGTCGTTCGACCTGTTGGTGCGCATGAGCGAGTACTTCAAGGTGAGTATCGACAAGCTCCTGCGCGATGAGCTTACGGCATTGAGCGAGAGCCAGTTGGGGATCCTGGAGCGTGGCGGGGACATCGACCTCAGCGGCCGGCGGCTGCGGGTGCTCGCCACCACCGTTGATCGCCAGGACCGTGAGAACGTCGAGCTGGTGCCGGAGAAAGCGAAGGCCGGCTATGCCTTGGGCTATGCCGACCCGGAGTACATCAGTGTGCTCCCCACCTTCCAGATGCCTTTTCTGGCCAGGGACCGCAAGTACCGCACCTTCCAGATCAGCGGTGACAGCATGCCGCCCGTTGCCGAAGGGTCTTGGGTCACAGGGGAATACGTGCAGAACTGGCAGACCCTCCGGGACGGCCAGCCGTACATTGTGGTCACCAAGGAGGATGGGGTCGTGTTCAAGGTGGTGTACAATCAACTGAAGGAGAAGGGCACCTTGCTGTTGTGCAGCACCAATCCGCTGTATTCTCCCTATGAGGTGGGCGTGAACACCGTGCTCGAGATCTGGAAGTTCGTGCATTTCATCAGCAGCGAGCTGCCGGAACCCAACCTCAACCGCGATGACCTGACCCGGAGCGTGGTTGAGTTGCGCAAAGAAGTGAGCCACCTGCGCCTGGCGATGGAGCAGCAGGGAAGGCTTCCCCTGTGAGCGGTACTTCGGGCACGAGGAGGAACGCTGGAATGTGGGAAACTTCCTGATCCTCAGATCGGAACGAGATAGGCCGATCGCGTATGTTTGACCAGTCTTTCAGAAGGGCCTGCTTCCTTGTGCCCGGTCATTAAACAGGAACTACATGGATCGTCGTTACGCCCTGAGGAATTTGAAGGTCTGCGCCCTGCTGGCCTCCATTAGCATGGCCACGCCCAAAGCGGTGCAGGCCCAGTTGAACTTGGCCGCGGTCAATACGGCCTATACGATCAACTTCGATGGTACCGTGTCCGGTGTCAGCAACGGTGCGTTCACCGCCACCGGTTTCCAACCAGCCCCCACGGCCGGCAGGTTGGATTCCGATGCATGGGCCACAACCGGATGGAGCGATGGCTCCTTGGCCTATGGAGGTACACAGACCACGTCAGGAACGGACTTCCGCCGGGGCACCACCGCTCCGGGGGACCTTCCCATCGCGGTGGGGGGCATCTGGTCCTTCGGTGGCACCGGGATCACCGGTCGGGCATTGGGCTTTCAGCAGACGCTGACCGATGCGAACCCCGGTACCATGACCTTGCGTGTACAGAACAACACGGGCAGCACCCTGACCAGTTTTGATGTGTCCTACAATGCGTACTACCGAAACGACCAGGACCAGTCCTCCTTCTTCAACCTCCGCTACTCGGAGGACAATGTGAGCTACTTCCCGGTCAGTTCCCAGGACCTGATCACTCCCGCTGCACAGACGGGCACCAGTTGGGTCGCCAATGCGCGAAGCACCACCATCAGTGGTGTTGTGATCCCCAACGGGGCGTACTTCTATATCCGTTGGGCCCCCGGTACGGTCGGTGGTTCGGGCAGTTGGGATGAACTGGCCTTGGATGACATCAGTGTCACGGGCCGGGCCTTCACCGCGGTCCGCCTCACGTCAACAACGACCACCATCGGCGAGACCGGAGGTACCACGAGCATCACCGCTTCCATCACCAATCCGGACCTGGTCAACGCCACTTCGGTCGATCTGGTCTTGACCAGCGGGCCTGCAGCGCGCGTGGGTAACTACACCACCCAGACGCTGACCTTCCCTGGAGGAAGTTCGGCCAACCAGAGCCAGACCATCACCATCACGGACAATGGGGACTGCGATGGCAACGCCACGTTGGTGTTCGACCTTCAGAACATCATCGGGGGGCTTGGTACGCCGAGCATTGCACGGCCGTTCACCCACACCATCACTGTTGTGGATGATGAGATCGGCCCGGCGCCCACGATCAAGCAGGCCTTTGATGGGGCCATTTCAGATGACTGGCCCATTACATCCGGCGGAGGGAACATCAGCACAACCCCCGGGGTGTCTGATGTTCCCGCGAACCAACGGATCTACAACGGTACGTCTTCCTGGCAGGTGCGTAACGCCAACGTGACCCTGAACCTGGGAACCGCTGACCTGCAGGATTGGTCCGGGATCACCTTGTCGGCACGGTTGTCCAGTACCTCGACCACTGCTTTTGGCGGGGCGGATGCGAACGATTCCGTGGCCTTTTACGTTTCCCTGAACGGTGGACCGTTCCCCTTGGACCCCGATGTGCGTGTCAATGGCAATAGCAATGGGCGCTGGGGCTACGGTGCCGCTCAGATCGCCACCGGCGTGGCCGGAACTCCGGTGAACTACACCGGCAACCTGGCCGGGAACTTCTATTCCCAAGTGCGCATCACCATTCCGGATGGCACCAGCTCGGTGGCCTTGCGGATCGTGGCTCGCAACAACGACAACACGGAGATCTGGAACATCGATGACGTGCAGATCAACGGGACACTGTGTTCCAGGGTCTACTACAGCCGTGCCAACGGGGATGAGACCACGCCCACATGGAGCACCGCTCGGACCGGTTCACCGCTGCCGGCTGCCGTAGCCTTCAACAAGAACAAGTCGATGGTGGTGCAGAACACGCACTCGGTCAATACCACTGGTGCCAATTTCTCGGTTCGCGATCTCATCGTCGAGACCGGCGGCTCAATGGCACTGGGCGGAACGACGACGCTCGGCGTGAACGGAACGGCGCTGACGCTGGACGGACCCTTGACCAGCGCGGATGATCACATCCGCCTGCTCGGTAACGGCGTGTGCAACATCTCCGGCGCCTCCGGGACCTTGGGCCTTGCGGACCTTACGGTGAACGGGGGTGGTGCCGTGGTGAACATTGCGACCATCAACGTGAGCGGCACCCTTTTGGTGACCAAAGGGAACTTCAATGCGAATGGCAATCTGGTGGCGTTGCGCAGCACATCGAGCGGAACCGCCCGGTTGGGCCCCGTGGGCACAAGCGCATCCTACTCCGGTGATCTGCTCATGGAGCGCTACATCCCCGCGGGTGTCACCGATTGGCGCCTGTTGGCCTGCCCGATGCAAGGCCGGACCTTCTGGGGGTGGAAGGATGACTTCTATACCGCCGGTTTCCCCGGGTCCCACTACCCGAACTTCTTCCAGAACAACGTGCTGTGGCCCAGCATCCGGAAGTACGATGAAACGAATTTGGGTACCCTCAGCACGGACGGGTTGGTCGGGATCGGCAACGTCAGTGACCTCATCACCGAAGGCCGTGGATTCGCAGCATGGAGCGGTGACAACTTCTTCACGACGGCTGCCTTCACCATCGATGTCAAAGGGCCTCCCACGGTCGCAGCGACGCCGTTCACCTTGCCCATGACCTACACCAATACAGGTACACCGGCTGTGGACGGGCTTAATCTGGTGGGCAACCCCGTTCCGTCACCGATCGATTTCAGCCTGGTCGCGCTGGGTGCGGACGTCGATGACTACTACTACATCTATGACCCCGGAAGCGGTACGAATGCGACCTGGGACGAAGCGAACAGCCTGGGCACACTGGGAGCGAACGGCAACATCCAAAGCAGCCAGGGCTTCTGGTTGCATGCCACGGGCAGCAACGTCACCACCACGGTGAGCGAGTCCGCGAAGGTGCTGGAGCCCATCAATGGCGGCATCTTCAGTCTTCAGATGGAGACACGACCTTTGGTGCGGCTGAAGCTGACCAGCGTGGGTTCGTCCTATGCGGACGAGGCCATCGTGCACTTCATCAATGGGGCACCCGATCAAGGTGCCTATGACATTGCGAAATTCGGCTTTGTGCACCCCAGCGCGGTGTCCATCAGTACCCTCACCACCGATGGCCAGGAAATGACCATCAACGCCTACGGTACGCAAACCGCGGCGGTGGATGTTCCGGTACAGGTGGATGTGCAGGTGGATGGTGACTTCGTCATCACGGCAGAGGACCTTACGGTACTGACCGGTATGGCGTGTGTGGCCTTGGAGGACCTCGTGACGGGGATCACCACGCCGTTGGTCGAAGGAGCGAGCTACACGTTCAGCCTGGGTGCGAACGACCCTGTCAGCCCTGCGCGGTTCGTGTTGCATGTGGGCGCGCCAGTGGAGCGTTCCAAGACCGACGTTAGCTGTAATGGCCAGAGCGATGGCACGGTCACGTTAAGCGGCGCGGGCGCAGGTCCTTGGGATTACGTGCTGGCGGATGCCTTCGGTACGGTGCTCGATCAAGTGGTCGGTGCCACTGCCGCACACACCTTCTCAGGCTTGGCGGCCGGCTCGTACACGACCACGGTCGATGGCGGAACCGGTTGCGGTGCGTTGACAGCTCCGCTTCTCGTGGATGTTCCTGCTCCCCTGGAGTTGGCCGTGACCTCCGAGGCAACGGGCTGCGCGCTTTCCGCTGACGGTTCATTGACCGGCGAAGTACTGGGTGGCACAGCCCCCATGAGCTACCTGTGGTCCAATGGCGCGGCTACGGCCGAGGCCACCGGCCTCGTTACGGGCAGCTACGCCCTGACCGTTACGGATGCGAACGGTTGCGTGGATCAGCTGAGCGGCCTGGTGGTGGCCGAAGGCACCGGACCGGTCGCCTCCTTCGACGCCGTTCCTGCCCTTGTTCTGGTGAACGAGCCGGTCGACCTCTTCAATAATTCAACGTATGGGCTGAGCTACACGTGGGACTTCGGTGACGGCAACGGCTCCACAGAGAATGAGCCGGTGCATGTCTATGCGCTCCCAGGCCTGTATACCGTGACGCTCACCGTTGAGGATGGTGACTGCAGCGCCGTGCTGACCCAGGATGTGGCGGTATCCACCAGCACCAGCGTGGTTGAACAGACGGTGACCGGGTTGGCGGCCTGGTCCGATGGTTCCCAGTTCATTGTGCAGTGGCAGGTGGAAGGTGCCAGTGCCATCCAAGCGGATGTCCTCGACGCCACAGGTAAAACCGTGATGCAAGGCCAGGCGCGTGGAAATGCCGGACGCATGACCATGGATGCACAGTCGCTTCCCGCGGGCATCTATTTCCTCCGGCTCATCAGTGGATCACAGCAGCGGACCTTCCGCCTGCCCGTGGTGCGATGAACCACTTCGTAAAAACATGGAAAGGCCTTCTTCGGAGGGCCTTTCCCTTTTCCGGGCCGGACACCGGGAGCGCGAGGGCTGCGTACATTCGGCCCATCCAAGTTCCCATGCGCCCCCCCTTCATTGTTCCGTTCCGTCAGTGGGTGGTCACTGCGGTCATCGCAGTGCTGGCCGCAGGCTGCCTCACCATAGAGGAGAACTACACCTTCAAGAAGGATGGCAGCGGGACCATGGAATACGTGGTGGACCTCAGCGCCTTCGCGGACATGATGAAGTCGGTGAAAGGCCTGTCCGGATCAGCGGACAAGGATGATGGCATGGGAGAGATGGACATGAAGGATGAAGCCGGCAAGCTCAAAGGGGTGCCCGGCATTTCCAAGGTAAAGGTGAAGGAGGAGCAGGACGGGTTCGTGCAGCGCATCACCTTCCGGTTCGCGGATGTGGACGCCTTGAACCGGGCCTTGAACGTCCTTTTGCCGGACAGCACGGGTGCCGGTCATGGGTTCTTCGCCTGGGAGGGCAGCACCCTTGTGCGCACCAACAATCTCCATGCGGCGGAAATGGGCAGCGGCCTGACCCCGGATGAGGGCGACACCCTGGACATGAGCGGCATGCTGAAGAGCATGATGTACAAGTACAGCTTCACGTTCGATCAAGCGATCGGCGAAGTGGGGCTCGCCCCAGGCGTCATCCGGGAGGATCCATCACCCAAGCAAGTGAAGTTGAGCACCGATTGGTCGGTGATCATGGCGGACCCCAAGGCCCTGGACCTGCGGATCACGGTGAACAAGTAGCACAAGGCAAGTTGGACCTCGTGATGGACGACCTGTTGGAACGCGCGATACGGCTTGCAGCCAAGGTCCACAAGGGTCAGGTGGACCGGTTCAACAAGCCGTATATCCTCCATGTGATGCGGGTGATGATGCGCGGCCACGACAAGGAGGAACAGGTGCTTGGCGCCATACACGACGTGCTCGAACGGTCGACGCTCACCGTGGATGACCTGGCCAAGAAGGACTTCCCACCGAGGGTCCTCAAGGCCCTCGAGCATATCTCCCGTGTTCCGGAGGAGGATTACGAGCAGTACATCGAACGGGTGATGCTGGACCCGCTGGCCATCCGGGTGAAGCTGCACGACCTGGCGGATAAGATGGACCTGCTCCATGTGGACACCCTTTCGCATGCCGACCTGAAGCGCTACAACAAGCAGCTCGCCGCCTATCACCGAATGAAGAAGATGGTGGAGGAGGCGCGCGCGCAAATGCCCATCACCGTTCGAAAGGCCTAGTGCTGCCCGGGCATGGCGTACAGCCTGGATCGCAGGCCCCGGCTATCTTAGCCGCTCATTCCCAGACCCATGAAACGATACCTGATCGCCCTCCTCGTTCTGCCCCTGTTCGCCGCGTGCGGCGAAGGCACTGACAGTTATGTGGACACCAAGCCGGACAATGACTCCGCCGCGGTGGACACCTTCACCTGGCAGGCCGATGAGTTCGGCGATACACGCATCCTGCGCTACCAGATCCCCGGCTGGGAGCAGCTCAGCCTCCAGCAGAAGAAGCTGGCCTATTACCTCACCATGGCCGGCCTCAGTGGACGCGACATCATGTGGGACCAGAACTACCGTCACAACCTCAAGGTGCGCAGGGCCCTGGAGTCCGTGCAGCGCAAGTACACGGGGGAGCGGGTCGGAGCGCAGTGGGCCGCGCTCCTGCTCTACACCAAGGAGGTGTTCTTCAGCAATGGTATCCATCACCACTATGGGATGGACAAGTTCATCCCCGAATGCCGCAGGAGCTATTTCGATTCGGTGATGACGGCCAGTGGAGCAAGCCTCACAAAGGAGGTGGTGGACATCCTGTTCGACCCGGCCGCGGATGCGAAGAAGGTGAGCCTTGACCCCACGAAGGACCTTGTCCTGGCCAGTGCCGTGAACTTCTACGGGGACGACATCAACCAGAAGGAGGTGGAGGCCTATTACGCGGCCATGGAGGTGAAGGGCGACACCACACCGCTCAGCTACGGCATCAACAGCAAGGTGTTGCGGGGCAAGGATGGCCGCGTCACCGAGCAGGTCTGGAAAGTGGGTGGCATGTACGGCAAGGCCCTGGAGCAGATGGTGATGTGGCTGGAGAAGGCCCAAGGCGTGGCTGAAAGCCCGCAGCAAGCCAAGGTCCTTGGGCTCTTGATCGAGTTCTACCGCTCAGGTGACCTCCAGAAATGGGATGACTTCAACATCGCCTGGGTGGAGGACAAGACCTCGACCGTGGATCTGATCCAAGGCTTCGTGGAGGTGTATAACGACCCCCTCGGCAAGAAGGGGTCATACGAATCGTGTGTGGAAGTGATCGATCCCGTTGCGACCAGGAACATGCGTGCGATCCAGGAGAACGCGCAATGGTTCGAGGACAATTCCCCCCTGCTCGCCCAGCACAAGAAGAAGAACGTGGTGGGCATCACCTACAGCTTCATCAACACGGTCGGTGAGGCGGGGGATGCAGCGCCTTCGACCCCCATCGGCGTGAACCTGCCCAATGCGGATTGGATCCGTCGTGCGCACGGAAGCAAGAGCGTGAGCTTGGGGAACATCTCCGAGGCTTATGAAAAGAGCAGCGGCAAGGGTGCACTTGAAGTGTTCTGCCACGATGCGGAGGAGGTCGATCTGGCGGTGAAGCATGGCGCGTTGGCGGGCAAGCTTCACACGGCGCTGCACGAGGTCATCGGCCATGCGAGCGGCCAGCTTGAGCCGGGTGTGAGCGGGACGGACGTTACCCTGAAGAACTACGCGAGCACCTTGGAGGAGGGCCGCGCGGACCTGGTGGCCCTGTACTACATGATGGATCCCAAGATGGTGGAGATCGGCGTGATGCCATCCCTCGAGGTGGGCAAGGCGGAATACGATTCCTATATCCGCAACGGTCTGCTGGTGCAGCTGCGTCGGCTGAAGCCGGGTGCCGATATCGAGGAAGCCCACATGCGGAACCGCCACTGGGTGAGCGCCTGGTGCCTGGAGAAAGGCATGAAGGATAGTGTGATCGTGAAGGTGGAGCGCGGTGGCGAAACCTATTTTGACATCCGCAACTACACCAAGCTGCGTGCGCTGTTCGGCGATCTGCTGCGGGAGGTCCAGCGCATCAAGAGCCAGGGTGATTACGCGGCGGGCAAGGCCCTGGTGGAAGGCTATGGCGTGAAAGTGGATCCGTCACTCCATGCACAGGTGCTGGAGCGTGCCAAGAAGATCAGTACGGCACCGTATGCGGGCTTCATCCAGCCGCGCCTGGTTCCCGTAGTGGACGCGAAGGGCGAGATCACCGACGTGAAGGTGGAGTACCCAGGGGATTTCCTTGAGCAGATGCTTGAGTACGGGGAGAAATTCAGTTTCCTGCCCGACGCGAATTGAACGGCACGGTCCCTTGATGCTCCAAAAGGCGGTCACCACAGTGGTCGCCTTTTCATGTTGATGATCCAGTTGCCTGACGGCCGGAGAGATAGGCGCTTATTTCCAGAATAGATGGAGCGCCGCGTAACCTTCAGTGGGGGAGTTGCCGTTGAACCGGTTGTCCAAGTAGTTCAAAGGTCTATCTGAAGAGTCACGACTCCCCTGCCAGGCATCGCCAGGTGGGGGTTTCGTGCGTTCAGAGGGGTCGTTGTGGAAGGGCGCTGTTACCCGGCCGGCTATTGGCAGAGCAGGTTGGCGGCCCACGTGGCGATCAGGAGCTCCGGTTTCGTGCGGGTCTCGTAGCCTTGGGACCTCACGTAGCCGACGGCCGTGGTGTGCAGTTTGTGGGAGGCGAAACGCGGGTCGCTATTGATGTCCATGTCGATCCTGCTGATGCGGATACCGCCGACATCGGACAGGGTCCGGGCCACCTCCAAGCTGCGTTCCACCTCTCCCCAAAGCCGTGTCCAGAGGTCCCGGATGCGTTCCGTGCGCTCGCGGCGGTAGAGCACCTGCGCTCCATTGCGATGGTAGCGGAGCACGACCGTGGTGGTGTAGATCGTATGACGCTCGTGGTTCTGACTATCACTTCCCACCAGCACTTCCACACCGGGATCCCGGGCAATGATCTCAAGCACGTGGTCCAGCAACTGGATCGGCCGATGATCGGCCATGCGCCGGAACCCGTTCATGCGCAGCAAGGTACCCACAGCGCCGGAGGAACGGAGCGGGTTGCAGGGATCTCTCAACGGATTATATTTGCGCCCCCGTGCAATGGACGGGTACCACTTACCGAAGTGGCGGAATTGGTAGACGCGCACGTTTCAGGGGCGTGTGACCGTAAGGTTGTGCGGGTTCGAGTCCCGCCTTCGGTACCAGCGAAGCGGCGAAAGCCGCTTCGCTCGTTGGTGGTGGCAGGCAGCGCCTGAGGGTCGGGGTATCTTTGTGCGGAACCATGTCGAACAAGGTTTTTCATACGCGTCTTCAATGGCACAATGTGTCGGTGTGGGCGATAGCCAGCCTGTTGGTCGTGTTGTTCGGGTTGGTGATCGCGGCGAGCTCGGGTGAATGGTCGATCGTGATCGTGCTCGGTATTGCGGCATTGGTGGGACTGGTGGTCACGTATTTGCACGACCGTTCAGTGGATGCCACCTATGCGTTCGAGAATGATCGATTGGTGCTGTGGAACAAGCACGACAGGCTCGAATTGAGCCCATCGGATATCCGTGATGCGAGCTTGGTGGACCGAACGGCGGCGCGCACCTACATCACCCAGAAACTGGACCGGCTGATGGAAGAAGGGCTTCCTCCATTGGAGGCGCGGTCACGGGGTGCGGCGTTCATACGGTTCTGTACGGTCGACATCGGGTTGCGGTCGCTCACCTTCGGGATCGGTCGAAAGCTGGTCGATACCATGCCCAATGCCAAGCATGACCTTGTTATGCTCCGTCTGTCCAATGGCCAGGACCTGTTGTTGTCGCCGGTATATAACCAGGACCTGATGGACCACCTCAGCCGATTGCTTCGGCCTTGAGGGAACGGGTGAACGAGCGGCGATGCGGCGTGGCGAGGCGCACCTGCTCAGCTGGTGCGGATGCGCTGGCCCACGCGCAAGGTGCTTCTTGTGCTGATGCGGTTCAGCTTGCAAAGACGCGATACCGTAGTGCCATGTCCGCGTGCGATGGCTGACAGGGTATCCCCCCGTCGTACGGTATGGAACCGTTTCTGAGCTGTGGACGCGCGTGCCTTTTCGATCTGGGCGAAAATGCCCTTGTGCAGGTCGATGGTCCTGGCCTTCAGTTCTCCCTGCTGCACGTCGAACACCAGTTGGGGGTCGATCGGCTGATCGAGGTAACGCACTTCAAAGTGAAGGTGGTCACCGGTGGAACGGCCCGTACTGCCGCCCAGGCCAAGCACATCGCCGGCCTCCACATGGTCACCCGGCTCCACATTGCGCTGGTTCAAGTGCGCATAGAGCGTCTCCAGACCGTTGCTGTGGCGGACCACCACCACATGCCCAAAGGTCGTGTTGTAACGGGAGATCCGCACCATGCCCTCGAAGGCCGCGAGCACGGGGTCACCATGGTCCAGTTCGAGGTCGATGCCATAGTGCATGCGGCCACGCCGTGGGCCGAACGCGGAGGTGATGTCGCCGCAGATCGGCATGGCATGATCGCAGGCTTCATTGCTCAGGCAAAGACGCACCGTATCACGCATCAGCCCTGCCATCGAGGTGCGTTCGAATATGGATTCGGTGTTCCAGCCGCCGTAGAGCGCGTAGGCCGGTATCAGCGCCAGCGAATCACGACGGTCGGAGAGCAGGCTGATGAACTCCGCGTCGATCGCCTCAGGGACATCCATGTCCTCATACTGGGCGGTCTCCTCCGCACCGCCGATGGCCAGCGTGTCGAGCTGCTCCTGGGCGTGAAGGGGCACGACCATCAAGATGGCCAAGAGGGCGATGAAGGGCAAGGACCACTTTTTCACGTCGCGCGCAAAACTATCAGCCTCATCGGATCACACAGCTCCGTGGACCTGAAAAGGTTTGAACAGCCCGACCGGTGTTCAGCAGCATGCACCGGAAACCCGCTGCCCATGTGGAAATGCCGTCCCGGTCGACATCTTTGCCCTGCTGTGTTAAAGTTCCCTAACGATCAGGAAGCAAGGGGTCATGCACCGGCCCGGGAGCATCCTCGGGCCAATGTGCCATGGCGTGTCAGGCCGGTCCTGAAGCCATTAACGGACCTGACGGTTCGCCTTTCCGAAGACGCTGGTGGCGCATTCGCTTACCGTCCGGCACGGTCCATGAGGTCTTCAGTGTCATGAGCGCCCATTCCGAGGACGGGAGGGAGGAGGCTTCGAACGGTCTCGCCCATGGCCTGGTGATCTACCTGGTGGCCTTGCTGCTGGCCATTCCGCTCTTTCTCATCCTCTATCCGTACATGCCCGAGCTGGTGGTCCCGATGGGCCATGGATGGCGTGTGGACCACCTGCTCCTGTTCGGCATAGTCCTGATCGCTTTCCTGGTCCTTGTTCGACGCTTCCAGCTGTTGGTGTACGGGCTGTTGGTCCTGGGCCTGGCCATCATCACCTTCACCAGTCTGTCGGGCAGCTATGGGTTCCGTGATCTGCATCGGGATTATTCGATGTTCCTGCATACCCTGCGGGAAAGTACACGCCCGCTGGGCGTTGCGCGGCAGCTCAGGCCATTCCCCGATTCAGAGATGCTCCTGGCCCATATCGACGATCAGGACCCCGGACTGCGTGCGTTCGCTGTTGAGGCCGCCACGACGCATTTCAACGACCTGGCCCAACAGCAGACGGACCCCACGATGATCCAGTGCTTCTCGGTGTTCAAGGTGATCAATGCCCAATGGCGGTACGTCAACGACGTGAAGGACGGTGAGTACTTCGCCATGGCCAGTGAGAGCGCCCGGCTGTTGGCCGGTGATTGCGAGGACCATGCGGTGTTGATGGCGGCATGCATCAAGGCCATTGGCGGCGAGGTGCGGTTGGTGAGGACCACCGGTCACCTGTACCCCGAGCTGCTCGTGGGGAACGCCAAGGACATGGAGCGCGCGGCATGGCTCATCCGCACGCGCTTGTTCCCCGTGCAAGCGCGCCATGCCCCGCTCTATTACCATACGGACGAGCAGGGCAGACGATGGATCAACCTCGACTATACCCGCGACCATCCCGGCGGGGAGGTGATGGAGGAGGAGGTGGTCGGTACGCTCGAGATCTGAGCGGCGCAGGAACGAGGAACCCCGCACGGATCAGGTGCGGGGTTCCTTAGGGCAAAAGGCGCATCAGGGCAGTTGCTCTGTACGCGTCGCGGTGGGAGAGGAACCGCCGATGTTCAACAGGATGATGTCCCGGTCGTTCGAAGCACCGGTATACTTCACCACACCGTCCAGGTTGCAATCCTCCGCGCGGTAGCCGCTGAGGGTATTGGTGGGGGTGCTGCCTCCGATGGCCACCAGGATGGGGTCGCGATCGTTACTGGCACCCGTGTATTTCAATTGGTTGTTGGGCGCGGTATTGCCGGCCCAACTGGTCCAGGCCGAGCCCACCTGTTTCTGGGCCGCGGTGCCGAACAGCGGTACACTGCCGGTCGTAAGGTCCACGGAGATCGGCGTGCCGCTCAGGGCCACCGTGTTCAAGGTGAGCACACCCAAGTGGTTGCGATGGCGCACGGCAACGAAATACAGGTCGGCGGGCTGGTTGATGGACAGCGTGGAGATGCCATCCACCGCTACGATGTCCCCATCGCGTTGCAAAAGAGCGGGGATCGCCGTGATGACCTGGGTGTTGTTCGTCTTGTTGCGCAGCTCCACCAGGACCCAGTCCACGATCGCGTTATTGCCCGACACTGCGAGCACTGGTGGAGTTGTCGACCCGGTGACCACATTGGTGTATCCCAGAGCGGTGTAAGGCTCGCTCAAGGGGAAGGTGCCGAGCACTCGCAACGCATCGTTCATGAGGCCAGTGCCGCTCACGTAGGGGCCCTCGAGGATCACCCGTGCGTTCAGCTGCAGACTGGGGGAGGTGGCGGCGAGCTCCGAGGCCAGGCCATCGAAAGGGGCTTGCCCGCTGGTGATGCCGGCGAGCGTCTGGAGCACGGTGAAGCTGAGCGTGGTGGGATTGAACCGGAACAGTGTACCGGACCCGTTGGTGCCACCTGAGGAGGATGTCCCGTAGAGCAGGCCATCCGTTCCCTGGATGAGGTTCGATTCGGAGAAGGAGCCCTCGGTGCCGGCGGTGAGGTCATACTCCTGCGTGTACAGGTTCAGCCCGATGTCCCAGCTGAACAATGTTCCGCCCGCATTGGTGCCTCCTTCGCGAGCCATGCCGTAGAGCTTGCCGTTGGTGGCCTGGATCAGGTCCCCGCTGGGAAAACCGCCCAGCAGCACGTCCATGTCCACCAGCTTCTGGAAGACATTGCCCACCGGGTTGAAGGAGAACAAGGTGCCCGCGCTCGCTGCGCCATCGGCGCTGAGGGTGCCGTAGAGCAGGCCGTTCGATGCCTGCATCAGGTCGCCGAGCGGCATGGAGCCTGTGGTGGTGCTGAAGCTGAAGAGCGATGTGATGCTGGTCGATCCCGCCACATAGCTCAGGATGCTGCCTTTATTGTTCACTCCTCCACCGACCGAGGTCATCAGGTAAAGGGTACCGTTCGAGGCCTTGAACAGCCCGGACTTCGGTACGCCCCCGGAGTTGGGTACCAGGTCCACCTTCTTCACCATGGTATTGGTGGAAAGGGTGTATTCGAAGAGGGTGCCCTGTCCGCTGTTGCCACCTTCGCTGCAGGTGCCGTAGAGTTTGCCATTCACTTCGATCAATGATCCCAAGGGGAAGTCGCCGCCTGTTCCAGTACCGAACGTGTGGCGCAGGGTGTAGGTGCTCGTGGTGGGATCGAAGGAGAACAGGACGCCTTTGTTGTTGAGGCCCCCATTGGACGTCAGGCCATAGAACAGGCCGTTCGTGGCCTTGGTCAGTCGTCCCCTGGGGCGCGCTCCGTTGGAGAAGGAGAAGGCCACCAGTTCATTGAAGGTATTCGACGCTACCGTGTAGCGGTAAAGGGCTCCGGAGGAGGCCGCTCCGCCGTCGAGCGCCAGACCGACAAGCACACCGCTGCCATCTTCGGCGAGCCCGCCGAACGATCCCGCGAAGCCGCCGGTGTTCAGGTCGCTGACCTTGGTGTACACATCGCCCGTTGGGTTGAAGGAGAAGATCACTCCGCCGTTGTTGAGGCCACCGGCATTGGTGGTGCCGTAGATCAGATTGTTGGCTGACTTGATCAGGCGGCCTGCGCAGAAGTTGCCATTGGTGCCGGCCTGGAAGTCATAGACCTTGGTGATGGTGAGGGGGGACACGGACGCATCGATGCGGATGATGGAGCCGATGCCGTTGGCACCGCCATCGGTGCAGGTACCGTACAAGCTGTTGTTGGTGAACTGCACGAACTCGCCGAACGGCACGCTGCCCATGGTGGCGTCCACCAAGGAGACCGCGGTGATGGTGGTGCCGCCCGTGGCGAACTCGAACACCGTACCTGCCCCGTTGGTGCCACCTCCGGAGCAGGACCCGTAAAGCTTGCCGTTCTGGGCCTTGATCAGGCCGGCACGGGGTGCGCGACCAGTGGCGTTCTGCAAGAAGGGAAGAGGGGCTGCTGCCATGCTCACGCGCAGGCTCAGCGTGCTGGGAGGCGTGAACCGGAAGATCGAGCCGGTGTTGTTCGCCCCGCCTTTGCTCGTGGTGCCGAACAGCACCCCTGCAGTGCCCTCCACCAGGCCTCCGAACGGTTCCTCCCCGTTCGCGCCGGTGAAGGTCGCGCGCAGCGTAAAGACGCTTGTGGTGATGTTCCATTCCCAGATGGTGCCCTTGTTACTGGTGCCGCCGAGCTGACAGGTGCCATAGATCCGCTGGGAGCCGCTCACGGTCAGTTCCGCCAAGCCCCTTGCCGGGCGGTTGCCGATGGCCGTGCCGCCCGAGGTGGATGAGGAGAAGTTCTGAAGCACCGTGTAGACACCGTTCGCCGGGTTGTAGGAGAACAGCACACCCGCATCATCGGTGCCACCGAACTCCGTGGTGCCATAATACAGGCCATTGCTGGCCTTCAGCACATCGGCCCTGGGCGAGCGGCCCGGAATGGTGCTGAAGTCATACCACTTGGTGTAGACGTTGCCCTCGGTGATCGTGTAGATCGTTCCCACGTTGTTCTCGCCCCCCAGGGAGGTCATGCCCCACCAGGTGGTCTGGGCCGGTACGGTGAGCGAAAGGATCAGGCTGGTGAGCAGGAGACAGCGGCGCATGGACAAGGTCTGTGGAAATTGATGGCAGGCCATCCCACAACGGGACAACACCAGCCGAAGGTAATCAACACCAAGGCTATTCCAGCAGATGAACGCGCGGTATTCGTGGTTCCCTGCGGGAGTTCCGGGCAAAGGCGTTGTCAGGTACATTTGAGCACCATCCTTCCATTGGATGAAGAAGATCGTCCATCCTTCGGAGCTTGCGAAAGCCAGCCACATGCGACCGGGTGACCCCCGCATCACGCTGCTTGCGGAGGTGAGCGGTCTCAACCGGCTTGAGCGGTTCTACAACGAAATGCCGCAGGAGCCGGGCACGGATTTCATCCAAGCCCTGTTCGACCACCTTGAACTTCAGGTGGAGGTGGACGCCGAGGACCTGGCCCAAGTGCCGAAGGAGGGTGGTGTGGTCTTCGTGGCGAACCATCCGTACGGCGCCATCGATGGCCTGGCCTTGATGCATGTGCTGGACCGTGTACGGGGCGATGTGAAGGTGATGGCGAACTTCATGCTGCAACAGTTGGATCCGCTGAAGGACCGTTTCATCGGCGTGAACCCCTTTGAACAGCTCAGTGCGCGCAGCAGCTTTCAAGGCATGCGGCAGGCCTTGGAGCACGTGGCGAAAGGCGGAGCCTTGGGCATTTTTCCGGCCGGCGAGGTGAGCAGCTACCGGACCGAACTGAAGGCCGTGGCCGATCCGCGGTGGAAGGCCCCGGTGATCAAGTTGATCAAGCACGCCGGAGTCCCGGTCGTTCCTGTGTGGTTCGATGGGGCGAACAGCGTCATCTTCCAGATGCTGGGCATGATCCATCCCAATCTGCGGACCTTGCAGTTGCCCAACGAGATGCTCCGCATGCGTGGCAAGCATGTGCGCTTGCGGATCGGCAAGCCCATCGCCGCCAAGGACATCGACGCGTTCGGTTCGGTGGAGCAGTTGGGCAGGTACCTGAGAGCGAAGACCTATGCTCTGGGCAGCGGTGTACAAGTGAAGCGGGAGCAGTTCCGGCCGCTTCGTTTTCCACGCCGCCCCAAGGAGGTGGTGGAACCCATGGAGACCGGTGCGTTACAGCGCGAGATCGCCTCGATCGCCGAGCTCAAGTTGAGCAGCCAGGGGGAATTCGACCTGTATCTGGCACCGAGCGACCGCATACCGCTCATGCTGCACGAGATCGGCCGCGAGCGTGAGCACAGCTTCCGTGCCGTGGGAGAGGGCACCAACAAGCGCATCGACCTGGACGAGTTCGACCTGTACTATGACCATCTGTTCCTGTGGGACCGCGACAAGAAGCGGCTTGCAGGGGCCTACCGCATCGGTGATGGCGCGCGCATCACGGAGCGATACGGTAAGCGGGGGTTCTACACGCACACGCTGTTCCGCATGGACCGTCCGATGACGCGCATCCTGTCTCAGAGCTTCGAACTGGGCCGAAGCTTCGTTGCGCCGCATTACCAAAAGCATAGGCTGCCGTTGTTCCTGCTCTGGCGTGGCCTGCTCATGCACCTGCTGAACCACCCCGATCATCGGTACCTGATCGGCCCGGTGAGCATCAGCAGCAATTACAGCCGGTTGTCCAGGGGGCTGATCATCGAGTTCGTGAAGCAGCACCATTACGACCATGATCTTGCGCGGTACATCCATCCACGCAACCGCTTCGACATCAAGCACGATAAGGCCGATAGCGAGGCCTTGATCGCCGCGAGCGGGGAGGACCTCAGGAAGCTGGACCGCCTGATCGCCGACATCGAGCCCAAGGAATCCAGCGTGCCGATCCTGCTGAAGAAGTACCTGCTGCTGAACGCGCGCATCATCGGATTCAACAGCGATCCCCGCTTCAACGATGCGTTGGACGGATTGATGCTGCTGGACCTCACGAAGCTGCCCGAGAAGACCGTGGAGGACCTGAAGCGTGGCATGAACGAGGCCATCGCCTCCCCCGGTGCCAGGGAAGGCCCCGATGCCTGACCTGTAGTGCCGGACAGTTGGACAGGACGGCCGTTCCGAACCATCTTTGCAGGGGCCTTGTTCCAAAGGTCATACCCGCCCACGATGCAGCACAGCCCGATCCCTTTGAAACGCACCCTGGTGTTCGCGAGCCTTGTGTTCGAACTGATGGCTTGCGCACAGTCCCCTTCGCGCAAGGGGGCGGTGCAGGTCTCGGCCACAGTGCAGGCATCGCCACCCAGGATCACGCTCGGCTGGGAACCGTTCACGGGCTCCAGCTCCTACACGGTATACCGCAGGGTGCAGGGAGCCACCGGGTGGGGCACTGCGGTGGCCAACTTGTCCGGATCCGCCCTGCAATATGTGGACAACGGTGTACTTGTCGGTGTGGTGTACGAATACAAAGTGACCCGCAGCGCATTGGGCGCCGGCTATGGGTATGTGCTCTCCGCCGTGGCGAGGCCACCGGTGGAACAGCGCGGGACCATGGTGCTGCTGGTGGACAGTGCCATGGCCACGGATGTGGCCCCTTCCATCGCGCAATTGGAGGAGGACCTGTTGGGGGATGGCTGGTGGGTGGAACGGGAGGTGGTCCCTCCGACGGCCTCACCGGTGGCTGTGCGTGCCTTGGTGCAGTCGATCCATGCGGCTTCGCCTGGGCAGGTGAAGGCCGTCTACGTCCTGGGCCATGTGGCAGTGCCTTATTCGGGCAACACGAACCCCGACGGGCATGCCGAACATCGCGGAGCTTGGCCCTGTGACGGATACTATGGTGATCTGGATGGGGTGTGGACCGACGTAACGGTCAACGCCACAGGTGCAGTGAACCTCTGGAACCACAATGTTCCGGGCGACGGCAAGTTCGACCAAACGGACTTTCCTTCAGCCTTGGAGCTGCCGGTGGGGCGGGTGGACCTGAATGAACTGCCGGCCTTCGGGCAGAGCGCAGCGCAACTGCTCCAAGCATACCTCTACAAGGCCCACCAATGGAAGACCAAGGCCTTGGTGGTGCCCAGCACTTCGGTGGTGTTCGATGACCTGCAATGGGTGAACAACCCGCTCGCCTCTTCCGGGTACATGAGCCTGAACACCTCCTCGGGAGCTTCCTCATTGACCGATCTTCCACCCAGTTCGGGTCCCTTCGTGAACACCTTCACCTCCGTGGATAACCTCTGGACCTACCATTCGGGCACAGGGCTGCAAGGGGTGGGCAGCAACGGCCAGGTCACCTTCATCGGCACCAACAACGGGGTCACCACAGCGGGTCTCGCAGCTGCGCCGGCGGCCGGCATCTTCAACATGTCCTTCGGCAGCTACTTCGGCGATTGGGACAACGAGGACAACTACCTCCGTGCCGTGCTGGCCAGTGGCAAGGCGCTCACCCACGTCTGGTCGGGCATTCCGAACTGGTTCTTTCATCCCATGGCGTTGGGTGAGCCGATCGGTTATTGCGCCAGGCGGTCCATGAACAACACCAACCAGGACCTCAGCCTGCAGAACGGCGGTTGGCAGGGCCAGTCCATGAGCCGAGGCCACATGGCGCTGATGGGCGACCCCTCCCTCCGGCAGTCCTACCTGGCACCGCCCACGGACCTGGTCGTCACGTCCAGTACGTGGTACGCGGACTTTACCTGGTCTCCATCTCCCGAGCCAGTGGATGGTTACCACATCTATCGGATCGATACGGTGGCCGGTCAGCTCGTGCGCATCACGACCACCCCGGTCGTGGGAACCTCGTTCACCTCATCGGTCCCCTTCGTGCCGGGCGATCGCTACATGGTACGCGCCATCAAGCTGGTCGTGTCCAACACCGGCAGCTACCACGACCTGTCGCTGGGTGCATTGGCCTACGCACAAGGAGCGCCCTTGGTGGATTGCCAGGGTATCTCAGGAGGTGCGGCCCTGCCCGGTACCCTTTGCGACGATGGTGATGCGGACACGCTCGATGATGTGTACGACACCGATTGCCAATGCGGAGGTTTATCGGTGGGGGTTGGGGAGCTCAGCGCCACTGCCGTGCGCTGGTGGACGGACATGGGTGCCTCGGAACTGCATGTGCAACTGGCCGAACCCATGCGCGGCACCTTCAGGTTGCGTGATGTTCAGGGTGCCACGTTGCGCGAAGGCGTGGTGAACGGCGAACGGTTGCAAGTGGATGTCCAAGCGCTCGCACCGGCCACCTACCTCATCGAACTGAGGCCTTCTCAAGCGGGAGGATCACCGTTGGTGCGGCGGTTCGCGCTGGTCCGTTGACCGCCTCGGCTCAGTAGCGCTTCTTGTCGTAAGGCTTGCGTTCCCCGTAGGCTTTCTTTTCCCCGTACGCCTTCTTGTCCCCGTAGGGCTTCTTGTCCGCCCAGGGCTTCTTGTCGCCATAGGCCGGCTTGTCCCCATAAGGCTTGCGGGGACCATGGTCGGAACGTGGGCGGTCATTGCCGCCGCCGGACTGTGGGCCTTGGGACTCATCCACACGGACCTTGCGCCCCTTGTAACTCGCTCCGCTGAAGGAGTTGAAGACCTGCTCGAACATCGCGGGCTCAATGTCGATGAAGGAGTACACGTCCTTGATCAGCATCTTGCCGATGTGCTCACCGCTGATGCCGCTGATGCCGCAAACGTAGCCGAGCATGCGGCCCTTGTCCAAGCCATCGGCGCTGCCCAGGTTGATGAAGAGCTGGCGACCTGTGCTGAAGCGCTCGCGTGGGCTGGGACGCTCGCCACGGGACGTATGGTCCTTCTGGCTCATGTCGATGTTCAGGTCGAACGCGCTGCGGAACTGGTCGAGGATGCGTGCGAAGGTGACGCTCATGAAGCGCTGGATCAGCTCTTCCTTGGTGAGGTCCTTCAGTTCCTCCTGGGCGATCGGAAGCAGGTCGGCCAGCGCCTCGTGCTCCACGTCAGCCGACTTCAGCTTGTGCAGGAAGGACACGAGCTGTGCCTTGCCGATGTCACCACCGCCGGGCACACGTACGTAGGTGAAGTGCGTCTTCAGCGTGCGCTCCAACATACGCACCTTGCTGATGTCACGCACACCGAGGATGCTGAGCGAGATGCCGGTGCGCCCTGCGCGTGCCGTACGACCGCTGCGGTGGGTGTAGCTCTCCGGTTCACCGGGCAGGTCGTAGTGGATCACGTGCGTCACATCGTTCACGTCGATGCCGCGGGCGGCCACGTCGGTGGCGATGAGCAGCTGCAGGGTACGGGCGCGGTAGCGGCCCATCACGTGGTCGCGCTGGGCCTGGCTCAGGTCACCGTGGATCGCGTCGGCCACGTAGCCATCCTTCACGAGCTGGCCGGCAAGCTCCTGGGTCTCGTGCTTGGTGCGGCAGAACACGATGGCGAAGAGGTCCGGGTCGGCGTCCACGAAACGCTTCAGGGCGTTGAACCGCTCGCGCGCATGCACCACGCAATACTGGTGCTGGATGGAGGACGCGGTGGTGTTGCGCTCGCCCACCTGCACCTCTTCGCTTTCGCGCATGTAGCGCTTGGCGATGTGACGCACTTCGCTGCCCATGGTGGCGCTGAAGAGCCAGGTGCGCTTGTCGGCGGGGGTGGTCTGGAGGATCTCGCCGAGGTCTTCCTGGAAGCCCATGTTGAGCATCTCATCGGCCTCGTCGAGCACCACGATCTTCACGCGGCTCAGGTCCACGGCCTGGCGACCCAGCAGGTCGAGCAGTCGGCCCGGGGTGGCCACCACGATGTTCGCCCCGCGCTGGATGTCGCGGATCTGCTCGCGGATGTTCGCGCCTCCGTAGACGGCTACGGGCTTCACGCCTTTCAGGTGGGTGCTGAAGCGCACGAAGTCAGCGGTGATCTGCACGCAGAGCTCGCGCGTCGGGGCCAGCACCAGGGCCTGCACACCGCGCTCCTGCGGGTCCATGTCCTCCATCAGGGGCAGGCCGAAGGCGGCGGTCTTGCCGGTGCCGGTCTGGGCGAGCACCACCACGTCGTTGGGGCTGCTGAGCAGCAGGGGAATGGCCCGCTCCTGTACCGGGGTGGGGGTGGTGAACCCCAGGTCGTTGAGGGCGAGAAGAAGTTCGGACCGGAGACCCAGGGTTTCGAAGGCGGACATGGTGCTGTGGGGAAAGGGGCGGCAAATGTACGGTTCCTTGGGGCGCTGGCGACGGTAAAAGTGCTAGAGCATCAAGTACTTCGCCGATCGCTCGTTGCGGGACGCAAGCACCCAAGTGCCATTTCATTGGCGGATCCCTTCATAAAGGCGCTCGGCCCCACCAGCCCTCGCTATGGCTTAGCCCTTTCCACCGCCCAGCAGTGCTTCCAATTGCTTTCGGAGGAAATCCTCGCCCTTGCGCAGGTGCAGGATCTCTTCTTACAGGTGCCTCACGCGCTCCAGCAGTTGCTCGCGCTCCTTGGCGCTGGAGGCATTTTAACTGTTGGTGTAGCTGAAGCCGTACGCCTGTGGTGCGTTGCGAGAGGACGGACGCCCATTGATGCTCAGCAGATGGGCAACCGCGTGTGCGTCGACATGCTTCGACACCGCCTCTGGTAAAGCAAGGTGAATAGGCCATGACCGTCTTGATACCGTTGCCAGGTCATCCCATCCTTCAGTCCGAACCGTTGCGCCACTTGCCCAACGCCTTGCCCTCTATGTTCAGCTTCATTTGACCGATGTGGACGGGCTGATCGCCCAACTTAGACGCCAAGGTACTTGCACAACTGGAACCACCAACACAAGTTTGCCATGCGACCACACGCCAAACCAGTCTGGTTCGGAGGATGGGGCCGTGAGCGGATGCCGAAAAGCTCGGAGAGAGTAGGTGAAGGCAAAATTCTGTGTTATGAAAAACACAAAGCGCAAGTCGGAACTATTCACTAGGATGGAGGAGCACCGCCTGACTGGGGCATTGCAGATATTAGGTGGTGGAACTGATCCCAGCAGGGATCCGGGAAGTTCCAATACCAATGATGACGAATACACCTACATTGGAGGTCCTGATTGCGGCGATAATGGATCGTTGGTCACGGCAGACACGGATCCCACGGATCGTGAATTCGACACACCAAAATGATAGTTGACCGTTGACTTGCACACGGGGTGTAAAGGAGCGATAGCCATTAGCTCGGTTGTGCGGCTAGTCGAAGTTCGAACCGATGGGGTTCGGCATTGCCACGGAGGTGGAATGCCGGGCCTCCATCAATATCGATTTCCCAACACATGTTTTTTCACCCATCCAATGAGGGGTCACAGAGGCGTACGCCCCGCAAGAGCATTAGACATGCGTTGCTGTTCGCTCTAGTGTTTTCGTCCCAGTCCTTGCAGGCGCAATACCCGGTGTTCCCGTTGTTGGACAGCGCACTGGCTCTCATGGATGGGCCGGGCTATACTGAAGGGGCGCGGTTGTATCGTACACTGGAACCCGCACGGGTCGATCCGCGGCAGAAGTTGAGCGTATGCCTGGGGGCTTTCTATCATCATGATTCTAGCCTGTTCAAAGAGGTGATGCTTGACCTGGTCGCTAACCATGGCTTCTTGGAAACTGGCCCGATCCAGGTCACCGTCCTTCGTGATGCATTGGAGCGAGGAGGGTATGCGGATTGGCTAGCGCAAAAGCGGGACAGTTGTCGAAGCCACTTCTTTCATACGCACTTGAACCGCATGGAGGTAATTCGACGCATACATTGTATTCATAAGTTGGACCAGGCACGCGCTCTTGTGCTGCGCTATAGCAGCGATGACTCTGTTGCGGATTCCATCATAGCGGGAATTGATCAAGAGAACTTAAGAGACATCATTGCTTTGGCCAATGAATTCGGCTTGCCTAATGACTTTGACGACCTCTGGAACACATCCGGGATCGTGGAGTTGGTGCTCTTCCATTGCGGCAAGAACCCGCACGGATTCCAGCAGCGGTGGGATGCCGTGATGCCATATCTGGACAAAGCATTCGCCGCTGGCAAGATCGGCAGCGAGTATTTGCGTATATACGATACTACCATGCACATGAATACGGGTTTCCAGTATTACGGTACATTGGAGAACGTGACCGTTCAGGATCCCGAAGGGCTGCGCCAGCGGAGAAATGAGCATGGCCTCGTTCCATGATCGTCATTGTATCGAACAATGACGACCAAACGACCAATGAGGTCATTGATTGGTTGCATCACTACGGTGCGAAATTCGTCCGGATAAACGAAGGCGACCTGTTGAGTTTCCAATGTTCAGCATCATGGGTTACGGATAGTAGTGAGCAGTTAGTGGTGTGTGCTAGGCCATATTTCTGTAGTGCGCAACTGCGATGCCTTCACAACTATTTGAGTCCGTTGTCCCGGGAACGCGCATGGAACGAATATCGGGTAAGCACCATTGTGTATGAGCCATTGGTCAATGGTTCGACATTGATGGCGAATCTCGCCGAACAGCAAACGATAGTTCGGATCCGATACTACGACGGTGAAACGGAACTTGATGCGCTTGGTGAGGTAACGGGAGTGATGGAGGATCCGGACTTCCTGTTCATCCACCCCCCCCGCAGTGCCTATTTCGGGATCCTGGAGATCTGTCCGATGCCCAGCTTGAACTTCCCGTTGAAGTTCGACACCACCTACACGAGCAATTTGATCATGCCCGGAACCATGGTGCCAGATGAATACCGTGCACGCTACCCGGACGGTACGTCGATCGCCAACGCGGCGATCATATCCGATTCCATCGTGGTTCCGGAATTCCCGTACGTGAGGGATGCCGTTTTGATGCGCGCAACAGGAGTCAGCCCGGATGGGTTCTTGAACACGGGAACGGATATGGTGTTCTCCCGGCAATGGGGACCGCTCATCATCCGGTTCACCACACCTGAGTGCCGCATTCAGTTGACCCGGACCGGGTTGGATCCTGGATTCACGCCATAACCCACAGCACCATATTCGATGATCGTGATCCTTGGTCACGCCCGGACCGGTCCAACAACAGAGCTTGTCCAAGACTGGATCCATCGCCTCGGCGGGCGATCCGTGAGGATCAATGGGGACGACCACAGCGCCGTGGCCTAAAGTATCCCCTGGACACGGTGTTCCTGAACTGTTCCGTGAATTGGACGGAGGGCTACCTTCGCCGCCATGGTGCTGCTTTCAGCCTGGGGCTCCCTGCGCGTCATCCTTGTCCTGCTCATCGTCTCCGAAGAATCTACTACAACTTGCGACATCATGAAGTGGCTGGACCACTTCGGGGTGGCCAATTGTAGGGTGACTGACAAGGATCGTAAGCTTCACCTGATATCGGTGCGCTTGAATACACGGGGTGCTTCCAGTTCGTGGATTTAACCTGAATTGCGGCCAGACCTGTAGCGTGATACCCTTCAAACCAGCTTGATATGCTGCGACGGACCATTCGAAGGCTCGCACGGATCGGATTTTTGTCGATGGCGGTTCTGATCAGCTTGTTCATGGTGAATATCATTCTGAGGGTCTACTACTTGCCATGGATCAGATATGAACCCGATCCGCTCACTGAGCCTTTGGCGCTCAACGCCGATAATTTTTACTTTAGACCAGGCGACCCGTTGAGTTTCGAATGTTCAGCATCATGGGTAACGGATAGTAGTGAACAGTTGGTGGTGTGCGTTAGGCCCTATTTCTGTAGTGCGCAACTGCGATGCCTTCACAACTATTTGAGTCCGTTGTCCCGGGAACGCGCTTGGAACGAATATCGGGTAAGCACTATCGTATATGAGCCATTGGTCAATGGTTCGACATTGATGGCGAATCTCGCCGAACAGCAAACGATAGTTCGGATCAGATACTACGACGGTGAAACGGAACTTGATGCGCTTGGTGAGGTAACGGGAGTGATGGAGGATCCGGACTTCCTGTTCATCCACCCCCCCCGCAGTGCCTATTTCGGGATTTTGGAGATCTGTCCGATGCCCAGCTTGAACTTCCCGTTGAAGTTCGACACCACCTACACGAGCAATTTGACCATGCCCGGAACCATGGTGCCAGATGAATACCGTGCCCGCTACCCGAACGGAACGTCCATCGCCAACGCGGCGATCATATCCGATTCGGTGGTGATCCCGGAATTCCCGTATGTTAAAGATGCTGTTTTGGTGCGTGCAACAGGTGTGAGCCCGGATGGGTTCTTGAACACGAGAACGGATATGGTGTTCTCCCGGCTATGGGGACCGCTCATCATCCGGTTCACCACACCTGCGTGCCGCATTCAGTTGACCCGGACCGGGTTGGATACTGGATTCGCTCCGTAACCCACAACACCTGATGCGATGATCCTGATACTTGGGCACGCCCGGACCGGTCCAACAACAGAGCTTGTCCAAGACTGGATCCATCGCCTCGGCGGGCGATCCGTGAGGATCAATGGGGACGACCACAGCGCCGTGGCCTAAAGTATCCCCTGGACACGGTGTT
>JBIIYP010000026.1:0-54152 GCA_044346705.1 Flavobacteriales bacterium
TGCCTCTCCCAACCGGCGCTCGGCTGTGCCGAGTGCCACTGCCTCCGCTCACGCAACGTCTGTCGAAGGTGACCCTGCGGCCTGCTCTGTGCATGAACTTGCACGCCGTCATCATCAAGCAACGGCCCAGGTGCATACCTTGGAGCAACGCTTCCGTTAGCGCCATCTGGCCGTGCGTAGTGCGATCCCCCAGCCCCACAAGGGCATTCCTAGGCTTGCTTCCGAGTTAAGCGCGCAGACCTGTGCGGGCGTGTATAGTTTCTCCTTCAATGGCAAAGAGAACGATAATGAGGTGCATGGAGCATTCGGGACGTTCCAGGACTACGGATGGCGGGTCTATGATCCGAGGATTGCGCGGTTCATCAGCGTAGATCCCATTGCGAAGCAGTATCCTGAACTCACTCCATACCAGTTTGCAAGCAATACGCCCATCCAGGCAACTGATCTCGACGGTTTGGAGGCGCGGATTGATGTTACTGACAAAACGAAGGGAGGAAAGGTCATGGCTATCAGGATCGCCTATGCCTTTCAGATAGTAGACCAGTCGAAGAGGCTCACAGAAGCGGAAGTCAAGCAGCAGGCGGGGTATGGCGCAACTGGTGCCGATCGCATGTGGTCGGGCACTATCCATGTTGGCTTCCTTGGCCTGCGCAAGATTCAGGTCACCACCGAGGTGAACTACGTCGAACAGGGTCCACTAAAGCTCATACACAAGGACTTGGAGGGCGACTCCGAACAGGATGGCGGATATTCCCTGGAGTCAACCAACAGTCAAGCTGGTGAGGTATTCATCAACACGAACCTGATCTTCAACCCGAACAACCCAGCAGCGACCTGGTCATTGCAACAAGAGCCAGTTGCTGAACGAAACATAGCTCATGAAATGGGGCATCCACTCGATCCTAATAATACAGAGAGTGGTGAAAAGGCGTTCTTCAGCAAACGCAATTTGATGTCGGCCTTGGATCCAGGCCGGAAAATGGACCGGCAGGACAAGGTGAACAGTCGACAGCTACGCAGAGCGGTCAAAACGATACTCCGAGAACGAAATGAGACCGCGCCATGGAAGAAGCAGTAGGGCATGGCCTGCACAGAAGGATCTGGCATCGTTCTCTGCTAATAGTCACAGGGCTTTGCCTATATGCGCAGTCGGTTGCTCAGGGGGTCAACCACGATTCATGCAAGGCTGTTCGGGCTTCAAGCAAGAATGTGCGTTGCATCGATAGTTCCTGGGTGTGCCCTACAGGCGCCGAGGTGGTTCTAAGTCTTGTATTTGAGATGTCCTTTGAAAGTGACTCCGTCATAGTAACGATGGGCGACTCTATTGTCCAATCCTTCGTCGCGAATAATGATCGGCTCGGTGGGCACGCTGGCACCTACAGGGTCCTGAGGAAGCACGTACATGATGTCCTTCGCATCAGCATCAATGGGAAGTGTTATCAGATAGACATGCCGAAAGGTTCGTGCTATGCATACATAAGGAAGCAAGGCACCAGACTCAGAGTACGGGCGACAAAGTGTCTCTGGAAGATCCATGGCTAATAGCCCCCGTCCCCTTGTAAGCCCCCCTGAACCAGATGCGAGTGTAAGCTTCCCCAGTATTCAGGCCGATCATAACCTGAAGCACCTGGGCCGATGAGCAGGGCTTCATTTGTGCCATATAGGCTATGTGCACGACGAATGCAAGCCCCAAATGAAGCGTAACATGAACCCGACACCACGTACGCTCCCTTTGTCGCCAACGAAGCATGGCGGCACGTTCACATCAGCACCACGATCACGGCAGGAACCCGGATATGGCCCGCAGGGGCCCCTGGGTCCGCATGCTGCTCGGGGCGGAACAACGTGTCGTTTTTCGCGCACCCGGCCTTTGGGTACTTCGCCCTGCGATGGCGAAGCACGCATACCCGATCCGCCCTGGCGCACCCTGCGGGAGCCGGTGGTGGCCCGGCCTCCTGCACGTGCTGTTGAAGATCGCCTGCCTGTGCGGGCCGTGCACGGGCGCGCGGGCATGTCCACCTGTAACGCCCGGTGGCGTGAACGGCGCAGCATGCCCGGTGCCATGCGGCGGGCCATACACAGCCGCAGGGATCGAGGCCGGCCGGTGCTCGCCTGATGAGCCCACCCTGGCGGGCCGAGCTGCGCGCCTGGCCCCACCCTACAACGCAACCCTTCCCCGGGCACCGTACGGTGCGCCCATCCCCCTGCCCCGGCCGCACGCAACGGCAGGCGTGGTGGGTGAACCCCGCGCCAGGACCGGCCCGCAAGGCTGGCGGCCGGGCTTGCACCGAAGGGCCCGCCCCCCGCCCGCGCCGGGATCCGTGCCGCTGAGGTGCCGTAGCCAAGGGTCCTACCGGTACACCGTGCGCACAGATCCCTACCCCACAGGACCCGACCAAGATCACAAAAACCGAACGCCATGAACCATAAGTTAGTGGTTGGCGCCCGGGGGCTGAACGCCTCCCAGCTGGTACACAAAGCTCGCCTGGTGGTGGAGCGGATGACGGGCAACCCCCGTTTCCCCGATCCCTCGCCGAAGCTGAGCGATGTTGCACTGGCAGTGGATGCGTTGGAAGCGGCGATCACGGAAGCGTTGGACAGGGGCCGCAAGGCCATCGCCATCCGGCGCATCCGTCAACGGGAAATGAAACTGATGTTGGAGCAGCTCGGCGGCCACGTGGTCGCCACCGTCGGCGACGACGAGGAGGCCATCCTCAGCAGTGGATTCACCGTACGCCGCAAGCCAAGCCCTGCAGGAGAGGTGGCCGCGCCCATCGGTCTTCAGGCAGCCATGCACCCCATCCGGGGCCGTGTGGACCTGCGCTGGAAGGCCGTGCGCCACGCCCTCCTGTATACCGTATACGTAAACAGCATCGCTCCCGACCAGGAGGCGGGCTGGCAGCAACTGGGTAACACCAGCAAGGCCAGCTTCAGCGCCACCGGTCTGGCCAGTGCCAAGGCGCACTGGTTCCGCGTATGCGCGCACGGTACGGCCGGCATGGGCCCTTTCAGCGACGCGGCCGAGAGCCTCGCCTTCTGATGGGATGAAGGGGCGGGGCCGCGTGCGGCGCGCCCCCTGCCCCGCCATCCGTTGTGCAGCATGACCTCCGAAGAACGGCGGCCCTACCCGAAAGGTAGGGCCGTCCGCGTTGGTGTGCAACCTGTTTCCCTCCCCCGGGTCCCTTCGGAGCCCAGTGTGGTGATCCCGAAAAGAATGTCATGCACGTGGTGGATCGGCGCATGATGTTCTACCCAGCATGATCGAACCCTGTGCTGGAATGAAGATCGTCCATGGGATGGACATCCAGTGCCCACTTGCCGGACACGGGGTTGGTGTGCAGGTGATCCAGCTCCAGGGCGGTGATCACCTCTTTGATGCGCATCTTGCGGCGTTAATGGGAACGGCTGCAAATTACGGGTCGAAGCTCCGGCGGATCATCGGCTGGCCTGTCGCCATGGCCTATGGTGCGGTGCTCCGGCTACGCCATGCGCTGTACGACCATGGAGCGTGGCGCAGCGAACGACCTGCCGTGCCCACGATCGCCATTGGCAACCTGTCGTTCGGCGGCACGGGCAAGACCCCCCTGATGGAGCTGGTCCTGAGGACCTTGGCAGGCACCGCCCCCCTGGCCACCCTGAGCCGCGGCTATGGGCGCAAGGGCACGGACATCCATGAAGTGCTGGCGACGGACACCGCGGAACACAGCGGTGATGAGCCCTTGCAGGTGAAGCGGAAATTCCCGGAGGTGCGGGTGTTCGTGGGCGCGGACCGGGTAAAGGCCATCTCGCGGATACAGGCGCAGGTGCCAGAGGTGAAGGCCGTGGTGCTGGACGATGCCCTGCAGCACAGGGCCCTCGATGCCGGGCTGAACATCCTGCTCACCACCTGGCAACGGCCGTTCTCTGACGACATGCTGGTCCCGGCCGGGACCCTGCGCGACCTTCCGGGGCGGGCGCATGCCGCGCAGATCGTAGTGGTGACGAAGTGCCCTTCCCTTCCGGATGCCCCGGAACGACAACGCTGGCGACAACGCTTGGGGCTGCGCGAAGGCCAGGAGCTGTTCTTCAGCGGCATCGCGTACGACGCCCCGACCAGGGTTGACGGAAGCGTCCAGCTGACCACCGACAGCGGCCTGCTGATCACCGGCATTGCGGACCCTGCGCCGCTGGTGGCCCATGTGCGTGGCCTGTTCAAGCAGGTGGAGCATGTGGCCTTCCCGGACCACCACGCGTTCAGCCCGGCGGACCTGGCCCGCCTCGCGGAGCGATACGCTAAATTCGCGCCCGGCCCGAAAATGCTGGTCACCACGGAGAAGGACGCCACCCGGCTCGGCTCCGTGCTCGCAGGAAGCCCCTTGGACGGGACCCCTCTCGCGACGATCGCCATGCGGGCCGTCATCCTGAACGAACCGGAACGTTTCGCCGACCTGATCCGCCGCCATGTTGGACCGCATCCAGCGCATCGCTGACCACCTGAAGTCCCTGACGGACGGGTTCACCCCGGAGACCGGGATAATCCTGGGCACCGGCCTCAGCGGCTTGGGCAACGAGATCGAGGTGCGGTACACCGTATCGTATTCGGCCATCCCCGAGTTCCCGGTGAGCACCGTGCAAGGGCACCCCGGCCGCCTGCTCTTCGGCCACCTGGGCGGCAAGCCCGTGGTGGCCATGCAGGGCCGCTTCCACTACTACGAAGGGTGGTCGATGGGCGAAGTGGTGCTGCCCGTGCGCGTGATGAAGTACCTGGGCATCCAGCGCCTGTTCGTGAGCAACGCCAGCGGCGGCGTGAACCCGGCCATGGAGGTGGGCGACCTGATGATCCTCGGCGACCACATCAACCTGTTCCCCAACCCGCTCATCGGCCCCAATCTCGACGCGCTCGGTACCCGCTTCCCGGAGATGAGCGAGCCCTACGACCACAGCCTGATCGCACGGGCGAAGGCCATCGCCGCCGCGAACGGCATCAAGGTGCTTACCGGCACCTACGTGGGACTCACCGGCCCAACCTTGGAGACACCGGCGGAATACCGCTACGTGCGGAACATCGGTGGCGACGCGGTGGGCATGAGCACCGTGCCCGAGGTGATCGCCGCGCGCCACATGGGCCTGCCCTGCTTCGCCATAAGCGTGGTGACGGATCTGGGCGTGCCCGGCAGGATCGAAAAGACCACCCACGAGATCGTGCAACGCGTGGCCGAGAAGGCCGAGCCGAGCCTCACCCTGATCATGCGCGAACTCATCGCTTCATGTTGAACGCGCTGCTGGCCCTTGGCTGCTGGCACTTGGCCGGACGCTGCCGCACCACCACGGTGGGCAGCTTACCGCACCGTGCGGCCTATCAGGCCAGCAGCCAAAGGCCATGGGCCAGCGGCCTCTGTGCATTGCTGCTCCAGTTCGCGTTCGCCCAGGACAGCCTGAACATCCGCCTGCTTTCGGTGTGGAACGATCCATCGCTCCCTGCTTCCGGCCTGTACGACAACACCTACAACGGCTCCTGGGGCTATGCCCGCGACGGCCGGGAATATGGCATCATCGGCAGCACCATGGGCACGCACATCATCGATGTCACCGATCCGCTGGTGCCCGAGGAGCTCTTCTTCGTTCCGGGTGCGGTGCAGGGACCGAACATCATCCACCGCGAATACAAGACCTACCAGGACCGCCTGTACGCCGTGACCGACGAAGGACCCGGCACCTTGCAGATCATCGACCTGCGCGGGCTTCCGGACAGCATCGATGTGACGTACGACAGCAATGACCTCTTCTTCCGTTCGCACACGCTGTGGATCGACACGGCCAACGCCCGTCTCTACACCCATGCCGGCAACAGCGACTTCGCCATCTACTCGCTTGCGGATCCGGACCTGCCCACCCTGCTCCTGAAACCGGAGCTCAGCGTTCCCTGGTGGACCAGTGTGGGCCCGGTGCACGATGCCTACACCGTGGACAACATCGCCTACCTGAACGACATCGATGCGATGCACATCATCGACTTCAGCAACTTGAACGCACCGGTGTTGTTGGGGGCGTTGACCAACTACCCGCAGGCCGGATACAACCACAGCGGCTGGCTCCACGAGAACGGCTGGCTCTATGCCATGTGCGATGAAACGCACAACACCCGTGTAAAGCTCTTCGACGTCAGCGACCCGAACGACATCCAGTTCATCGACACGATCGGCCCGGTGACGCGCATCAACAACATCCCGCACAACCCCTGCTTCCAAGGGGACCTGCTGCACCTGGCCTACTACTACGACGGCTACTGGCTTTATGACACCAGCGATCCGACCAACGCGGAGCTGCTCGGCTACTACGATGGCTCGCTCATCGCGGACGGCTTCAGCTTCAAAGGCGTGTGGGGCGTGTACCCCTACCTGCCGAGCGGCATCGTGCTGGGCGGCGACATGCAGCGCGGCCTCATGATCTTCGACATCAGCCAGGCGCTTTCGGTGCGGGACGGGCTGACGAAATCGGATGATGCCCTGCACGTGTGGCCGAACCCGGCAACGGACGAGGTGCACGTCGCCATGGACCGCAGCAGGAACGAACGGCTCTCTGTAGAGGTGATCGACGTGCAGGGCAGAATCGTTCTCCGTGCATCGTTGAACGGGGAGCGGTCCTTGGACATCCGCACCCTGCCCACCGGCACCTACGTGGTGAAGGCCATGACGAACGAACGGACGATGACCGCACGACTGATCAAGACCACCGCACGATGAGCCACTGGACGGAGAACTGGGAACTGGTGGTGGGCCTGGAGGTGCACGCCCAACTGCTCACCGAGAGCAAGGCCTACAGCAACGACCCCAACGCGTACGGTGACCACCCGAACACCAACGTGAGCGTGGTGTCGCTCGGCATGCCCGGTGTGCTGCCCGTGCCCAACACGAAGGTCATCGACCACGCGATCCGGCTGGGCATGGCCTGCGGCTGCACCATCGCGCCGCGCATGCACTACGCCCGCAAGAACTACTTCTACCCCGACCTGCCGAAAGGCTACCAGATCACGCAGGACACCACGCCCATCTGCACCGGTGGCCAGATCATGGTGCCGGTGGAAGGCGGCGAGAAGCGCATCGGTATCACCCGCATCCACATGGAGGAGGACGCCGGCAAGAGCATCCACGATGTGGACCCCTTCAACACACTGGTGGACCTGAACCGCGCCGGTGTGCCACTGGTGGAGATCGTGAGCGAACCCGACATCCGCACCAGCCAGGAGGCCTATGACTACCTGGTGGAAGTGCGCCGCCTGGTGCGCTACCTCGACATCTGCGACGGCAACATGGAGGAGGGCAGCCTTCGCTGCGACGCCAACATCAGCGTGCGGCGGAAGGGCACCACCACGTTCGGTACGCGCACCGAGGTGAAGAACCTCAACAGCTTCAAGAACGTTCAGCGCGCCATCGAGTTCGAAGCACAACGCCAGAGCGAAGTACTGGAGGCAGGCGGCACCATCAGCATGGAGACGCGCACCTTCGACGCCGTGAAAGGCACTACCATGAGCCTGCGCAGCAAGGAGATGGCGCATGACTACCGCTACTTCCCCGAGCCCGACATCCAGCCGCTCACGGTGAGCGAGGCGAAGAAGGAGGCCATCCGCAAGGCGATGCCGCCGCTGCCCCGCGAGCTCTACGCCCGCTACATCAGTGTGCTCGGTCTTTCCGCCTACGATGCCGAGATCCTCACGGACAACAAGGAGACCGCGCTCTACTACGAGGAGCTGCTGAAGCACACCGGCAACGCCAAGGGTGCCGCCAACTGGGTGATGGGCGACGTGCGCTCCTGGATCAACGAACGCGGGCTCACCATGCACGAGTTCCCGGTGAAGGCCGAACAGCTCGCCGGATTGATCGCGCTGATCGACGGGGGCAAAGTGAGCCACACGGTCGCTTCGCAGAAGCTCTTCCCCCTGCTCGTGGGCAACGTCGATGCCACGGCGGAAGCGCTTGCCACATCCAACGGGCTATTGCTCGACACCAACGAGGATGTGATCGAGGCCGCGGTGAACGAGACCATGGCCCGCTACCCGGACAAGGTGGCCGCCTACCGCGCCGGAAACAAGGGCCTGCTCGGCCTGTTCATGGGTGAGGTGATGAAGGCCACCAAGGGCAAAGCCGATCCGCGGCGCGCCAACGAACTTGTGAAACACATGCTTGACGGACAGAACGACTGAACACCATGAAGAACACGATCCTCCTTTCACTCCTCGGCGCGACCCTGCTGGCCGCCTGTTCCACCGGCACTGGCCAACGCGAGATCACCGTGAAGGTGGACGGCGCGGCCGGCAAGACCCTTTACTTCGACAAGTTCGCAGCGAACAAGCCCGTGCACATGGACAGCGTGGTGCTCGATGCACAAGGACAGGGCAGCCTGAAGATCTCCGTGATGCCGCTCGACTTCTACCGCCTCGCACTCAACGACCAGGACAACCTGGTGGTGGTGCTGGACAGCGCCGAATCCCTCACCGTGGAGACCACCATGGGCAAGATGGGCACGCCCACCACCGTGGAGGGCAGTACGCACACCAAGGCGCTGTACGCCTACTATGCACAGTCCCGGGGTTTCGAGATGCGCCGCGATTCACTCCGCGCGGTCCTCAATTCGAACACGCAGGACCAGGCCACGCTCCAGCAGTTCAACGACCTCAACAAAGCCTTCTACGACGCCTCCAAGTCCTTCGTCCAGGACCACATGGGCTCGCCGATCGCGCTCGCAGCGCTCAGCCGGATGGACATCGGCCAGGAGCTTGACCTGTTCAAGGCCACCCGCGAGGCATTGAGCAAGACCATGCCCCGCAGTGAATTCTTCGCCGGATTCCGCGACCAGGTGGATCGCATGGAACAGCAGCTCACTGCGCAGAAAGCGCAGGAGGCGGAGATGGAGCGGCTGGGCAACCTGATCCCCGTGGGCAGCGCGGCACCTGACTTCAGCCAGCAGGACCCCAGCGGGAAGACCATCGCGCTCAGCAGCCTGCGCGGCAAGGTGGTGCTCATCGACTTCTGGGCCAGCTGGTGCAAGCCCTGCCGCATGGAGAACCCCAATGTGAAGAAGGTCTACGAGAAGTACCACAACAAGGGCTTCGAGATCCTGGGCGTGAGCCTGGACCGCGAGAAGGGTGCATGGACCAACGCCATCCAGCAGGACGGACTTCCCTGGCTGCACGTGAGCGACCTGCAGTTCTGGAACAACGCTGCCGCACAGCAGTACGGCATCAACAGCATCCCCTACACCGTGCTGGTGGACAAGCAGGGCAACGTGATCGACAAGAACCTGCGCGGACCTGCGCTGGAAGCGAAACTCGCCGAGCTCTTCGGGGGCTGATCCGCCGCTCGCATGAAACACCTCCTGGCGCTCCTCCTGCTCACCCTGCTGCCCTTCGGATCGAAGGCACAGACCTATTGGCAGCAACAGGTCGATCACCGCATCGATGTGAGACTGGATGACGACGCACACGTGCTGCATGCCTTCGGCAGCTTCGTGTACACCAACAACAGCCCCAGCACGCTCGATACCATCTGGATGCACCTCTGGCCCAACGCTTACCGCGACAAGCGCTCGGCACTGTGCCGGCAACTCGTTTCCAGCAACGACTTCGACCTCCACTTCGCGAAGCCCGAGGACCGCGGCTTCATCGACAGCCTGGACTTCAGGGTCCAACGGGCGTCCTCGCCTGTTGCTGGCGATACGGACAAGCTTACTTGGGGCTACCATCCCGACCACGCCGACATCGGCTGGATCAAGCTGCCGGAGCCATTGCGCACCGGCCAACGCATCACCATCGCCACACCCTTCCGCGTGAAGGTGCCGGACGGGCGCTTCAGCCGCCTGGGGCATACTGGACAAGCGTATTACCTCACACAGTGGTTCCCGAAGCCCGCCGTTTACGATGCCTCAGGCTGGCACGCCATGCCCTACCTCACACAGGGCGAGTTCTACAGCGAGTTCGGCACCTTCGATGTGCACATCACCGTGCCGGCGAACTACGTGATAGGCGCCACGGGCATGCTCGTGGATGGTACGGCGGAAGAGGCCTGGATGGATTCCCTTGCGCAGCAGCCGCTCAGCTTCGTGATGTCTGAAGGCGGCGCAGCCTTCCCACCGAGCAGCAAGAACACCAAGACGCTCCACTTCCGGCAGGACCGTGTACACGACTTCGCCTGGTTCGCGGACAAGCGATTCCAGGTGCGTCGCAGTTCCGTCACGCTGCCTGCCTCCGGCCGGACGGTTTCGACACAGGTGCTCTTCACCCCGCAGAACGCAGCGCTCTGGGACAAGGCCGTGGAGTATGTGAACGAGAGCGTACGCCTTTACAGCCAGTTCGTGGGCGACTACCCCTATGATCGCGCCACGGCCGTGGACGGCACCATCAGTGCGGGCGGCGGCATGGAGTACCCCATGATCACCATCATCGGCAACACGGGCGATGCCATGGGCCTGGACAACGTGATCGCGCACGAGGTGGGTCACAACTGGTTCTACGGGATCCTCGGCAGCAACGAGCGCGACCACGCCTGGATGGACGAGGGCATGAACAGCTTCGTGGAACTGCGCTACATGCGTGAACGCTATCCTTCGAGCGGGTTCAACCTCGGCGTGCCACTGGTCGGTGACCTTACGAAGAGCCTTGGTGATGGACACCGCTTGCAGAACGAGCTCGGCTACCGCTTGAACGCACGCAGGAACCTCGACCAGCCGATCTCAAGAACCTCCGCGGCCTTCACCTCGATCAACTACGGCACCACGGTCTACATGAAGACCGCCCTGGTGATGGACCACCTGATGGCCTATCTCGGTGAGGACACCATGGACAAGTGCCTGCACGCCTACTACGACGAATGGAAGTTCAAGCACCCGCAACCTGCCGACCTCCGGCGCGTGTTCGAGCGCGAGAGCGGGAAGGAACTGGGCTGGGTGTTCGATGGGTTGATCAATACGGACATCAAGTTCGATGTGAGGGGATTGAAGGCCAAAGGCAACACCCTATCCTACAAGATCGAAGGGATACCTGCCCCCTTCCCGGTCACCTCGCATGATGATATGTGGAAAGGTCCCACTTGGATTGTTCCTTCCGAACCACAGCCCTTGAACAAGGAAGCGCATGACTGGGATAAGGGACGGATCAAGACCGACGGATACAACAGGTCCACTCGGAAGTACACAGCAGAACTCCCTTGGAACAGCTATGGTGACATCAGGGCAGATATTCAGAACCGCACCCTCGACATCGACCGCCGTAACAACGGCACGGACACGAAACCGCAACTGAGGTTCCTGCTGGGCCTGGAGAAGAACGACCGTCGCACCACGTACTGGACGCCGATCATCGGCGCGAACGCGCACGATGGCTTCATGGCCGGCCTGGCGTTGTACAACACCACCTTCCCGAGCCAACGCTTCGAGTGGGTGGCCGCACCCATGTACGGGTTCAAGAGCGGAAAGCTCGTGGGTGGCGCACGCGCCGAGTACCACTTCGACCGCTTGAACAGCAACACCTTCCAGAACATCCACCTCGGCCTCGGCACCTGGGGCTTCAGCACCGCTGAAGAGGAGGACATCGCCTCCGGTTTCCGGAAGTACACCCCGAGCATCCGCTTCGACCTGAAGCGGAGTGATGCGTATGCCGCTTCACACAGCTTCGGGTACCGCGCGGTATTCGTGACACAATACGGGCCCGGCATTGTGCAGGGCGATGAGGGTCCGATCACCGCCGAAGTGAACACCGACGACCTCTACCACGAACTGCGCTACGATATCCAGCAGAAGCAGGGCCTCCATCCTTACCTCATCACCGGCACACTGCTCCACCACGAGGCCTTCACCCGCATTGGCGTCGACGCGAAGTGGAGCGCCATCTACGACGACAAGAAGCACCGCGTGACCTTCCGGGGCTTCGTGGGCACCTTCCTGCGCAAAGAGGAGGATCAGCTCACCCGCCTGATGGCCTGGCGCCTGAATTGGGGCAGCGAGGACCTGCTGTACGACCATGTGTTCGTGGACCGCGGCCAGCAGGAACTGGGGGCCGGACGCCAGATCGCGAAGGACCAGGGCGGCTTCAAGACGCCCACCGCGCAGGGCGGATCCGACAGTTGGATCGCGGCGCTGAACATGGAACTGGACATGCCCATCGGTCTTCCGCTGAGCCTTTACGGCAACTGGGGCGCCGCGCCCTACACGGAGGTCACCGCCACAGGGAACGAGCAGAAATGGGATAGCTACTTCGAGGCCGGCTTCGGGTTCCGCATCGTGCGCGACATCGCCGAAGTGTGGATCCCCCTGGTGGTCTCGCAGAACATCCAGGACGAGCACGACTTCAACGACGTGGACTTCGGCGACCGCATCCGCATCGTGCTGGCACTGGAAAAGTTGGACCCCACGCGGGCCCTGCGTAACATCATGCACTGATGCGGCCCGGCCAGAAGATCTACTTCCTCTCCGACTTCCACCTGGGAGTGCCCGACCATGCCAGCAGCCTGGCGCGGGAAAAGCGGGTCGTGGCCTTCCTCGGTGAAGCGGAGAAGGACGCCGCGGAGATCCACATCCTGGGCGACCTGTTCGACATGTGGTTCGAGTACCGCGAGGTGGTGCCGCGTGGCTTCGTGCGCCTGCTGGGGAAACTCGCCGAGATCACCGACCGGGGGATCCCCGTGCACCTGTACATCGGCAACCACGACATGTGGATCTTCGACTACCTGCCGAAGGAAACGGGTGTGATCCCGCACCACGAGCCGGTGGCGCGCGAATGGAACGGCAAGCGACTGCTGATCGGACATGGCGACGGGCTGGGCCCCGGGGACCACGGCTACAAGTTCATCAAGAAGATCTTCCGCAACCCGGTGATGCAATGGTGCTTCGCGCGGCTGCATCCCAACCTGGGCATGGGCATCGCGCACTTCTGGAGCGGTCGCAGCCGGAAGAAGAACTACGTGAACGACCGGAAGTTCCTCGGCACGGAGAACGAATGGCTCGCGATCCACTGCCGCGAGCTGCTGAAGAAGGAGCACTTCGATGCGTTCCTCTTCGGCCACCGCCACCTGCCCATGGACCTGGAGGTGAGCTCAGGGTCAGCTGCGCGAGACCCTGAGCGAAAGAGCCACTACATCAACCTGGGCGATTGGATCACGTGGTACACCTACGCCGTATTCGACGGCGACACCGTGCGCCTGATGAAGCGCATAAGCGACGGGCCCTTGAGCGGTGATGTGGAAGCGCCGAGGATCCCCGGCTGAGCTCATCGATCGAACTTCCGCATGTACAGCACCAGGTCCACCAGGCGGCTGCTGTAGCCATATTCGTTGTCGTACCAGCCCATCACCTTCACCAGGTCGCCCACCACGCTGGTGAGCAGCGAATCGAAGATGCAGCTGTGTGGATCACCGACAACGTCCACGCTGACGATGGGGTCCTCGGTGTAGCGCAGGATGCCCTTCATGGGGCCCTCGGCGGCCTGTTCGAACGCGGCGTTCAGTGCTTCCGCCGTGGGGATGTTCTTCACCCGCACGGTGATGTCGGTGATGCTTCCGTCCGGTACCGGCACGCGGATGCCACCACCACCGAGCTTACCATCGAGCTCGGGGAAGATGCGCGTGATGGCCTTGGCAGCGCCGGTGGTGGTCGGAACCATGCTGACCGCGGCGGCCCGTGCACGACGCAGGTCCTTGTGCGGTGCATCGTGCAGGCGCTGATCGCCGGTGTAGCTGTGCACCGTGGTGATGTAGCCGCTCTCGATCCCGCACACATCCTTCACCACCTTGATCATGGGTGCAGCGCAGTTCGTGGTACAGCTCGCGTTGCTGATCATGTCCTCGGTGCCGTCCAGCTGGTGCTCGTTCACGCCCAGCACCACGCTTTTGATGTCGGCGTCCTTGGCCGGGGCCGAAAGGATCACGCGCTTCGCACCGGCCTTGATGTGGGCTGATGCCAGCTCACGCGTGAGGAAATGGCCCGTGCACTCGATCACCATGTCGATGCCGAGCGCCTTCCAGGGGAGGGCGGAAGGGTCCTTTTCCGCGAAGGCCTTGATCATGCGGCCGCCCAGGAGCAGGTGGTCCGCATCGTGGCCCACCTCACCGGGGAAGACGCCATGCACCGAGTCGTACTTGAACAGGTGCGCCAGTGTGAGGGTGTCCGTCAGGTCGTTCACCGCCACGAGCTCGATGTCGGTGCGCTGCAGGATCAACCGGGCAGTGACACGACCGATCCGGCCGAATCCATTGATGGCAACACGTACAGGCTTCATGGGCAAAGGAGTTCAGTGGCGGAAAAGTACGGGAAGAAGAAAGCCCCCCGCGATGCGGAGGGCTTTCTGTGAAGGGGTCACTTGAACGATCAGTGGTTCACCACGAAGCGGCCGGTCTGGCGACCATCGCCTGCGCGGAGCTCCAGGATGTACGTGCCGTTGGCCAGTGTCTGCACCGGCAACTGGAGCCGCTGCTCGCCTTTGGGGAAGCTCTGACGAGCCACGGTGGCCACCTGGCGACCATTGATGTCATAGACCGTGGCGGTCACCTCGGTACGATCGCGCAGCACGAAGTTCACCGTGCTCACGTCGTTCGCAGGGTTCGGGAAGATGGTGAGCCCATTGAACATCGCGGTGTTCCCACCATTGCCACCGGTACTTGGAGCACCCACGCCGAGCAACGTCTCCGAGCGGTAGATCCCGCGACCATGCGTGCCGGCATAGATCACGTAGGGGTTGGTCACGTAATCCGGACCATAGGGGTTGTTCTGCCAGTTCCAACGCTGCTGGCGCACGGTGAACACGGGCACCTTGGCCAGTCCGTTGTTCTCCATGCTCCAGTTGCTGCCGCCATCATCCGTGGAGAAGATGCCGAACTCCGTACCGACCACCACGATGTCGGGGTCCTCCGCATGGATGATCGCATCGTAAACGGGCATACCGGCAAGGTCGCTGGGCACATTCCAGATGGAGGAGAAGGTCGGATTGGCAGCAAGCGCGTTGCTGCTCCGCTGCACCTTGCCGGAGCCGCCGTAATTACCCAATGCCACCACCACGTCGTTGCCATCGGTAGGGCCAGGGGCAATGCCGGTGACCACCAGGTTGCTGTTGAAGATCACGGTGGGGCCGGTGAGCGTTCGGGTGCTGCTGGTAACGTCCGCACTCGCGGAATCGTAGGCGGTGTGGAATCCGGAAACGCGGTATACCTCGCCGCTGGTGTTGCCGATGAAGAGGTGGTTTCCATCGTTGCTGAACTCCAGGCAGTTCACGTTGCCCACATCACCCGTGACCTTCCACCACTCGGATCCTTTGTTGAAGTTGAGCGCATCCCGGGTCACCCAAACGCCATCGGTACCGGAGAAGCCAACAGCGAACAGCGACTGAACCGGGTCCCAAAGACGCAGGTTGAGCTTCAGCGAATCTCCGGGGAAGAGCGTATCCACACCGGCATCGAACCAGTCCGCCTGCCAGGTCGTGCTCAACGGCACCGCGTTGCAGTTCTCGCTGATGTAGTTGAACGGCGTACCGACGACCTCTGCCACGATCAGGGTATCCGTCAGCTTGCTGTTGCGGATCAGGTCAATGGAGTCCTGGCTGTTCTCGTCGTACGCATCCTCGAACAGGCGCAGGTTCGTGTAGAAGTCGCCCAATCCGTTTCCAGTGAAATCACCAGGTACACCGAGCGCTGTGATCCGGTTGCTGTAAAAATCACCGAAGTTGCCACCGGCATCGTTGGAGCGGAAAATGGCGCCCGTGTAGATCGATGTGAAGAGGATCTTCGGGTCGAGCTGGGAGATGTCGGTATCAAAGCCATCCCCCCCCGTAAGGTCCACGGAGGTCATGGGCGTGTTCCCTGCGAGGTCGATGTACAGTGAGCCGTTGTCCTGGGTGCCACCGATCACCTTGCCCTTCGGGTCGAAGGACATGCTGTAGAACTGCGTGATGTTGAGGTCGCGGTTGCAGGCCACGAAGAACTGGCCTGCGGCATCCGTGCGATAGACACCACCATCGCAACCGATGTAACACGTTTGGGAATCCACCCAGGTGATCTCATGCACGTCGGCATGCACGCAGAAGAAGCAGCCTACGAAATCCTGGGCCACGGCGATCTGCTCGGGAGGCCCGGCGATGGTGGTCTTCCAAAGTTCCACGCCACCGAGCCACACCTCATCCGGATGTCCGGGGCGCACCCCGAGCACGTTGTCGTAGATCCCCTGCGAATTGTCGCGGAAGATGTCCAGCGCCGGCACAGCACCCGTTCCGAAGCCCGGAGGCCAAATGCGCACCCAGTTCTGGCCGCGGTCCGTGGAGGCCCATACCCCGCTCATCGCTCCGCTGTTGCTTGCGGCCATCGCGTACATGTAGTTTGCGTCGTCAGGTGAAATGGCGAACTCCAGGCGGCCGATACCGGACTGAGGGAAGCCCGTGCTGTTGTTGTTGTCCAAAACGATGAAGTTCTGGCCTCCATCCGTGCTGAGGTAGGCGTCCGTACCGATGCCGCACAACAAGGTCTGTCCATCGCTGCTGACCTCAAGGGCACGGCACTTCTGTGAACTGGGAAGACCACCGGGGGCCGTGAAGGTGTCCGTTGACTCATCGTACAGGCGCAGGCCGCGGTCATAGGCCACCCAAAGCTTGTTCGGCTCCGTGCGGTGGTACTCGATCTTGTCGATGATGGTCCATGGACCGTCAACGTCCCAATAGTTGGAGTTGGTGGCCGTGGGCACCAGCTCGAAGGAAGCTCCCCCGTCCAGGCTGCGGTAAAGGCCGCCCCCGAGGAAGCCGCTACCACCTGTGCCGAACCCGTTCTCGAAGGTGCTGCCTGTGGCCACGTAGATATGCCCATTGCCCAGAATGGTGATCGATGAGATACAGAGGTTCTCATTATCAACGCCCTGACCGCCATCGAAGGAGGTGTAGGAGGCCACTTGCGTCCACGTGTTCCCGCTGTTCACGGACTTCCAAAGCCCGCCGCTCACACCACCGGCCCACAAGGTCCCCGGTGTCGTGCGGTCCACGGCGATGGAACGGATCCGGCCACCGATGTTATCGGGGCCCATCTCGGTCCAGTTCAGCCCGACCGCCTTGTTGGTGTTGGTGCGCTCGAAGGCGGCCACCGCCTTCTGCATCCGGAAGTGGTCGGCAGGGTCCACAAGACCGGTGTTCACGTTGCGGCGCATCGTGCTAAGCCATTCCCAAGCACCCTTGATGCCTTGGGATGGGGACGCGAAGGCATGGCGGGGCGTATAGGCCAGCTTGGATCCGCTCAACAGCTGGACCGTGATGCCAGCCGTCAGTGCGATACCAGAAAGTCCAAAGAGTAGGGTGCGGTTCATTGCGGGATGTGGGCTCGTTGCTCGAAGGATGACAAATATACAGGCTGAAGGTTCGCTGGCGATGTCTCCACGAACACAGTCCGTGTCTATTGTATACAGGTCCGGGGAACGGATGCCAGCACGACCTAGTGCACGTGCTTCTCCGCATGGTAGCTGGAGCGCACCAAGGGGCCGCTCTCCACATGCCTGAATCCACGCTTCTTCCCTTCCTCCCGGAAGAATGAGAAACGGTCTGGATGGATGAACTCCACCACCGGTAGGTGGGCCTTTGTGGGCTGCAGGTACTGGCCCAGGGTGATGATGTCGCACTCCACGCTGCGAAGGTCATCCATGGTCTCCAGCACCTCCTGGTCGGTCTCGCCCAGTCCTAGCATGACCCCGCTCTTGGTCCTCAGTCCTGCCCGCTTGGCACGCATCAACAACTCCAGGCTTCGATCGTAGCGCGCTTGGACCCGCACTTTCCGGGTCAACCGCCGAACGGTCTCCAGGTTGTGCGAGAGCACCTCCGGCCGGGCGTCGAGCACCACGGCCAGGTTCTCCCAGATCCCCTGGAAGTCCGGGATCAGGGTCTCCAACTTGGTCTGCGGGCTCCGACGGCGCACGGAACGGATGGTCTTCGCCCAGATGTGGGCCCCTCCGTCCTTCAGGTCATCACGGTCCACCGAGGTGATCACGCAGTGCTTCAGCCCCATCAGTTCCACACTGCGGGCCACGCGGGCGGGCTCGAAGGGGTCGGCCTCCTCGGGCTTGCCGGTGGCCACTGAGCAGAACCCGCAGGAGCGCGTGCAGACATTGCCCAGGATCATGAAGGTGGCCGTTCCGGCACCCCAGCATTCCCCCATGTTGGGGCAATTGCCGCTCTGGCAGATGGTGTGCAGCTTGTGTTCGCTCACGATCTCGCGCACCTTGCGGTAGCTCTCTCCCGTGGGCAGCTTCACGCGGAGCCAATCCGGGCGGCGGGAAGGTCGGGCGGGCGGCGTTGCGGCCAGGTCGCGCACCGGTTCGGTCTCGTTCATCGTATGGTCTTCTTGCCGAACTGAAGGGACAGGTAGAACTCCAGGAAGAACTGCTTGTTCTCCACGCCCTCCACCTCCGCCATGATCGGCACCTGTTCAAGGAAGGCGTCGATCGTGGCGCCCACTTCAATGGACTTGATCCCCGTGCCGGTGGTGGCGTGCTCGAAATTGAAGGCGAAACGGCCGAAGGCGCCGGGGTTGAACTGCATCTCGCCCACCCCCGTGAACCAGGAGGCCCTTCCAAAGATGTTGTTCACCGAATGGACCGCGGGATCATACCGCTCCACAACGATCACTTCGTAGGGGATACCGGGCTTGCCGATCTGCAGGTACACGGGCTTCAATAAGCCCAAGGAAGGGCCCAGTCCCCAGACCACGCTGACCTCCACCCCCCCGTTGCGGACCTTCTCGGTGAGGCGTGTCTTCCGCCCGTACATGGGTCGGATGATGAGCATGGAGTTCAGTTTCCCGTAGAAGTAGCCTCGCGAATCCTCGTAGTAGGGATTGAAGCTCTTCACCTCTTTGGGATGCTTCATGCCGACCACCTCCACGCCCAACAAGCGGCGCTGCTTCGCGGTGGTGTACTTCGCACTGTAAAAGCACAGCCCCCAGCCATCGCCATGGGCCGTGAACCCACCATACGCTTCGCTTTTGTAGAGGGTCCGCGAGGGGTCGTCGTAAATGCTCACTTGCTGCGCGCGAACGCTCAGGGCCAAAAGGCCCAGCAACAGGAACCGACCACGGAGACGCATCATGGCAACCACAAAGCTACGTTGGGACAACGCTACCTTCGCGGTCATAGTTCATGGACACGGCGAAGATCAACTACCTGGGCGGGCTACGGAACGAAGCCACCCACCTGCGCAGCGGCCAGGTCATTGTGACCGATGCGCCGACCGACAATAAAGGACGGGGCGAGGCCTTTTCGCCAACAGACCTGCTGTGCACCTCCCTGGCCACCTGCATGATGACCTTGATGGGCATCGCCGCACAGGAGAAGGGCATGACCTTGACGGGGCTTCAAGCGCGAGTCGTCAAGCACATGGCGGCCTCCCCACGACGTGTTTCAAAGGTCGAGGTGCACCTTGAACTGGATGGTGGACCGCTGAGCGATCGGGAGCGGACGATCCTGGAGCAAGCTGCACGCACCTGCCCGGTGGCGTTGAGCCTTCACCAAGACATCGAGCAGGACCTGCATTTCCAATACCGGTGACACAACGCGGAAAAGCCCGGAACACGGCCGGGCTTTTGTTGGTCGGAGAACGGACCTCAGCTACGATGCGCGGCAGGCACAGGGTTCACCTTGCCATAGGCCGGACAGCCGTGCCCCTTACTACAGGAGGTCAACAAGGTCACCCCTGCGATCACCAAGGCGAATACGATGGTCAGCTTCTTCATCGTTGGGTCATTTGCTCCTTCGTCATGAATTGCTTCGCTCCGAAGAACGGTCAAAATTAAGAGCGTGTACGGCGCACCCCTTCAAAAAGTTTCAACAGCGCGATCGTCGATCTTGCAGGCCATGGACCAGGACCACCTTCCTCCTAACGGGGTAAAGCGCCCGATCATTGGAACAGGCTGGACCGAGCGCCTGCTGCCAGAGCTATCGGCCCCCTATTTCGCAGCGCTCAAGGCCTTTCTGTTGGAAGAGCGGACCCGCCACACCGTTCATCCCAACGGGCGGGACATCTTCCGGGCCTTTGAGCTGACGCCCTTCGACGCGGTGAAGGTGGTGATCCTGGGCCAGGACCCCTATCATGGATCCGGTCAGGCGCATGGACTGTGCTTCTCGGTGCCGAAGGGGGTGCCGGCGCCCCCCTCGTTGGGGAACATCTTCGCCGAACTCCAACGCGACCTTGGACTGGCGCGTCCGCACCACGGGGACCTCTCCTCCTGGGCACGGCAGGGCGTGTTGCTCTTGAACGCCACACTGACCGTTCGGGAGGACCAGGCGGCCTCCCACCAAGGCAAAGGCTGGGAGCGGTTCACCGACACCGCCATCACGCACCTTTGCCGCGAACGCGCAGGCATCGTGTTCCTGTTGTGGGGCCGCAGCGCCCAGCAAAAGGCCGCGCTCATCGATGCGCAACGGCACCATGTGCTCCATGCGCCGCATCCCTCGCCGCTCTCTGCGCATCGTGGGTTCATCGGGTGTGGGCACTTCAGCAAGGCCAATGCCTTCCTCGCCGGGCAAGGCCAGGCACCGATCGACTGGTCCCTGCCATGAACCGCGCCGTCCTCCTCCTGGCAACGCTCTTCCTGCACCTTGCGGCACAGGCACAGACGCACGTGTTGCGGATCGAGGCGGACACCACCCTGCCGCGCTGGGCGACCGGCCCTTTCAAGGCATCGAACCAGGTACTGGCCGCCGGAGAAGCTGAACAGGTGCGGCAGACCCTTATTGAACAAGGCTACCTGGAAGCTTCCTTCGATAGTTGTGCGACGCAGGGGGATACGACCACCTGCCATCTACATGCAGGGGAACGTTACCTGTGGGCCAGGCTTTCACATGGTGCCGTGATCCCGGAGCTCACCTCGGCCGTGCATTTCCGGGAGCGGGTCTTCGAAGGGCGACCCCTGCGGCCAAGCCAGCTGGCCAAGCTGTTCGAGGACCTGCTGGACGAATGCGAAAACCATGGATACCCGTTCGCCACCGTAGGACTGGACAGCATCGTTCCGGGTGGAGAGGGGATCGAGGCGGTGCTGCAGCTGGACCGGGGTCGGTTGGTGCGGATCGACAGCCTGGTGGTGAAGGGCTCCGCCCGCATCAGCGAGCGGTATCTCTGGTCGCATTTGGGGATCCGGCCCGGTGATCCGTACAATGAACAGCTGGTGGTCAATGTGGACCGGCGCATCCGCGAGCTTCCCTTCATCACGGCACGCCAGCCTGCGCATGTGCTCTTCGCACCGGAACAGACCAAGCTCTACCTGTTCATCGACGGTCGGCGGGCCAGCTCGATCAACGGGATCCTGGGGGTGCAACCCGACCCGGAGACCCGCAAGGTGAGGGTGACCGGCGACCTGGACCTGCGGTTGCGCAATGCCCTTCGCCGTGGTGAGGCCATCGACCTCAACTGGCGCAGCCTTGCCGACAAGACCCAGGACCTCAAGCTGCGCTTCAACCTGCCCTTCCTGTTCAACACCCCCTTCGGCACGGACCTCAGCCTGAAGCTGTTCAAACGCGACACCACCTTCCTGGAGCTCAACGCCCGGGCCGCCTTGGAGTACCTGCTGCAACGCGGGGACAAGGTGGTCGGCTTCGTGAACAGCAAGAGCTCCGACCGGTTGGGACGCACCACCACGGCGCTGCCCGGCCTGGCCGATGTGGCCATTCTGTCCTATGGCCTGGGCGCTGCCCGCGAACGCTTCGACTACCGGTACAACCCGCGGGAAGGCATGGCCGGGAACGTGGAGGGCTCGGTCGGGCGTAAACGCAGTTCCACCGCTGTCATCGGCACCGGCGACATCCCTGTGTTGCAAAGCGTGCAATACGAGCTCACCGGGCAGGTCATCGGCCATCTGCCCGTGGGCAGGCGCGGCACGATCAGGCTTGCCGGGCAGGGGGGCTGGATGGTGAACGACCAGCTCTATACCAACGAGCTTTACCGGGTCGGGGGCCTGCGCACCATGCGGGGTGTCGACGAAGCCTCCATCTTTTGTTCCTCCTACGCCGTGGGCACGGTGGAGTATCGCTACCTCTTTGAACAGAATTCGAACCTCCTGCTTTTCGTTGACCAGGGTTGGTGGGAGGACCAGAGCCAGGACGAGCTTGTCACCGATGCTCCGTTGGGGGTGGGCGTTGGCACCAGTTTCGAGACCAAGGCAGGCATATTCGGGCTGACCTATGCGCTGGCCAGGCAGTTCAATGCGCCCTTTGCCCTCAGCAGCGGCAAGGTGCACTTCGGCTTCACCAGCCTGTTCTAGTGGCCCGCTTTCGGGGGGGGCATCCTTCGACCCTGGATCAGCGTGGAAGGGTCGGTCGAAGAACGCACACGCCCAGCGCTCACTGCTCCTTTGCTTCTCATGCTGGCCTGGGCAACACCAAGCCTTGCCTTGGAGGAGGACCCGTTGCGCAAGGTGACCACCTGGGAACAGGGCATGATCGACCTCCTGCTGGAATATTCGGCGGATACCCATCACGGGCATGATCTGAGCGGTGACCTCCGCTCTGTGAGCGTGTCCCAGCAGCGCCTGTTCCATGTGCGCAACGGCAGGGTGCGCGCGACTTCTACCGTTTCCACCGCCGCGCGCGGGATCGGCTCGATGCGGGAACGCCGCTGCACCCCGCAAGGCCTTCATCACATCCGGGAAAAACCGGGCGCTGGCACACCGGCCTGGGGGATCATCCAGGAAAGGACCTTCACCGGTGCTTTGGCCGATATGGCCGCCGCATCCACCTAGGACCTGATCACCTCCCGCATCCTCTGGCTCGATGGCCTGGAGCCCGGTGTGAACCGCGGCGCAGCCATGCACGGCCACGACCGGCACATCCACTTCCGCGGTGCCGCGGACGGTGGGCCCATCGGCACCCCGGCCTCGCGGGGCTGCGTGCGCATGCGCAGGTCATCCTGCTGTTCGCCCAAGAAAGCACCGGCGCACTGGTGCTGATCCTGCCCTGTGCTGCCGGCCTCCTCCGTGGCTACCTTCGTGCGGTGATGACCTGGACGTGGATGATCCTCGCGTTGCTGGCCGGCCTGGTGCTCGGTGCCTTCCTGATCTACGCCTGGTCGCGTGCCCAGGCCGCCGCGGTGAGCGCAAGCCAGCAACTGGAAAGGGAGCTGGAGCGTGCCCCGCTGCTTCGTCAGCTCGGTGAAAAGGAACAGGCCCTTGCCCTGCTCCGTGAGCAGCAGGAGCGCGAACGGAACGACCTCGACCAGCGCATCGCCGAGCTCGTGCGCAGCGCCGAAGACAACGCGCGTGAGGTCGTTCGGTTGAACAGCGGCCTGGCCACCGAGCAGGAACGCGCACGCGGATTGTCCGACAAGCTCGAGGCCCAGCGGAGCGAGCTTGAGCAGTTGCAGGCCCGCATGACCACCGAGTTCGAGAACATCGCCAACCGCCTGCTCACCCAACGCGGCAAAGAGCTGAACGAACACCAGCAGACGCAGCTTTCCACCATCCTGAAGCCACTGAACGAGAAGATCAAGGATTTCGATGAGCTCGTGCGCAGGACCTACGAGAGCGAAGGCCGCGAGCGTTTCGCGTTGAAGAAGGAGATCATGCAACTGGTGGAACAGAACCAGAAACTGGGCCAGGAAGCGAACGATCTCACCAAGGCCCTCAAAGGCGATGCTCAGGCCCAGGGCGCATGGGGCGAGATGATCCTTGAAAAGCTGTTGCAGGGCTCCGGCCTTGTGCCCGGACAGGAATACAGCATGCAGGAAAGCACCACGCTCGCCGATGGTTCGCGCCTGCGCCCCGATGCCGTGGTGATGCTGCCGGAGGGCAGGCACCTGATCATCGACAGCAAGGTGTCCCTGCTGCACTATGAGCGTTTCGCCGCGAGCACGGACCCTGCGGAAAAGGCCGGCTTCCTGAAGCAGCATGTGGAGAGCCTTCGCACCCATGCCAAAGGCCTTGGAGACAAGAACTACTCCCAGCTGTACGAGGTCTCCAGTGTCGACTTCGTGCTGATGTTCGTCCCCATCGAGCCGGCGTTCCTGTTGGCCCTGCGGGAACGACCGGAGATCTTCCAGGAGGCCTATGACCGACAGGTGGTGATGGTGACACACAGCACACTGATGGCCACCCTACGAACGGTGCACGGCATCTGGAAGCACGAGCGCATCGCGCGCAACCACCTGGCCATCGCCGACCGCGCAGGTGCGCTTTATGAGAAGTTCGTCGGCTTCACCGAAGACCTCGGGCGGATCGGCAAACATGTGACCGACGCCAGGGACAGCTACGACAAGGCCATTGGAAAACTGACCGAGGGACCGGGCAACCTGGTGCGGCAGGTGGAGATGCTGAAGGAACTTGGCGCACGAACGAACAAGAACCTGCACCCGAAACTGCTCCAACGATCGTTGGAGGAAGAAGCTGAAGAACACCCATGAACCTGTTCATCCGAAGCTGGTCCGTGGCCGCCGTGGTGGCGATCATGGCCGGCTGCAGTTCCTCCGCGCCTTCCGCCGCACCGCGGGAGAACCTGTCCTACCTCTATGGTCGTGACGCGGCCCTGCTCCGCCTCTCCGCCCGCATCTACCATGCCTCCCCGGTGCGCTCCCAGATCTATTTCAAGCTGCACACCCGCGACCTGTTGTACAAGGGCGATGGAAGCGGAGGGCCTTTCGGAGCGGACGTGAAAGTGACCTACGAGGCCTTCGATGCGGCCACCGGCAAGCAGTTGCTGGACAGTTCCTCCACCCGCGTGCGCGACCGCAGCACGAACCCCGGCGACGACAAGGAGCTCATCGGCAGCATGGAGTTGGACCGCAACGGCAGCCACGCCTTCCGGGTGAAGGTGACCGCCCATGACCTGCAGCGCGACCTCATCAGCTCGGTGATCATCTCCGTGCCGGCGACGCAACCAGGCGACCGCCTGACGTTCCTGCCCGTCGATGGCCGCACGGGCCTGCCCTTGTTCGATGATCACCTCAGCGCGCCCGGCCTGGTGAAGGTGCGATGCGAGCAATACCCGGTCACCATGTTGCATGTGGAACGCTATGACCAGACGTTCAAGCTGCCGACACCGGTCTTCACGGAGCAACAGGTGCCGCCGATCGACCTTTCGCCGGACAGCTTGTTCACGGTGACCACCAGCGAGCAAGGCACTTTCGAGCTGGAACTGAAGGGACAAGGCTTCTACCACATCCGGCCGGACAGCGCCACCCAACAGGGCCTTACGCTGTTCGTGATGAAGGACTGCTACCCGGGCGTGCGCACCAGTGCCGACATGATGCCGCCGTTGCGCTACATCACCAGCATGCAGGAGTGGGAGCGGATCAGCGCGGCAACGGACAAGCGCCGCGCGGTGGAGAAATTCTGGCTCGATGCCGCCGGCGACCGTGAACGGGCGCGTGATGCCATCCGCGCGTTCTACAACCGTGTGGAGAGCGCGAACCGCAACTTCACCGCCCATGTGGAAGGATGGCGCACCGACCGTGGGCTGGTGCACATCATCTTCGGTCCGCCGAGCACGGTGCGCAGGAACCCACAAAGCGAGACGTGGGTATACGGTGAGGAGAACAACATGATGAGCCTCACCTTCAACTTCCACAAGCGGGGCGGGGTCTTCACGGACAATGACTACCAACTCGACCGGGACCCGGTCTTCAAGGGGGCATGGTACCGGAACGTGGAAAGCTGGCGGAACGGACGCATCTATCAGAACTGAGCGTGCAGGATAAAGACATGATCTGCGGCGTAAGGCCGGTGATGGAGGCCCTGCTGAGCGGGCGCAACGTTGAACGCCTGCTCATCCGGCGCGATGCCGGTGGTGAAGGCATCCGGGAGCTGAAGCTCCTGGCCAAGGACCGTGAGGTGCCCTGGCAGCCTGTGCCGCCCGAGAAGCTCGACCGGCTCACCCGCACCGAACACCAGGGCGTGATCGCCTACATCAGCCAGGTGGAGGAACAGGACCTCGATGGCGTGATCGCACAGGCGTACGACCGGGGCGAGGACCCCTTGATCGTGGCGCTTGACAATGTGACCGACGTGCGCAACATGGGCGCCATCGCCCGGAGCGCGGAGTGCTTCGGTGCGCACGCCCTGTTGGTGCCCAAGCAAGGCACGGCCCGGCTTGGACCCGACGCCGTGAAAAGCTCCGCTGGCGCATTGCTCCGAAAACCCGTATGCCGCGTGATGAGCCTTTCCGATGCGCTGCTCCGCGCCCGCGAACATGGCCTGCGCATCGTGGCCTGCACCGAGAAGGGGGATGTGGCCCTGCATGAAGCCGACCTTGCCGGTCCGCTCGTGGTGGTCATGGGGTCGGAGGAATCCGGCATCTCCCCTGCCGTGCTCCGCATGGCCGACCAGCTGGCGCGCATCGACATGGCCGGGACCATCGGGTCGCTGAACGTTTCCGTGGCCACGGGCATCGTGCTCAACCAGGTGCTCTTGCGCAAGCGCTCGAACAGCTGAACGCGCTTTCGAGCTCACGGCCCGGCGGGCGGGTCCCACATCCGCACATCAGGTCGCAGGCCGGCGCGGCATCGGCACTGCCCGACCGGTCACTCCTTGGCGCGAGCGGCCTTCACCGCCTCCGAGAAGGGGATGTCATTCACCTTGCTGTTAGCCCAGGACAGCAGGTCGAAGTACTTGAGCGAAAGGCTCTCGTTCGGGTCCTTCAGCACCTTCGCCAACTGGTCGCGAAGAACCCGGAACAGGTCGCGCTTCACCACGGGGTCCGTGGCGCGGGCCACCTTCTTGATGTGCTCGATGAGCAGCGTCTCCACCTGGTAAGCCCGCTGCTTCTTGCTCAGGTAGCGCTGTGTGGACCGCACGATGTACTCCAACAGGTCGTTGTTCCCCAACTCGTAATGGACCAGCAGGTTGAACAGTCGCGCATAGGTGAAGATGTCCTGGCGCAAGGTGGGCTCAGGGTCGTTCAGCACCTTGTTCAACCAGAACAGGGAGCGGTTCACCTCGCCTGCACCGAAATGCACACAGGCCAGGTTGAAGTAGAACTCCAGTTCATACTCCTTGTGAAGGCGGGGACCCAGTTCCTCAATGCCGGTGAGGATCGGCTGCAACAGGTCGAGCGCTTTCTTGTACTCGCCCATCCGATCATACAGCCTGAGCTCACTGAGGTACGTGGCGTTGAACACGTGCACGTGGATGTCGATGCCCTGGAAACCGGGCTCCCCTTCCAACGCCCGCAACACCTTGATGCTGTCCCGCGCCTCCTTGAACCGGCCCAGTTCAATGAGGCATTGGATCAGGTAATGGAGCGTGCGGATGTACCGCTTGGGCAGGTCGGCACGGATCAAGGGGTTCTCGTCCAGGATCTGGCGTGCCCGTGAGAATTTCTCGAAGCTCGTGGCCCAGTCGCGCTTGGCCCAGTAGCAGAACCCCTGCGTGTAAAAACAGATGGTGGCCGCCCGGCGGCTCTGTGCCGTGTTCTTCCCCTTGATCAACGGGTGCTCGCTGATCTCCTCCACCATCGCCTTCTCCTCGTCCGTGCGCACATAACCACCGCTTCGGAACACGTAGTTGATCTTCGAATACAGGATGTGGTATGCCGCCAGGTTCCGCAACCTCTCGATGACCTCGCGTTCCTCCTCGATCAACGCGTCCAGGTCCTTCGTGAACTCGCCGCTCTCGTAAGCCTCCTCCAGCAGCATCTTCTCCCAGTTCAACAGCTCGAACCAATAGTAGAAGCGCTCGTTCTCCCGGGCGATCCGCTTGGCCCGGTGCAGGGTCTTGTTGCACTCGTTGTAGAGGGCTTTGTCGTAGAGGATCTCGATGTTCTTGATCTCCTGTTTCAACACCCCGCTCACACTGCTCTCCGAATGGTAGGCACGCAGCGCCTTCAGGATCAGCTTGTACAGGTGGTTCTTCTCCGAGGGGAAGTGCTTGATGAACTGCTCCTTGGCGAACATCTTCTTGAGCCCTTCCTCATCATAGACCTTCTGCTTGTCGATCGCGTCGAAGATGCGGAGGTAGTTCTTGTCCCCCGATTGCAACGCCGAATGCAACTTGAAGAAACGCTTCTCGCTCTTGGTCAGCGACCGGATGAGGTCGTGGAGTTCAGTGCTCGGCTTCATGGCGAAATGGACAAGATCGACCCGGTAGGATCTCAAGGGTCTTGCTCAAAGTTAGGGATCCCAACCAATGAACGCCAGCACCGCTGCCCTTGTTCGGCCCGGAGGTACCTTTGAAGGGCGATGACGACCTCCCCATACCTTCTGCACTGTGCGTTGTGGCTCCTCATCGGTTCCGTGACGCCTCGCCTGACCGCTCAAGTGAACTGTCAGGAAAAGCATCCCGGCGGGCACGGCTTGGAACTGCGCGCCACGGGGAATGCCAGCCGGAGCGACACCATCGATATCCTCCATACGCGCATCGCCCTTGACCTTACGCAAGTGGGCAACGGCGTGATCGCAGCGGCCACCACCTTGCGCATGACGCCCCGGCTTGCCGGTATCGACCATGTGAACCTCGACCTCCTCGCCCTCACCGTCGATTCCGTGCGCACCAGCGGCTCACCGCTGGTCTTTTCGCAGACCGGCGAAACCTTGACCATCGGATTCGGGGCTTCCTACGGGCCCGCCGACACCTTGGAAATGACCATCCACTACCACGGCGACCCGGTGGTGGACGCCAGTGGCTGGGGCGGCTTCTATACGTCAGGGAACATCCTCTACAACCTGGGGGTGGCCTTCGAAAGTGAACCGCACAGTTTCGGTCGCGCCTGGTTCCCCTGTTTCGACAACTTCGTGGAGCGCTGCTCCTATGAGTTCCTCGTGCTCACGGACGCCGATCGCCACGCTTGGTGCAACGGTGTCCTTCAGGGCGAAGCGGACCTTGGCAACGGGCGCTTCGAGAGCCATTGGCTGCTGGACGAGACCATCCCTTCCTACCTCGCCTCCGTCACCGCGAGCACCTACGTGGCCGTGCGCGATACGTTCCCCAGCATCAACGGGACCCTGGTGCCCGTGGACCTGGTGGCCCAGTCCGGGGACACGGTGGCGATGAAGAACTCCTTCATTCACTTGCAGGACGCCTTCGACAACCACGAGGCCTGGTTCGGTCATCACCGCTGGGACCGTGTGGGCTACTGCCTTACGGGGCAGGGCGCGATGGAACACGCGACGAACATCTCCTACCCGGTATCCATCACCAACGGAAGCCTCACGTACGAGACCACCATGGCCCATGAACTGGCCCATCATTGGTTCGGCGACCAGATCACGTGTGCCCGTGCCGAAGAGATGTACCTCAACGAAGGATTCGCCGAGTACATCAGCTACCTCTTCCTCGAACGCGTGTATGGCCGGGAGCGCTACATGAAGACCGTACGCGAGAACCACCACGAAATGGTGTACCGCAGCCACCTCCTTGATGAAGGGTGGTGGGCCTTGGCGGACATGCCGCAGGAGCACACCTACGGCGACATCACCTACAACAAGGGCGCTGATGTGCTGCATACGCTGCGCAGCTACCTTGGAGACACGCTCTTCCGGAGCGGTCTCACGAGCTTCCTGGACCGGTACGCGTTCCAGCCAGTGACCACGGAAATGCTGCGCGACCACCTGAGCGACTCCACCGGGGTGGACCTGACGGACTACTTCAACGATTGGATCCTGCAACCCGGCTGGGCCGCGTTCGAGCTCGATTCATTCAGCGTGGCAGCACCGCAGAACGGGGTCCATCCCACGACTGTCCACATTCAGCAGAAGCAGCGTGGCCCGGCCCAAGCCTACCACAGCGTTCCGATGACCATCTCCTTCGTTGACGGCGCGGGGACCGTGTGGAGCGATATCGTTCCGCTGGGTGAAGGCACCACGACGATCACCCGTCTTCCGGCCTTCATTCCCGTGAAGGTGTTGTTGAATGCCGATGAGCGTATCAGCGAGGCCGTCACCGTTGATGTGGATACGCTCGACGCCAACGGCATCTACAACCTGGACCTGGCGGACTTCCGGCTGACCGTTAACTCGATACCCTTGCCCACGCCTGTTCGTTTCGAGGAATACTGGGTGGCCGCGGACCTTTATGCAGATGCTCCGAACCTTTACCAGGTCTCACCGGATCGCTGGTGGCGGGTCCACATGGAACTGCCTTCCGGCACGGACATGACCGGCCGCATCCGGTATGATGGCCGCAACACCACGGCCGGTGGGCTGGACGTAGGCCTGATGCAGGACACCAACGGGGTGATCTTCCACGAGGACAGCCTGATCCTGCTGCATCGCCCGAACGCGCATTTCCCCTGGAGCGTCTATCCGGACTTCAGCGTGAACACGGTGGGCAGCGCCATCGACAAGACGGGACGCATCGAACTCGGGCATGTGGAACCCGGCGATTACACCTTGGGCTGGCGGTACAGCGCAACGGGCGTTCCTGAACGGGCACGACGCACCGAATGGAGCCTTGCCCCGAACCCGGCCAGCGGGCAAGCCTGGATCATCGCCGACCACAAGCCGAAGCAAGGCGCGCGCATCGTCGTGTACGACCTCCGTGGCGGCTTGGTGAACGAGGTCGCGTGCACCGGCAAACGCACCATGCTCGCTGTGGACAGCCTGGCCAGCGCGACCTACGTGGTGGGCGTGTCCTCCTTTGATGCACCGTTCCAATACGTGGGTCGGCTGCAGGTCGTCAATGCGCGTTAGTCCAGGCCGCTGCTGTCATGCCGCTCTAGCACACGTTCCATCCACGCCACACGAAGCGCTGCGTCTTGGTGCGCGAAAGGGCTGTATACGCGCCCCTCACCGGTCTGCGGGAACGCCTTACCGACCTACGAATTTCAGGCGGTTGCCGGGGTAACGCCCGCCCTTGCCCAACTGCTCCTCGATGCGCAGGAGCTGGTTGTACTTCGCGATCCTGTCGCTGCGGCTGGCGGACCCGGTCTTGATCATCCCGCAATTCGCGGCCACGGCCAGGTCGGCGATGGTGCTGTCCTCGGTCTCGCCACTGCGGTGGCTCATCACTGAGGTGTAACCGGCGCGGTGCGCCATCTCCACGGCCTCCAACGTTTCCGTCAGCGTACCGATCTGGTTCACCTTCACCAGGATACTGTTGGCGATGCCCTTGGTGATGCCTTCGGAGAGGCGGGCGGTGTTGGTCACGAACAGGTCGTCGCCGACGAGCTGGACCGTGTTGCCCAGGGTGTCGGTGAGTTTCTTCCAGCCGGTCCAGTCATCCTCGCTCATGCCATCCTCAATGCTCACGATGGGATAACGCTTGCACCAGTCCTTCCACATCGCCACCATCTCATCGCTGGTGAGGCTGTCGCCGGTGCTTTCCAGCACATAGCGCTTCTTCTTGGCGTCGTAGAATTCGGTACTTGCGCAATCCAGGGCGATGACGATGTCCTCCCCCGGCTTGTAGCCGGCCTTCTCGATGGCCTGCATCACCAACTTCAGCGCCTCCTCATTGCTGGGCAGGTCGGGCGCGAAACCGCCTTCGTCGCCCACGTTCGTGGACAGGCCTTTGGCCTTCAGCACGGCTTTCAAGTGATGGAACACCTCCGATCCCATGCGGAGGCCCTGCCCGAAGCTGGTGGCCCCCACGGGCATGACCATGAACTCCTGGACATCCACCTTGTTGTCCGCGTGAGCACCGCCATTGAGGATGTTCATCATCGGCACGGGCAGCACACAAGCGTTCGCGCCGCCCACGTAGCGATAGAGCGGCAGGCTGCATTCGCTCGCCGCGGCCTTCGCCACGGCCAGGCTCACGCCAAGGATCGCGTTCGCTCCAAGGTTGCGCTTGTTCGGCGTTCCGTCCAGTGCGCACATGGCGCGGTCGATCAATGCCTGCTCGGTGACCAGCGCACCCTGGAGCTCGTTGTTCAACGTGTTGTTCACGTTCTCCACGGCCTTCAGCACGCCTTTGCCGAGGTAGCGCTTCTTATCCCCGTCGCGCAGCTCAGCGGCCTCATGGGCGCCGGTGCTCGCACCGCTCGGTACGGCCGCACGGCCCATGTGGCCCGTGTCCGTCCACACGTCCACCTCGATGGTGGGATTACCCCGTGAATCCAGGATCTCGCGTGCTTGGATCTTGGCAATGATGCTCATCGTGTACTAGGCGTTCTGCAGTTGGGTGCTTCCTACGCTGGCGTGCGCCTTCATGTTCGCGATGAAGTCGTCGAAGAGATAGCGCGCATCGTACGGTCCGGGGCCGGCCTCGGGATGGTATTGCACGCTGAACACCGGTCGGCCCTTGAGGCGGATGCCTGCGATGCTGCCATCGTTCAGGTGCACATGCGTGATCTCGACGGCCGCGTTGCGTTCGGTCTCCGCGCGGTTCGCGACGAACCCGTGGTTCTGCGAGGTGATCTCGTCGTGCCCGGTGATCAGGTTCTTGATCGGGTGGTTGATGCCACGGTGACCATGGTGCATCTTCTCGGTGCCGATCCCCTGGCTTTCGGCCAGCAGCTGGTGGCCGAGGCAGATCCCGAACACAGGGACCCCGCTCGCTACGACATCCTTCACCAAGGCGACGCTGGCCGGCATGGCACCGGGATCACCCGGACCATTGCTGAGCAGGAACCCGTTCGGCCGCCATGCGAGCATCTCGCTCAACGGCGTGCCCAAGGGGAAGACACGCACCTGGCAGCCGCGTTCGGTAAGGCACCGTTCGATGTTGCGCTTCACCCCGAAGTCGACCAAGGCCACACGGTAGGCCGCGTCCGTCGCACCCACAGTGTAGGCCTCCTTGGTGCTCACCGTGCTGCTAAGCTCCAACCCTTCCATGCTGGGAGCCCCGGCAAGTCGCTGCTTCAGCACCTCAAGATCCATCTCCGTGCTGCTGATGAGCGCGTTCTGCGCACCGTTGTCGCGGATGTGGCGCACCAATTTCCGCGTATCGATGTCACTGATCCCCACGACCCCCTGTTTCCGCAGGTAGTCCTCCAACGACCCGCTGCCACCCGGCCGGCTCCAGACCTCGCTGAACTTCTTGACCACGAGCCCGGCGATCCGGATCCGGCTGCTCTCGACCTCGTCGTCCTTCACCCCATAGTTGCCCACGTGCGCCGTGGCCATGGTCATGATCTGGCCGGTGTAACTGGGGTCGGTGAAGATCTCCTGGTAGCCGGTCATGCCGGTGTTGAAGCAGATCTCTCCGGTGGTGATGCCAGGGGCGCCGATGGCACGGCCCCGGAACAAGGTGCCGTCCGCGAGCAGCAGGACGGCCTCCGGGCGTTGGCTGATGAGCATTGCGGCGCAAAAATACCCGGACGGAGCCAAGCGCAATGCACCGTTTCTCCACACGTGTTAGCAAGCCCTACCGTTGAACCCAACGCCCCGTGCCGCATAGCTTTGGCAGGAACCCATGACCGGCAGCCGCGCCTTTCCCCGCTGGACGCTTCCCGCATTGCTGTGCGGACACGTCGTGCTGCTCCTGGTCCTGTGGCGCGTGGAAGGGCTCCATACCGACAGGGAGGCCTTGAAATACCTCGGCTGCGCCGACCAGGTGCTGCACGGCGACCTGCACGACCTGCTCGGCAACTACCTCCCTTACAGCACTTACGTGTTGTTCCTGTTGCCCTTCGTGGCGTTGGGCATCCCGACCTTGGCCATACCGGTGCAGATCGGGCTGTCCGTCCTTTCTGCGCTGGCCTTGGGCCGAATGACCACACGCATTTCGGGCGATGGGCGTGCAGGCACCCTGGCCACCGGGCTGTTCCTGCTCTGCATACCGGTGCAGACCTGGTCACTTGCGCTCTACACGGAATCGCTGTTCACGAGCCTGGTGGTCCTGTTGCTGGACCAGGTGCTCGCTCGGGACCGACCGGGGCGATGGGCACTAGCGCTTGCGATCCTCGTCCTGTTCGCACGACCCGTTGGACTGTTGTTCGTGGGGCCGTTGGCGGTGTGGTGGATGGGGAGGCGCTGGCCACCAGTACTTCGGCTTGCAGGGTTTGCGGCTGTGTTGGGTGTGGCCCTGTTGAACCCCCGTGTGGCCTCCCCCCAAGTGGAGATCATCCTGGGCAGCGATGTGCTCTGCGGGTGCGGCACGGATCCGGGAGCCACGATCGGCTTCCGGGGACACAGTGTGCTGGATACCCAGCTGCACCTGGTGGAACGGAACGGGCTTGGGGCCCAGGCCCTGACGAGCGTTGAACGCATCGGCTCCCTGTTCTCGCTGACCCGGCCGTTCTACTCGCTCGGGCACAACCTGCTGGTGCTTCCGTACTACCTTCTCTACCCGCTTGCCCTGATCGGGCTATGGAGGTTCAAGGGGCGCGGGCAGTTCGGGACCATGGCCGGCATCATGGTCGTTTACGCGCTGCTGGTGGGGCTTACATGCGACGAATGGAGCGGCCGCTTTCTGGTCCCGCTGGTGCCGATGATCATCGCACCGGCCAGCGCGTTCCTTGTCGGCCTGCTGCCGGAACCACGGGGTTGAACATGGAAAAAGGCGCCTTGCGGGCGCCTTCTTCGTGCAGGATATCGAAAGGATCACTCGGCCTTCGCCTCGCCTTCTGCAGCGGGTGCTTCGCCTTCGGTCTTCTTGGCGGCGGGCTTGCGTCCGCGGCGCGTCTTCTTGGCGGTGCCGTCGGCCTTGGCCTCCCTGGTGTAGATCGTGTTGTAATCCACCAGTTCGATCATGGCCATCTCAGCGGCATCTCCCAAGCGGTTGCCCAACTTGATGATGCGCAGGTACCCACCCGGACGTGCGGCGATCTTGGGGGCCACCTCGCGGAACAGCTCGGTCACCGCTTCCTTGTTCTGCAGGTAACTGAACACCGTACGGCGGTTCAACGTGCTGTCGTCCTTGCTCTTGGTGATCAAGGGCTCCACGTAGCGTCGCAGCGCGCGGGCCTTGGCCAGCGTGGTGTTGATGCGCTTGTGCTCGATCAGTGAACACGCCAGGTTGCTCAGCAGGGCATCGCGGTGCGCCTTCTTACGGCCCAGGGCGTTGTTCTTGTTCCCGTGTCTCATGGTTTCATCCTCTTTCGGGTGGTCGTGTCGTGTAGGGCGAGGCAAGCGTCGCCCCTACGTCACTCCTTGTCCAGTTTGTACTTGCTCACGTTCATTCCGAAGCTCAGGCCCTTGTTCTCCACCAGGTCCTCCAGCTCCGTCAGGCTCTTCTTGCCGAAGTTGCGGAACTTCAACAGGTCGTTCTTGTTGTAGGCCACCAGGTCGCCGAGCGTCTCGATGTCAGCGGCCTTCAGGCAGTTCAGGGCGCGCACGCTCAGGTCCATGTCCACCAGCTTGGTCTTCAACAGCTGGCGCATGTGCAGGCTCGTCTCATCGAACTCCTCGGTCTCCGTTGTGCGGCCACCGGGTCCACGCTCCTCCAGTTCCAGACTGATGCGCTCATCACTGAACAGCATGAAGTGGTGGATGAGGATCTTCGCGGCCTCCTGCAGGGCGTTCTTCGGGCTGATGGAACCGTCCGTGGTCAGCTCAAGGGTGAGCTTCTCGTAGTCGGTCTTCTGCTCCACGCGGGTGTTGTCCACGCTGTACTTCACGTTCTTGATGGGCGTGAAGATGGAGTCGATGTAGATGGTGCCGATCGGCGTGCCTTCCACCTTGTTCTCGTCGGCGGGCACGTAACCACGGCCCTTGCCGATGGTGACCTCCACGTTCAACTTCACGTTGCCCTCGAGGTGGCAGATGAGCAGCTCGGGGTTCAGCACCTGGAAGCCGGTGGTGTGCTTGCCGATGTCACCGGCGGTGAAGCTGTCCTTGCCCGTGAGCGTGAAGGACACCTTCTCGGTGCTCACATCCTCGAGCTGGCGGCGGAAGCGCACCTGCTTGAGGTTCAGCACGATCTCCGTCATGTCCTCGATCACACCCTTCACGGTGCTGAACTCATGTTCAACGCCGTCGATGCGGATGGCGGTGATGGCATGACCCTCCAGGCTGGAGAGCAGGATGCGACGGAGCGCGTTTCCGATGGTGATGCCGTAGCCCGGCTCCAGCGGACGGAACTCAAAGGTTCCACGCTGATCATCGGATTCGATCATCACGACCTTGTCCGGTCGCTGGAAATCAAGGATGGGCATGTTGTGCTCGTTCGTTTTAAGGTTCTTACTTGGAGTACAGTTCCACGATCAGCTGTTCGCGGATGTTCTCCGGGATCTGGGCGCGCTCGGGCATGGTGATCACCTTGCCGGTCATTGTGGAGGGGTTCCACTCCAACCAGTCGAAACGCTTGCTGTTCACCTGCACGCTGCTGGCGATCGTCTCCAGGCTGCGGCTGCGCTCCCGCACGGCCACCACGTCGCCAGGGCGAACGATGTAGCTGGGGATGTTCACCACGTCGTTGTTCACGGTGATGTGGCAGTGGCCGACCAGCTGCCGCGCGGCGCGGCGGGTGGGGGCGATGCCGAGGCGGTACACGGTGTTGTCCAGGCGGGTCTCGCAGAGCTGCAGCAGCACCTCACCGGTGATGCCCTTCTTGCTGGCCGCGGTCACGAACATCTTCTGGAACTGGCGCTCCAGGATGCCGTAGGTGTACTTGGCCTTCTGCTTCTCCTGCAGCTGAACGCTGTATTCGCTCTGCTTGCTGCGGCGCTTGCCGCCGCCCTTGCCGGGCGCGCCTCCGCCACCGTGCTGTCCGGGGCCATAGGGCTTGCGCTCCATCCACTTGTCCGGGCCCAGGATGGGCTCCTTGAACTTACGGGCGATGCGGGTCTTGGGTCCTGTATATCGTGCCATGGTTCTGTTCGCTTAGGGGCTTAGACGCGGCGCTTCTTGGGCGGGCGGCAGCCGTTGTGGGGCATGGGCGTGATGTCCATGATCTCGGTGACCTCGATGCCGCTGTTGTGCAGGGCACGGATGGCGCTCTCGCGGCCACTTCCAGGTCCCTTCACGAACACCTTCACCTTGCGCAGGCCGAGCTCGTGCGCCTCGCGGGCGGCCTCCTCGGCGCTCACCTGCCCGGCGTAGGGCGTGTTCTTTTTGCTGCCCCGGAACCCCATCTTGCCGGACGAGGCCCAGCTGATCACCTCGCCCTTGTTGTTGGTCAGGCTGATGATGAGGTTGTTGAAGGTGGCGCGGATGTGGGCCTGCCCGAAGGCCTCCACATGCACGTTCTTCTTCTTCTTCTTGCCAGCGGCGCCTCCGCCCTTCTGGTCACCTTGTTGTTTTGCCATGTCTCGTTCAGGTTAGGCCGGCGTTGTCACCGGCCCTGCGGATTACTTCGTCGCCTTCTTCTTGTTGGCCACCGTCTTCCGTTTGCCCTTGCGGGTCCGGCTGTTGGTGCGCGTCCGCTGGCCGCGCACCGGCAGGCCGCTGCGGTGGCGCATCCCACGGTAGCTGTTGATGTCGATCAGCCGCTTGATGCTGAGCTGCACCTCGCTGCGCAGCGCACCCTCCACCTTGATGGTGTCGTTGATGAACGTGCGGATACGGCCCTGCTCCTCATCGGACCACTCCTCCACCACCTTGTCCGGATCCACATCGGCCTGCTCCAGGATCTGGAGCGCCGTGCTGCGGCCGATGCCGTAGATGTAGGTGAGGCCGATGCAGCCCCGCTTCTGTTTGGGTAGGTCTATGCCTGCGATACGTGCCATGCTCTATCGTTTATCAGCCCTGATCAGATCAGCCTTGACGCTGTTTGAACTTGGGGTTCTTCTTGTTGATGATGTACAGACGCCCTTTGCGGCGGACGATCTTGCAGTCCACCGAGCGTTTCTTGAGGGAAGCCCTGACCTTCATGGGTTCTTGGTTCTTAGCTCTTGTATCGGAACGTTATGCGGCCCTTGCTCAGGTCGTACGGGCTCATCTCCACCTTCACCTTGTCACCGGGCAGGATCCGGATGTAGTGCATCCGCATCTTGCCCGAGATGTGGGCGACGATCACGTGACCATTCTCCAATTCAACACGGAACATGGCATTGCTCAGCGCCTCTTTGATGACGCCGTCCTGCTCAATGGTCCCTGTCTTGCTCATTCCGCTCGTTCCTTCCTTTTCTCGTTTCCTTTCCTATTCCGTGGCCGCCCCTGCGGACGTCACGATCAATTCTCCTTTCGATCTCAGCACATCCTCGATGTGGCTGAACGTTGATAAGACCTCCGCCTGTCCGGCGCGCACGGCGATGGTGTGCTCGAAATGGGCGCTGGGGCGTCCATCGCGTGTCACGATGGTCCATCCGTCATCCAGCTGCCGCACCTCCTTGCTGCCCATGTTGATCATGGGTTCGATCGCGATCACCATGCCGGAGGAGAGCTTCACGCCCTGCCCCCGCCGCCCGTAGTTCGGCACTTCCGGCGCTTCATGAAGCTCGCGGCCCACACCGTGGCCCACCAGTTCACGCACCACACCGTAGCCATGGGCCTCGGCGTGCTGCTGCACCGCCCAGCCGATGTCACCGATACGATTGCCCTCGATGGCCTGCGCAATGCCTGCATTCAGGCATTCCTGAGTCACCTGGAGCAACATCCGCGTTTCCGCAGCGACCTCACCCACACAGAACGTGTAGGCGCTGTCACCGAAGTAACCGTTCCACTTCACCCCACAGTCCACGCTCACCACACTGCCCTCCTGAAGGGGGGCCGCGCCGGGGAACCCATGCACCACCTGTGCATCAATGCTGATGCACAACGTGGCAGGGAACCCGTGGTAACCCTTGAAGGCGGGCTCCGCACCATGGTCGCGGATGAACTCCTCCGCCACCTGGTCCAGGCGCTGCGTCGTAACTCCGGGCCCCAGGTGGCGTGCCACCTCGGCCAAGGTCTTCCCAACAAGCAAAGAACTCTCCCTCACCAACGCGATCTCGGCATCGCTGCGATAGTTCACGGTCCGTGCCATGCTCCTACCCCGTGGCCATACCGTAGGCCGCGTTCGTCCTTCCCTTTATGCGTCCGGTCTTCATCAGACCATCGTAATGCCTCATCAACAGGTGGCTTTCGATCTGCTGGAGCGTGTCCAACAGAACGCCCACCATGATCAGTAGCGACGTGCCACCGAAGAACTGCGCAAAACCCTGCTTCACGCCGGCCATCATCGCGAAGGCCGGAAGGATCGCCACGATGCCCAAGAAGATGGCGCCCGGCAGCGTGATGCGGCTGAGCAGGTCATCGATGTGGCTCGCGGTGTGCTTGCCGGGCTTCACCCCTGGAATGAACCCACCGTTGCGCTTCATATCGTCCGCCAGCTGGTTGGGGTTCACCGTGATCGCCGTGTAGAAGTAGGTGAACAGCACCACCATCAGGAACAAGGTCAGGTTGTAACCGATGCTCTCGTAACGGCTGAACTGCAGCATCCACTGGGGCGGGTTCTCAAAGGCCTGGCTGATGTACAGCGGGATCAACACGATCGCCTGGGCGAAGATGATCGGCATGACGCCGGCCGCGTTCACCTTCAGCGGGATGTAGTTGCGCACGCCACCGTACTGCTTGTTGCCCTGCACGCGCTTGGCGAACTGCACCGGGATGCGTCGGGTTCCTTGCACCAGCAGGATGTTACCGGCGATGATGAGCAACCAGAGCACCACTTCCAGCAGGATCACCACCAGACCGCCACCGCCGGTGGTCCGGCCGATGAACTCCTGGATGAAGCTCTCCGGCAGGCGGGCGAGGATGCCGATCATGATGATCAGGGAGATGCCGTTACCAAGCCCGCGCTCCGTGATGCGCTCGCCGAGCCACATCACAAAGAGGGTGCTGCAGGTGAGGATGACGATGCTGGTGAACATCCAGAACTCCGGATTGGCCACCTGGCGCGCAGCCTCAGGCACATAGGTGTAGATGTAACCGGGGGCCTGGAAGATGCAGATCAGGATGGTGAGGTAGCGGGTCCACTGGTTGATCTTGCGACGTCCGCTCTCCTCCCGCTGCATTTTCTGCACGGCAGGCACGGCGATGCCGGCCAACTGCATAATGATGCTTGCGCTGATGTACGGCATCACGCCGAGGGCGAAGATGCTGGCACGGGTGAAGGCACCACCGGTAAAGATGCTCAGCAGGTCCACGAGGCCACCACCACCACCGGTGGATGCGCTGGCCAGGGCCGCACTGTTCACACCGGGCAGCACGATGAAGCTGCCGATGCGGTACACCAAGAGCAGGCCCAGCGTGATCAGGATCCGCTTGCGCAGTTCCTCGATCCGCCAGATGTTCTTGATGGTGTCGATCAGGTTCTTCATTTTCAGCGATTGACGGTCTCCACGTTTCCTCCCTTCGCTTCAATGGCCGCCTTGGCCGTACCGCTGAACGCATGGGCCTTCACCTCGAAGGCGCCCTTGAGTTCACCACGGCCCAGGATCTTCACCAGATCGTTGCGGGCGATCAATCCGTTCTCACGCATCACCTGCGGGTCCACGGACTTCAGCCCGCGCTTCTCCATCAGTGCCTGGAGCGCATCGAGGTTGATACCCTTGTACTCCACACGGGTGGGGTTGGTGAAGCCGAACTTCGGCACACGGCGCACCAGGGGGGTCTGTCCGCCTTCGAAACCACGACGACGGTTGTACCCCGTATCGGCCTTCTGGCCCTTGTGGCCCTTGGTGCTCGTGCCACCGCGTCCGCTGCCTTGGCCGCGGCCGATGCGCTTCTCCTTCTTCGTAGCCCCTTCAGCGGGCTTCAATTTGCTCAGGTCCATGGGTTCTCTTCGTTAGGGGATCAGGCCTGCTCCTGCACGCTCACCAGGTGCTCCACTTTGGTCACCATGCCGCGGATCTGCGGGGTGGCGTTATGCTCCACGCGTTTTCCGATACGACCAAGGCCGAGGGCCTTGAGGGTATCCTTCTGGCGCTTGGGGCACTTGATCTGACTGCCCGTCTGGATGATGATCAGCTTGCTCATGGTTCATCGCCGATCGCTCGGCGCGTGTAGATGCCTTATCCGTTGAACACTTTACTCAGGTTGACCCCGCGCTGGGCGGCCACGGCGGATGCATCGCGCATGCTCGTGAGCGCCTCGATCGTGGCCTTCACCACGTTGTGGGGATTGCTGCTGCCTTTGCTCTTGGCGAGCACGTCGGTGATGCCCACGCTCTCGAGCACCGCCCGCATGGCACCTCCGGCGATAACGCCCGTTCCGTGCGCGGCAGGCTTCAACAGCACCTGCGCACCGGCGTACTTCCCTTCCTGCGTGTGAGGGATCGTCCCCTTGCGCACAGGCACCTTCACCAGATTCTTCTTGGCATCGTCGATGCCCTTGGCGATGGCCTCCTGCACTTCCTTGGCCTTGCCAAGACCGTGGCCCACCACACCGTTCTCATTGCCCACCACCACGATGGCGGCGAAGGTGAAGGTGCGACCTCCTTTGGTCACCTTGGTCACGCGGTTCAATGCCACGAGCTTGTCCTTCAGCTCGAGATCGCTGCTCTTGACCTTGTTGATGTTCGATACTGCCATGGGGTCGTTGGGATCAGAAGTTGAGACCGGCCTCGCGGGCGGCATCGGCCAGCGCTTTCACGCGGCCATGGTAGAGGTAACCGTTGCGGTCGAACACGACCTTGTCGATGCCGGCGTCCTTCGCCTTCTCGGCGATCAGGTGGCCCACCAATTTGGCCTGTTCCACGCCGCTGGCTCCGTGCGCCTTGGCGTCCTTGAGGCTTGATGCGCTCACCAAGGTGCGACCCTGCAGATCGTCGATCACCTGCACATAGATGTCCTTGTTGCTGCGGTAGATGGTCAGGCGCGGACGCGCTGAGGTGCCCTCCACCTTCTTGCGGATGGTGCGCTTGATCTTGGCGCGGCGGGTTTGCTTGCTGAATGCCATGTTCGTGCTGCTTATTTGCCGGCGGCCTTACCAGCCTTGCGGCGTACGTTCTCACCCACGAAGCGAACACCCTTGCCTTTGTACGGCTCAGGCTTGCGCAGACCGCGGATCTTCGCTGCTACGGCGCCGATCAACTGTTTGTCCACGCTCTCCAGGCGGATGATGGGGTTCTTACCTTTTTCCTGTGCGGCGCTCACCTTGATCTCCGTGGGGAGCTCCAGGGCCACCTGGTGGCTGAAGCCCAGCGCCAGCTCCAGGCGCTGGCCCTTGGCCACGGCGCGGTAACCCACGCCCACCAGTTCCTGCTGGATCACGTAGCCCTCCGTCACCCCCTTCACCATGTTGGCGATGAGCGAGCGGTAAAGGCCGTGTTTGGCGCGGTGAGGCTTGGCCTCGCTGGGACGCTCCAGCGTGAGCACGCCATCCTCCTGTTTCAAGGTCATGTCCGGGTCGATCTGTTGCATCAGCGTTCCCTTGGGCCCCTTCACGGTGACCAGGTTCTTGTCGCTGATGATGATCTGCACCCCGCTGGGCACATTGACCGGTGATTTTCCGATGCGTGACATGGTCGTTCGCGGGATCAGCTTACGTAACAGAGAACTTCACCGCCCACGTTCAGGGTGCGGGCCTCCTTGTCGGTGACCACACCTTTGCTGGTGGAGATGATGGCCACGCCGAGGCCGTTGAGCACGCGGGGAAGCTCCCGCACATGGGCGTACTGGCGCAGACCGGGCGAGCTGACACGGGACAGCTCGGAGATCGCGTTCTGGCGCGTCTGCGGATTGTACTTCAGGGCGATCTTGATCATGCCCTGCTTGCCGTCGTCCTCGACCTTGTAGTTCAGGATGAACCCCTTGTCGTAAAGGATGCGGGTGATGTCCTTCTTCAGGCCGCTGGCGGGCACCTCCACCACCTTCTTGTGCGACATGATGGCGTTGCGCAAGCGGGTGAGGTAATCGGCGATTGGATCGGTCGTCATGGTCGTATTCGATTTACCAGCTGGACTTGGTGACACCGGGGATCTTGCCCTCGAGCGCCATGTTGCGGAACATGTTCCGGGAAATGCCGAACTGGCGGATGTAGCCTTTCGGGCGACCGCTGATCATGCAGCGGTTGTGCATGCGCACCTTGCTGCTGTTCGCGGGAAGCTGCTGGAGCTTGTCCCACTCACCGGCAGCCTTCAGCGCGGCACGCTTGGTGGCGTACTTCTCCACCATCTTGGCGCGCTTACGCTCGCGGGCTTTCATGGATTCCTTGGCCATGGTCTGGGTCTGTTCGGTTATTTCTTATCGGAGAAAGGGAAGCCGAAGGCGGTCAGAAGCGCTTTCGCTTCCTCATCCGTCCGGGCCGTGGTCACGAACGTGATGTCCATGCCCGTGATCTTCGGGGTCTTGTCGATGTCGATCTCCGGGAAGACGATCTGCTCCTTCACGCCGAAGGTGAAGTTGCCGCGACCATCGAAACCCTTGGCCTGCACCCCACGGAAGTCGCGGGTACGGGGAAGGGCCACAGCGATCAGCCGGTCCAGGAACTCGTACATCTTGTCACCGCGCAACGTCACCCGCGCACCGATGGGCATGCCCTTGCGCAGCTTGAAATTGCTGATGTCCTTCTTGGACACCGTCTGCACCGCCTTCTGGCCGGTGATCGCGGTCATCTCGGCCACCGCGTTCTCCACGAGCTTCTTGTCGCCAACGGCGCTTCCAAGACCCTGGTTCACGGCGATCTTCAGCAGGCGGGGCACCTGCATGGAACTCTTGTAGTTGAACTCCTTCATCAGTCCGGGGGCCACCTCGGAACTGTACTTGGCACGAAGCCTCGGTTGATAGGTCTTCATCACTTGATCACCTCACCGGTGCGTTTGCTGATACGGACCAACTTGCCGCCCTTCTCCGCCTTGCGGCCCACGCGCGTGGGTTTGCCGCCCTTGGGGTCGATGAGCATCAGGTTGCTGATGTGGATGGGGCCTTCCTTCTCCACGATGCCACCCTGGGGGTTGGCCGTCGTGGGCTTGGAGTGCTTCTTGTTGAGGTTCAGGCCCTCAACGATGGCGCGGTTGCGGTCGCGGTCCACCTCGAGCACACGGCCGGTATCGCCGCGGTTCTCGCCGGCAAGCACCTTGACCATGTCGCCCTTCTTGATGTGTGTCTTGTTCTGCATGGCACGCGCTTTCTTAGAGCACCTCAGGGGCCAGGGAAATGATCTTCATGAACTTCTTCTCGCGGAGCTCCTTGGCCACCGGACCGAAGATGCGCGTACCGCGCATTTCGCCGGCCGCGTCGAGCAGCACCACGGCATTGTCGTCGAAGCGGATGTAGCTTCCATCCTTGCGACGGAGCTCCTTGGCGGTGCGCACCACCACGGCCTTGCTCACCGTGCCCTTCTTGGCGCTACCGTTGGGCATGGCATGCTTGATGGTCACCACCACCGTGTCACCGACGCCGGCGTAACGGCGACGGGTGCCGCCCAGCACGCGGATCACGAGCACCTCCTTGGCACCGCTGTTGTCCGCTACGTTCAGTCGTGATTCCTGTTGGATCATGGCTTCTCTCGGTGTTCCGGTTTACTTGGCACGCTCCACCACCTCAACGAGGCGCCAGCGCTTGCTTTTGCTGATGGGGCGGGTCTCCATGATGCGAACGGTATCGCCCACGTTGGCCTCTCCCTTCTCGTCGTGCGCCATGAACTTGCTCGACAGCTTCACGAACTTGCCGTACTTGGGGTGCATCACACGACGCTCCACCACCACGGTGATGCTCTTGTCCATCTTGTCGCTCGTCACGATACCGACGCGCTCTTTCCTCAGGTTGCGTTCCATGGCGCTGATCATTTGGTGTTGGCGAGCTCGCGCTTGCGGAGTTCGGTGAGGATGCGGGCCAGCTCCTTGCGCTTGGCACGCAGCTGCATCGGGTTCTCGATCGGGCTCACGGTGTGGTTGAAGCGCAGCTTCGTCAGCATCGAGCGCTCGTCCTGCAGCTTGTCCTGCAGCTCCTGGAGCGTGAGCTCCTTCAGGTCGGTTCCTTTCGTCTTCATGGCTCACTGTGCTTATTGACCGTCGTAATCCTCGCGCACTACGAACTTGGTCATGATCGGCAGCTTCGCGGCGGCCAGTCGCATCGCCTCCTTGGCGGTGGCCACAGGCACGCCGTCCGCTTCGAAGATGATGCGCCCTGCATGGCACACCGCCACCCAATGGTCCAGCGAGCCTTTACCCTTACCCATCCGTACTTCGGCGGGTTTGCTGGTCACCGGCTTGTCCGGGAACACCTTGATCCATACTTGTCCCTCCCGCTTCATGTGGCGGGTGAGGGCCACACGGGCGGCCTCGATCTGGCGACCGGTGAGCCATACGCTCTCCATGGCCTTCAGGCCGAAGGATCCCAGGGCCACACGGTGACCGCGCTGGGCAACGCCCTTCATGCGGCCCTTGTGCATATTGCGGCGCTTGCTGCGCTTCGGTTGCAACATGTCTCTTAGTTGTTACGGTTGTTTCCTCCGCGACCACCGCCACCGGCAGGGCCACGACGTTCTCCTCCACCTCCGGGACCACGACGGTCACCACCGGGACCTCCTGGGCCACGACGATCGCCACCACCTGGGCCGCGGCGATCACCACCACCCGGACCGCGACGATCACCACCACCGGCACGGCGCTCCGGGCGGTCGGCGCCCATGCGGGTGCCACCCGGTCCTCCCTTGGCCTGGCCCACGTTAGGGCTCAGGTCGCGTTTGCCGAACACCTCACCACGGCAGATCCAGCATTTCACGCCGATCCGGCCCATCTTGGTGTGCGCCTCCACGATCGCGAAATCGATGTCGGCACGCAGGGTGTGCAGTGGCACGCGTCCCTCGCGGTACTTCTCCGTGCGGGCGATCTCGGCGCCGTTCAAGCGGCCGCTCACCTGCACCTTGATGCCTTCGGCACCCATGCGCATGCTGCTGGCCACGGCCATCTTCATGGCGCGTCGGAAGCTGATGCGACCTTCCAACTGACGCGCGATGCTCTCGGCCACCAGGCGGGCATCCAGTTCAGGGCGCTTGATCTCGAAGATGTTGATCTGCACGTCCTTGCCCGTGAACTTCTTCAGTTCCTCGCGCAGCTTGTCCACTTCCGCACCGCCCTTGCCGATGATGACACCGGGACGGGCCGTGTTGACGGTCACGGTGACGAGCTTCAACGTACGCTCAATGACGATCTTGGCGACGCTCGCCTTCTTCAGGCGGGTCATGAGGTACTGACGGATGCGCTCGTCCTCGGCGAGCTTGTCGCCGTAGTCGTTTCCGCCATACCAGTTGCTGTCCCAGCCCTTGATGAAGCCGAGGCGCTGTCCGATCGGGTGTGCTTTCTGTCCCATGGGTTCTTACTCGGCCTTGTCGACGATGATGGTCACGTGGTTGCTGCGCTTCTTCATGCGATAGGCACGACCCTGAGGGGCGGGCAGCATGCGCTTCAGGCTGGTGCTCTCATCCACCATCACGGTGCGCACCACCAGCTTTGTCTCGCCGGCCTTCTGGCCATCGTTCTTGGCCTCCCAGTTCGCCATGGCGCTCAGGAGAAGCTTTTCCAGTGGCTTGCTGGCATGGCGGGTGCTGAAGCGGAGGATGGCCAGGGCCTTCTCCACCTCCACACCACGGATGATGTCCGCCACCTGGCGCATCTTGCGCGGGCTGGTCGGCATGTCCTGCAGCTTCGCGATGGCCACGGTCTTCATGGCCTCTTTGCGCTTGTCAGCGGCGATCTTCTTGCGCGCTCCCATCGTTAGCTCTTGTTGTTACCGGCGTGGGAACGGAAGGTGCGGGTCGGGGCGAATTCGCCCAGCTTGTGACCCACCATGTTCTCCGTCACGTACACGGGGATGAACTTGTTGCCATTGTGCACCGCGAACGTCAGGCCGACGAACTCGGGGGCGATCGTGCTGGCGCGCGACCACGTCTTCAGCACGGACTTCTTGCCCGTCTTCTGCATGTCCTCCACCCGCTTCGCGAGTTTGTAGTGGATGAACGGCGGTTTCTTGAGGGAACGGCTCATGATGCTCTATCAGATCGATGCGGCCTTGCTCTTGCGGCGCGCGATGATGAACTTACTGGACGTGTTCTTCGGGTGGCGGGTCTTCTTGCCCTTCGCCAGCAGACCTTTGCGGCTGCGGGGGTGGCCACCGGATGCGCGACCCTCGCCACCACCCATCGGGTGATCGACCGGGTTCATGGCCACCGCACGGGTGCGGGGACGACGACCCTGCCAGCGGGTGCGGCCGGCCTTGCCATCGCTCTGGAGCATGTGCTCGCCATTGCCCACGGTGCCCACGGTGGCCATGCAGGCGCACAGCACCATGCGGATCTCACCGCTCGGCATCTTCAGGGTGGCGTACTTGCCTTCGCGGGCGTTCAACTGGGCGAACGTTCCTGCGCTGCGGGCCATCGCGCCTCCCTTGCCGGGCATCAGTTCGATGTTGTGCACCAGGGTGCCCAGGGGGATATCGCTCAGCGGAAGGGCGTTGCCCACCTCGGGGGGAACACCGCTGCCGCTCACCACCTGCTGTCCGACCTTCAGTCCGTTCGGCGCCAGCATGTAGCGCTTCTCGCCGTCGGGGTAGAACAGCAGCGCGATGCGGGCGCTCCGGTTGGGATCGTACTCGATCGTCTTCACCAACGCGGTCATGCCGTGCTTGTCGCGCTTGAAATCGATCGTGCGATAGCGCTGCTTGTGACCACCGCCGATGTAGCGCATGGTCATCTTGCCCTGGTTGTTACGGCCACCGCTCTTGTTGCGGCCCTCGGTCAGGGAAGCCTCCGGTACGCGCGTCGTGATGTCGCTTGAATCGACGATCGTCCGATGCCGGGTGCCCGGGGTGACGGGGTTATACTTGCGAACGCCCATGTTCTGGTTCTCTTCAGGGTCAGATGCTGCTGTACAGGTCGATCACTTCACCTTGCTTCACGGTCACCACCGCCTTCTTGTAGGTGCTGGTGCCCCCGCGCAGGATGTTGGTCTTGGTGTAGCGGGTCTTGTTCTTGCCACGCACCACCATGGTGCGCACGCCGGTCACGGACACGCCGTATTCCTTTTCCACGGCCTGCTTGATCTCAAGCTTGTTGCTCGTGCGCGCCACTTCGAAGCCGTACCGGCCGAGCTTCTCGCTCTGCTTGGTCATCTTCTCGGTGATGAGGGGACGGATGAGGATCTGGCTCATGGCTTACTTGGTAAGGGTGGCCTCCAGCGGAGCGATCGCGTCGGTCACGATCAACACCTTGGTGGCGTTCATGATGTCGTAGGTGTTCACCTCGCTGGCCGAGACCACGCGGGCACCCTGCAGGTTGCGTGCGCTGAGCACCACATTGCTGTCCATGCTTGGTAGCACCAACAGGGAGCGGCGATCGCTCACGTCGAAGGCCTTGAGCAGCGCAGCGAAGTCCTTGGTCTTCGGGGAGCTCATGCTCATGCCGTCGAGCAAGCGGACCGCATCGGCCTTCACCTTCTGGGTCAGCGCACTGCGGCGTGCCAGGTCCTTCACCTTGCGGTTGAGCTTGAAGTGGTAGTCGCGGGGCTTGGGGCCGAACACGCGGGCGCCACCCTTGAACAGCGGGCTCTTGATGGAGCCTTTACGGCTTCCACCCGTGCCCTTCTGGCGGTGCAGCTTCTTGGTGCTGCCGCTCACTTCGCTCTTCTCGAGCGTCTTGGCGGTGCCCTGGCGGCGGTTCGCAAGGTGCTGCTTCACGTCCAGCCAGATGGCGTGGTCGTTGGACTCGATCGCGAACACCGCGTCGTTCAGCTTGGCCTTTTTGCCGGTGGACTTGCCGTCCTTGCCGTAGATCTCGAGCTCCATCTTACTTCCAGATGATGATGATGCTGCCTTTCGGACCCGGTACGGATCCGCGGAGCAACACGAGGTTCCTGTCCTTGTCGATCTTCACCACCTTGAGGTTCTCGGTCGTGTGCTGGTCACCGCCGGTGCGGCCGGCCATGCGCAAACCCTTGAACACGCGGGCGGGGTAAGAGCTGCCACCGAGCGATCCGGGGGCGCGGCTGCGGTCGTGCTGACCGTGGGTGGTCTCACCCACACCGCTGAACCCGTGGCGCTTCACAACGCCCTGGAAGCCCTTGCCCTTGCTGTTGCCGGTGACGGTCACGAAGCTGCCCTCCTCGAAGAGACTGCAGTCAACGGTGTCGCCGAGCTTCAGGTCCTGCTCGAACTCCTCGAACTCGTGCGCCTTCACCTTGGGGGTGGTGTTGGCCTTCGCGTAGTGACCCTTGGAGGCCTTGGTGCTGTTCTTCTCACCACGCTCACCGAAGGCGAGCTGCACAGCCGTGTAGCCGTCCTTTTCAGGGGTCTTTACGTGGGTGACGACGCAGGGGCCGGCCTCGATCACGGTGCAGCCCACAAGGCTGCCGTCCGTGTCGAACAGGCTGGTCATCCCGATCTTTTTGCCGATCAATCCGCTCATGGCTTCTTCAGTGTTACCGGTCAGACCTTGATCTCCACATCCACACCGCTGGGAAGCTCAAGCTTCATCAGGGCGTCGATGGTCTTGCTGCTGGAGCTGTAGATGTCCATCAGGCGCTTGTAGCTGCACAGCTGGAACTGCTCACGCGCTTTCTTGTTGACGTGCGGGGAGCGCAGCACAGTGAAAATGCGCTTGTGTGTGGGCAGGGGGATCGGTCCGCTCACCACGGCACCCGTGCTCTTCACCGTCTTGACGATCTTCTCGGCGCTCTTGTCGACGAGGTTGTGATCGTAAGACCGCAACTTGATCCGGATCTTCTGGGTCATCGGTCTGGCTTAGGCTGAAACTTTACCACGAACCTTGGCCAGGACGGCCTCGGTGATGTTGTTAGGAGCATTCTCGTAATGGCTGAACTCCATGGTGCTGCTGGCACGGCCAGAGCTCATGGTGCGCAGGCTCGTCACGTAACCGAACATCTCGCTCAAAGGCACCGTGCCCTTGATGGCCTTCGCACCGGCACGGTCCTCCATGCCTTGGATCTGGCCGCGACGACGGTTCAGGTCACCGACGATATCACCCATGTTCGCCTCGGGTGTGATCACCTCGATCTTCATGATGGGCTCGAGCAGTACCGGCTTGCACTTGGGCAGTGCCTCGCGGAACGCGCTCTTGGCGCAGATCTCGAAGCTCAGCGCGTCGGAGTCAACGTTGTGGAAGGAACCATCGTTCAAGGTCACCTTCAGGCGCTCGATGGGGAAACCGGCGAGCACACCGTTCTGCAGGCTGTTCTTGAAGCCCTTCTCCACCGCGGGAATGAACTCCTTGGGGATCGAACCGCCCTTGATGGCGTCGATGAACTCCAGGCCTTCCTTGGTCTGGTCGGTCTGGGGCTCGATCAATACGTGGATGTCGGCGAACTTACCGCGACCACCGGTCTGCTTCTTATACACCTCGCGGTGCTGGATGTTGGCGGTGATGTCCTCCTTGTACTTCACCTGGGGCGCGCCCTGGTTGCACTCCACCTTGAACTCGCGACGCATGCGGTCAACGATGATCTCCAGGTGCAGTTCGCCCATTCCGCTGATCACGGTCTGGCCGGTCTCGTCGTCCGTATGCACACGGAAGGTGGGGTCCTCCTCGGCGAGCTTGTACAGCGCCTGGCCCATCTTGTCCATGTCCGCCTGGGTCTTGGGCTCCACCGCGATACCGATCACCGGCTCGGGGAAGCTCATGCTCTCCAGGATGATCTGGTTGTTCTCGTCACAGAGCGTGTCGCCCGTGCGGATGTCCTTGAAGCCCACAGCAGCACCGATGTCACCGGCCTCGATGACGTCGATGGAGTTCTGCTTGTTGGCGTGCATCTGGAAGATGCGGCTGATGCGCTCCTTGTTGCCCGTGCGCATGTTCTTCACATAGCTGCCGGCGGGCACACTGCCGCTGTAGCAGCGGAAGAACGCCAGGCGGCCCACGAACGGATCGGTCGCGATCTTGAACGCGAGGGAGGCCATCGGCTCCTTCACGCTGGGTCGACGCATCAGTTCGGCACCGGAATCCGGGTCGATGCCCGTGATGCCCTCGATGTCCATCGGGCTGGGCAGGTAGGCCATGACCGCATCGAGCATGGTCTGCACGCCCTTGTTCTTGAACGCCGATCCGCAGAGGATGGGCGTGATGCTCATGTTGATCGTGCTGATGCGCACGGCGTTCATGATCTCGGCTTCGGTGAGGCTGTCCGGATCGGAGAAATACTTCTCCATCAACTTGTCGTCGCTCTCGGCCACGGCCTCGATCAACTTGTCACGCCACTCCTTCACGGTAGCCACCATGTCGGCAGGAATGGGCACTTCGCTCCAGGTCATGCCCTGGTCGGCCTCGTTCCACACCATGCCACGGTTGTTCACCAGGTCCACCACGCCCTTGAAGTCGGCCTCGGCGCCGATGGGCACCTGCAGGGGAACGGGCTTCGCACCGAGGCGCTCCTCGATCTGCTTCACCACGCTGAAGAAGTCCGCACCGCTGCGGTCCATCTTGTTCACGAAGCCCAGACGGGGCACCTTGTATTTGTTGGCCTGGCGCCACACGGTCTCGCTCTGGGGCTCCACGCCGCCTACAGCGCAGAACAGGGCCACAGCACCGTCGAGCACGCGCAGGCTGCGCTCCACCTCCACGGTGAAGTCCACGTGGCCGGGCGTGTCGATCAGGTTGATCTTGTACATCTCGTCGCGGTACTTCCAGCTCGTGGTCGTGGCCGCGGACGTGATGGTGATGCCCCGCTCCTGCTCCTGCTCCATCCAATCCATCGTGGCCGCACCGTCATGCACCTCACCGATCTTGTGGACGATGCCGGTATAGTACAGGATGCGTTCGGACGTGGTCGTCTTACCGGCATCGATGTGCGCCATGATGCCGATGTTGCGCGTATATCTGAGATCGCGGGCCATTGTTCGGTTCCTTGGGCTTAGAAGCGGAAGTGGCTGAAGGCCTTGTTCGCTTCGGCCATTTTGTGGACTTCTTCTTTCTTCTTGAAGGCTGCGCCTTCCTCTTTCGCAGCGGCCATGATCTCGTTGGCGAGCTTCTGGGCCATGCTGCGCTCGTTGCGGTTGCGGCTGTAGCTGATGAGCCACTTCACCGCCAGGCTGCGCTTGCGCTCATCGCGCACGGGCTGCGGGATCTGGAAGTTGGCACCACCCACGCGGCGGCTGCGCACCTCCACCTGGGGGGTCACGTTGTTCACTGCTTTGCGGAACACCTCCAGGCCATCCTCGCCCGTCTTCTCGCTCACCAGGTCGATGGCGTCGTAGAAGATCTCGAACGACAGGCTCTTCTTGCCGTCGTACATGAGGTTGTTCACGAACTTGGTCACCTGCACGTCGCCGAACCGGGGGTCGGGGAGCGTGGTGTGCTTGACTGCTTTCTTGCGCATGGCTCAGTTACGTGTCAGGATCACTTCTTGGCTTCCTTCTTGCGCTTCGTGCCGTACTTGGAGCGGCGCTGGTTGCGACCTTCCACACCGGCGGTGTCCAGGACACCACGCACGATGTGGTACTTCACACCGGGCAGGTCCTTCACCCTGCCACCGCGCACCAGCACGATGCTGTGTTCCTGCAGGTTGTGGCCTTCCCCACCGATGTAGGCGATCACCTCCATCTTGTTGGTCAGGCGCACCTTGGCCACTTTCCGGAGGGCCGAGTTGGGCTTCTTCGGGGTGGTAGTGTACACCTTGGTGCAAACCCCACGGCGCTGCGGGCATTCCTTCAGGGCTATCGACTTACTCTTGTAGGTCGGCGCCGTGCGGCCTTTGCGGATGAGCTGTTGGATCGTTGGCATGAGCTCGTTTTCTCTTGTCTATCAGGCGCTTTAGGCCACTTCAGGGGCTAAAAACGGGCTGCAAAGGTAACGGAATGCCCCTGTCAACCAACTCCTGTTGAAGGAAAATTTCAGCAGGCACGGTCCGATCGCCACTTCCACACCTCTTCCGACCACCCCCTTGACCGCGCGAAAACCCACGCCAGCATTGAGGTTATCCCCTGCGCACCATGTCCCTGGAAAAAGCCGCCGGATCCGTTCGATCAACGGCTATTGGCTTGGGTCAGATCCACCTGCGACTACCTTTGATGGCATCATTTGATATCATCATGCTCTCGTCGACCTATACCTTCTACACCTTCCACAGCAGAATGCTCGATCTGCTGACCTCCATCTACTTCCGCTTGGGCGAGGTCCAGGCCCGGCACCGGCAGCTACCGGCCCGAGAGCTGGACAAAGCCTACCGGGTGAGCGTGGTGCATGCCACCCTGGCCCTTGAAGGGAACGCCTTGGAGCCACTGCCCGTGGCCGAACTGGTGACCCGGCCGGCCGCCACCGGCGGTTCCGCCGCGCTGGAAGTGGTGAACACCCTGCGCGCGCACGAGCTGCTGCGCGACCTGGACCCCTTCCTTGCGCAGGACCTCCGACAGGCCCATGGGGTGCTCATGCATGGGCTGGCCCTCGATGCCGGCCATTACCGCACCGGTGCCATGGACGTGCTCTACGGCGACCCCACCCCCCTGCGCACCGCCGACGCCGAGAACATCCCGATCCAGGTCGAGGAGCTCCTGCACTTCATCGAAAGCGACGAGACGCCGCCCATCATCACCAGTTGTGTGCTGCATTTCGGCTTGGTGTACCTGCGCCCCTTCACCGCTGGAAACGGACGCATGGCGAGGTTGTGGCAGCGCAGTGTATTGATGCGCCATTGGCCGGTGTTCGCCTTCCTGCCCGTGGAGGCCTTCATCCACAATACCCAACCCGCCTACTATGCGGCCTTGGAATACGCCGACCGGCAAGGCGACTGTGGGGGCTTCATCACCTATATGCTCGAACGCATCGATGAGGCGCTGGCCGAGCTCCTGGCCTCACCGGACCCCATGCGCTCCGCCGCCGACCGCATGGACATCTTTCTCCAACACGCCCCATCGCGCCCCTTCCGCCGCAAGGATTACATGCTGGTCTTCCCGGAACTGAGCACCGCCACCGCCAGCCGCGACCTGGCGGAGGCCGTGGCGAACAGACGGGTAACACTCGAGGGGACCGGCCGCACGGCGATGTACCGGAGACGTGAATGAACCGCTCCGCGTACTTTCACCGCTGCACTTTCGTTCCTCTCCCCAATGACCGCCGCGCAGCGCCTTTCCGAGTTGGATGACCTGTTGACGGGTACCGACATGAGCCTGGCCACGCGTCGGCTGATGGATCTGTGCGACGAGTACGAGGCCCTCACCGACCTGAGCGAGGAGGCCATGCAGCTCCGGGCGGCCTACAACATGGACCGCAACCTGGGCGCGGCCGAGCTTTCGGGCGAACGGGGGAAGGCCTACGCCACCAAGGTAAGCGATCTGGTGGAGCGCATCCGGATGCGCGGTCCGCTGGAACGCACGACGACACCGCCGCTTCAGCCCGAACCCGTTTTCCGCAGCAACGGCCTGCTCAAGCAGTTCAGTTCGCGGGGTCACCGTTTCGGCCTCGGCCCGATCAACTTGGAACTACGGACCGGAAGCATCACCGGTGTGGTGGGCGAGAACGGAAATGGCAAGACCACCTTGCTCCGACAGGTCGCCGGGCTGTTGGACCA
>JBIIYP010000063.1:0-16128 GCA_044346705.1 Flavobacteriales bacterium
CGTCGGGTGAAAGGAAGAGGTCGGCCTTGTGGGTGCGCAGGATGCGCGGGACCTGGATCCCGAACCACAGCCGGTAGAGCAGGGGATGGCGCGTGGGCGGCGGAACCACGATGGGCACCACGTTCGGACCGTACACGAAGCGCGGATCGAAAGGCCTGTCGAAGAGAAAGAGGAAAGTGTGCTCCGGATGCGCCTTCGTGATGCGCGACAACGTCTCGTGCGCGAACCAGCCGATGCCCTCGAGCTTGTCGGCCAGCAGCAGGCGGGTGTTGACGGCGATGCGCATCCCGTGGAAATGTGGAAATGGATGAATGTGCAGATGAGGGAATGCGAAGATGAGAGAATGTGCAAATGTGGTGTGCGACGGCGGTCCACGACCGGTCATAACCGTGCTTTCATTTTCACATTCTCCACATTCCTGCCTGATCGTTGGAAGTCATATTGCCACATTTCCACATTTTCACATTCACTTAGCACCCTCCGGATGCAACGCACCTTCCTCACCAACCTGGCCCTGCTGCTGGTGCTGAACCTGTTGGTGAAGCCCTTCTTCATCCTGGGCATCGATGCGGAAGTGCAGGTGCGGGCGGGTACCGAGGCCTATGGCAGCTATGCTGCGCTGCTCAGCCTCAGCTTCCTGCTGAACATCCTGCTGGACCTGGGCATCACGAACTACAACACGCGGAACATCGCGCAGCATACGCACCTGCTGAAGAAGCACTTCAGTGGAATCATCGGGGTGCGGCTCGTGCTGGTGGGCCTGTACGCCATCGTCACCTTCGCCACGGCATGGGTGCTGGGTTACAAGTTGGAACAGGTGGGCCTGCTTGCGGTGCTGGTGCTCAACCAGGTGCTGGTGGCCACGGTGCTCTACCTGCGCAGCAACATCGCCGGGGCGCAGCTGTACACCACCGACAGCCTGCTGAGCGTGCTCGACCGGGTGCTTCTGATCGGGCTGGTGAGCTGGCTGCTGTGGGTACGTTATGCCGGCGTTCCCTTCCCGATCGAGGCCTTTGTGTGGGCGCAGACCGCCGCCTATGCCACCACGGCCCTCGTGGCCTTGTACATCGTCATCCGCCGCGCCGGCGGCCTGCGCATCACCTGGAACGGCGCCTTCATGTGGGTGGTGCTGCGCCAGAGCTTTCCATACGCGCTGCTGATCCTGCTGATGACCTTTTACTACCGCACGGACACCGTGATGCTGGAGCGGATGCTGCCCGATGGGGCCCTGCAGGCGGGCATCTATGCGCAGGGCTTCCGCTTCTTCGAGGCCTTCAACATGCTGGGTTACCTCTTCGCAGGGCTGCTGCTGCCCATGTTCAGCCGCATGATCAAGCAGCGCGAGGACGTGGCGCCGCTCACCGGATTGGCGTACAGGTTGGTGCTGGCGGGCGCGCTGGTGGTGGCCGTGGCCGGTAGCTTCCATGCCCGGGCCATCATGGACCTTCGTTACGACGAGCACACGGCCCAGAGCGCGCCGGCCTTCGCCGTGCTCATCTGGTGCTTCGCCGCGGTCTGTACCACTTACATCTTCGGCACCTTGCTCACCGCATCGGGTGACCTCAAGGCCTTGAACTGGATGGCGGCGTGCGGCATGGTGCTGAATATCGGTCTCAACCTGTTGCTGATCCCGCGCTACCAAGCGCTCGGGGCCGCATGGGCCAGCCTGATCACACAAGGGCTCACCGCCTTGGTGCAGATGGGCATCGCCATGCGGAGATTCCGGTTCGCGATCCCGTGGAAGGGCCTATTGAGCGCCTTGGCCTACGGCGCAGGACTGTTGGTGCTTGCGGGGTGGACCGGGGCATGGCCGTTGGGGAAAGCCTTGCTGGCATTGGCCTGCGGCGCCTTGGTGCTGGCCTTCGCCACCCGCCTGGTCGACCTGCGCGGGATCCGGGGGGCAATAGCGTTTCCCAAGGGCCGTTAGATGGCCCGCAAGGGCGTATTTTAGCGGCCCTTTCAACGGACCTATGGCATCTGAATCATCCGGCAGCACGATCGAGTCCTTCGATCTCGTCCTCTTTCTTTGGGCGCGACGCAAACTGATCATCGGCCTCACCCTGCTCGGCATGCTCACCGGTGTGGTGGCCGCCTATGTCATCCGGCCGCTGTTCAAGAGCGAGGTGATCCTCTTCCCCGCCATCACCAACTCCGCCTCCAAGGCACTGCTGAACGAGCAGAGCACCGGCCGCGACGATATTCTCGCACTGGGCGATGCGGAGGACGCGGAACAGTTGCTTCAGGTCCTCAACAGCGACCTGATCCGCGAGCGCACCTCCGCCCACTTCGAGCTGATGAAGGCGTACAAGATCAAGCCGGACAGCAAGACCCGCAACACCGATCTGCGCGAGGCCTTCAACGACCACATCACCTTCGAGTACACCAAGTTCGGCAGCGTGCGTGTGGAAGTGCTCCACCACCAGCCCGACACGGCGGCGCTGATGGCCAACTACATCGCGGCGCAGGTGGATAGCGTGTGGAAGGACATGAACGGTGATCGCGCCGGCAAGGGCCTCAAGATCGTGGCCGACAAGGTGAAGGAACTGGAGCACGAGATCGAGGTGATCGAGGACAGCATGCGCGTGCTGCGCCAGCTCGGCGTCCACGACTACCACACGCAGACCGAGCGCTACAACGAGTACATGGGCGCTGCCATTGTGAAAGGCGATGATCGCGCGGTGAAGGAGTTCGAGGAGCGGTTCAAGGTGCTCGCCCAGTACGGGGGCGCGTACGTCACCCTGCAGGACCGGCAGTTCAACGAGGTGAAACGGCTAAGCGTGCTGCGCATGAAGCTCGAGCAGGCCCAGGCCGATTTCGAGAGCGACCTGCCGCACAAGTTCGTGGTGAACCAGGCCCAGGTGGCCGACAAGAAGGCTTATCCGGTGCGCTGGCTCGTGGTGGCCATCAGCACCATCAGTGCGTTGCTCCTGGCCTTGCTGCTGATCGTGGTCCAGGAACAGGTGAAAAAGATCCGTGCCGCCCATGCCTGAGCCCCTGAGCTTTCAGTCGTTCTTCCTGCTGCTGAAGGACCGCTGGAGGACGTTCGCCCTGGTGGGTGGCCTGGCGGCCATGTTGGCCACTGTATTCAGCGATCCCGCGTTCATCAAGCCCCGCTTCCGGTCCAGTGCCATCGTATACCCGGTGAACCTCACCAGCTATTCCCAAGAGACCCGCAGCGACCAGCTGCTGCAGCTGTTGGAGAGCAACAGCATCCGCGACAGCCTCATCACGCACTTCGACCTGATGGCGCACTACGCGATCGACCCCGCAAGGCCACTGGGCCGCTTCTTCCTCTACAACGAGTACGCGGAGCACGTCACCATCGGCAAAACCCGTTACGAGAGCGTCCAGGTCGAGATCGAGGACGAGAAGCCCGAGGTGGCACAGGGCATGGTACTGGACCTGCTGGACCAGGCGGACAAGCTGGCCCGGCGCCTGCAGCGGGAGAAGAGCATCGAGGTGCTGGGCATCAACGACCGCGAGCTGAAGCTGGCGAGGCACAAGCTGGACAGCGTGGAGGCGCGGCTGGACACCCTGCGTCGGCGCACCGGCCTGCTGAACTATGATGCACAGACCGAGGAGGTGACCCGCGGGTACATGCGTATGCTGGGCAACGGCGGAAGCGGAACCGGCCGCGATGAGGCGAAGGGCCTCCTGAAAGCGTTGGGGGAGCAGGGTGGTGAGTTCCGCGCGCTGACGGACCTGGCCGATGCCTACCGCAACATCTTCATCGATCGACAGAACGCCTACGAAAAGACGCTGACGGACGTGAACAAGGAACTGACCTATACCAACGTGGTGGTGTATCCGGAGCTGCCGGACAAGAAGGTCTACCCGATCCGCTGGCTCATCGTCGTCATCTCCACGGCCTCGGCGATGTTCCTGGCCTTCGTGCTGCTGATGATCCAGGGCCAACGCCATTGATCCCATGGTGCAGGCGCTGAGGAACAATTGGGTCGCTGCGCTCTGCCTGCTGTTCATCGTGGCCAATACCGTGGCCATGGCGAAGGAGTTCTACTGGCTGAACGTGATCCCTGCGGCGCTGGTGGTGGTGTGGGCCATGGTGGCCTCATTGGACCGGTTGCTGCTCTTTATCGTGTTCGCCACGCCGCTCTCCATCAACCTGGAGCAGCTCGATCTGGGTGGCATCGGTGTCGCCCTGCCCACCGAACCGCTCATGGTGGGCGTGATGTTGTTGTTCCTGCTGAAGCTTGTGCTGGAACGCAGCGTGTTGGCACCTGAAGTGTTGCGCCATCCGGTGACCGCGGTGATCGCGGCCCAACTGCTCTGGATGGCCGTGTGCATCGTGCCCAGCGCCATGCCCATGGTGAGCTTCAAGTACCTGGTCGCCCGCCTCTGGTTCATCTGCACCATGTACTTCGTGGCCTCGCGCCTGTTCGAGGACCAGCGCAACATGCACCGCTTTTTCTGGCTGTTCTGTATCTCCCTGGCAGGAGTTGTCGCTTACACGGTCATCCGCCATGCGGGCTTCCACTTCGAACAGGACCCCGCTCACTGGGTGATGGAGCCCTTCTTCAAGGACCACACGAGCTACGGGGCGGTGCTGGCGTTCTTCATTCCCCTGCTGGTGGCTGCGGTGGGCATGCCGGGCTACTCGCGCACGCGCAAGGGCATGGCTGCCATGCTGCTTGTGGTGATCAGCGTTGGCCTGATCTTCAGTTACACCCGTGCGGCATGGCTCAGCGTGGCGGCCGCCATCGGCATGTTCCTGGTGATGAAGCTGCGTGTTCCGGTCTGGGCCCTGGCCCTGGGGCTGGTCACCGGTGGCACGGCCTACCTGGTGAACAAGGACCAGATCACCATCGCCCTGGAACGCAACCGCGACGAAAGCAGCGACGACCTCGCCGAGCATGTGAGCTCCATGGGCAACATCAGCAGCGACGCCTCGAACCTGGAGCGCATCAACCGCTGGAATTCCGCCCTTCGCATGTTCGAGGAACGCCCTGTGTTCGGCTGGGGTCCGGGCACGTACACGTTCCAGTACGCGCCCTTCCAGGCCGCCGAGGACCGCACGATCATCAGCACCAACTTCGGGCTGAACGGCAACGCGCATAGCGAATACCTCGGGCCCCTGGCCGAGCAGGGCGTGTTGGGCATGGTCCTTATGGTGCTGCTGGTGGTGGTGACCTGCTACCGCGCCCTGGTGCTCTACCCGCGCATGCCGGCCGGCGAGGACAAACACCTCTTCACCGGCGCCTTCCTGGGGCTGGTGACCTACTATGCCCACGGTGTGTTGAACAACTACCTCGATCTGGACAAGGCCAGCGTGCCGTTCTGGGGCATGACGATCATGGTGGTGCTGTTCGACATCAAGTACCCGGCCGCTGGCAAGGCCGAAGAGAAGCCCTTGATCAGCTGAAGCAGCAGGTCAGCAGGGCGATGTCGTCCAGGTAGGGCAGCCCCGCACGGTGCGCCTCGAAGGTGGCGATCAGCGTGTCGTTGATGGCTTGCGGACCCGCGCTGTGGAACTCCTTGAGCGCCCTGTGTATGGGTCCCGTATCGAAGGCGTTTCCATAGGCATCCTCCTGTTCCACCAGGCCATCCGTGTAACAGAGCAACGTGCTTCCCGGCTTGATCAGGGCCTCGCCCATCTTCAGGAACGGAAGCTTCGGCAACATGCCCAGCGCGATGCTGCCGCTGGTGAGCTCGCTGATGGTGCCCTGGCTCCACAGCACCGGGGCATTGTGGCCGGCGTTCACATAGCGCATCAGGCCGGTGCGGAGGTCGACACGGCCGATGAAACAGGTGATGAAGCGCTCGTTGCGTGCGGCCGTCACCACCTTGTCGTTGAGGTCGTGCATCAGCTCCTCCAGCGGTTCCTCGGTATACTGGAGCAAGGCGCGCAATGTGGCCTGGAAGTTCGACATGAGCAGCGCTGCGGCCATGCCTTTGCCGCTCACATCGGCCACGCAGACCAGCACTTCATGGGCACCGATCCGGATCAGGTCGTAGTAGTCGCCGCCCACCTGCCGGTGCGGCAGGTACCAGGCCGCCGCCTGCAGCCGGTCGTCATCGGGCAGGGTGCCGGGGATCAGCATGCTCTGCATCTCCGCGGCCAGTTCCAGCTCGCGCTTGTCGCGTTCCTGCAACAGGGCCTGCTGGGCCAGGCGCTTGTTCTCCAGCGCCACCACAATGAGGTTGGTGAGCGTCTGGATGAAGTTGAGGTGCTTCACCGTGGGGCTCATCCGCTGTTCGCCGTCGTCGATGTCGCCGATCAGCAGCAGGGCCAGGGGTTTTTCCAAGTGGTGCACCGGCACGGCGATGTCGAATCCATGCAAGGCTCCTTCCAGCTCCGCACCGATGAACTGGATGTCGCGGAAACGGCCGATCAACGCACCGGCGTCGATGGCCTGTGCCGCAGCGTCCGCACGCACCGCCCGCACGCACCGCCACTGTTCTCCATGCTCGAACAGCATCAGGCGGGTGATGCCGAGCTCGTTGCTCATGATGTCCTCATAAAGCTGCAACAGGTCCCAGCGGCCCACGTTGCTGTTGATGGCCTTGGTGATCTCCAGCAGGGCACGCAGCTGGAACTCCTTCAGGTCGAGCCGCTCGGTCAGGCGGTCCAGGCGGGTCATGGTCAGGCGCCCATCTTCTTGATGATGTCCGGCAAACGCCCCATCAGGGCGATCTCGCGCATCTTCTGTTTCCATTCACCGGCGGGGGAACCGAAGTAGGTCTTCCCGGCTTCGACGTCACCGATCAGCCCGCTCTGGCCCAGCACCGTGGCGCCTGCGCCGATGGTGAGCTTGCTGGGCACGCCCACTTGGCCCCAAAGCGTCACCCCATCGCCGATCACGCAGCAGCCGGCGATGCCGACCTGCGCCGCGAAGAGGCAGTTCTTACCGATCAGCGTATCGTGCCCCACCTGCACATGGTTGTCGATCTTGGTGCCGGCCCCGATGCGCGTGTCGGCGCTCACGCCGCGGTCGATGGTGCAGAGCGCACCGATCTCCACATTGTCCTCGATCACCACGCTGCCGCCCACGGCCATCTTCTCGTAGCTCCCGTTGCGCTTCTTGTAGTAGAAGCTGTCCCCGCCGATCACGCTGTTGGCATGGATGATCACCCGGTCGCCGATGGTGGTGTGCTCATAGATCACCACGCCGGGCATGATCACGCAGTCGGTGCCGATGGTAACGTTCGCCCCGAGCACCACGCTGGGGTGCACGACCGAGCCTTCACCGATCACGGCGCTTTTCGCGTCCCACGCCTGGCGCGGCATGAACCGGCTCACGAGGACGTTGTAGTCGCGGCACGGATCGTCGCTCACGATGATCGCCTTACCCGCTGGAACCGGCACCTCCTTGTCGATGAGGATGGTGGTGGCCGCGCTGTTCAGGGCCTTGTCGTAGTATTTCGGGTGGTCCACGAACACCAGGTCACCAGCGCCTACGCGGTTGATCTCGTTGATGCCGGTCACAAGGCGGTCCACGTCACCGAGGGCGCGGCCGCCGATCAGTTCGGCCACCTGCGCGGCGGTCAAAGGCTTGGTAAGAAGCATGGTGGGCCAAAGGTAACCGGGAGGAATGCCATGTGCCCATGTGCGCATGCGGGCATGTGCCCATGCATGAAGGAGAAACCCCGCCGTCCTGGGGAGGAGGCGGGGTTCCGGGAGGGTAATTGTCGCGGTCGACCCAAGGGGTCGACGGTACATCATTTTTTCACGCGGTCGAGGTATTCGCCGGTCTCGGTGTCGATGCGGATCACGGTGCCGATGTCCACGAAGCTGGGCACGCTGATCTCGGCGCCGGTCTCCAGCTTGGCGGCCTTCATCACCTTGTTGCTGGTGTCGCCCTTCACGGCGTGCTCGGTGTAGGTCACCTCCAGCTCCACCACTTTCGGGGGGCGGGCGAAGATCGGGGTGTCGCTCTCGAAGCCGATCTGCACCACCATCTCCTCCTTCATGTAGTTCAGCGCGTCGCCGAAGAGGGCCACGGGGATGTACTTCTGCTCGAAGCTGCTCTGGTCCATGCACACCAGGTTCTCGCCTTCGCGATACAGGTACTGCAGCTCGTTCACTTCCACCCGGAGCACTTCGATCACCTCGCCACTGCGCCAGCGGTGCTCGTTGAGCTTGCCGTTGCGCAGGTTGCGCATCTTGCCTTGGTAGAACGCGCGCAGGTTGCCCGGCGTGCGGTGCTGCCATTCCATGATCTGGCAGATGTCGTTGTTGTAGCGGATGTACGATCCGATGTTGATGTCGGCGGTGGTGGCCATGGGCTTCGAGGTCGTTAAAGCGGGCACGAAGGTAGGGAACGGGCGCTGACCTCGATCCGGGCTATTGCACCAGCTTGCTTTCACGCTGCTCACTCCAACACCACCCGCTCAAAGCAGACCCCCTCCGGGCTGGTGAACTTGAGCACGTAGGTTCCTTGGCCGAAGCGCGATAGGTCGACCTCCTCGGTCTGTTGGCCTTGGGGCAATGGCCGTTGGTACAGCAAACGCCCCATGGTGTCATACACGCTGTAGTAGCTCTCCGCGGTAAGCGGATCGGTAAATTGGACGGTGATGCGGCCGGTGGTGGGGTTGGGGCGTATGCGGGGCTTATCCAGGTTTGAAAGGACAGGGTTCGGCGTTGAGGTTATTGTACAGCCGTCAAGTGTGGTTATCGCATTGCACATTGTTGCAAGCGCGTAAGCGGGATAGGTGACGGCACCATCCACCGAGGTGAGGGTGATGTTGCTGTCCACAGGAAATAGCTGTGTGATGTGTAAGGGAGCGGGTGGTGCCTCGCTGCAAGGAAGGTGCCCTAAGGAATCCGTTTTGAAGATGTACATGCCCCAAGGATAGCCCTCACCATCGAACATGTATCCGCCGTCCGCCGTGGCTAGAAGGTCGGCAGTACTATAGCTCCCTGCATTCACTCCGAACCGACGGCTCCATAGTGTATCGCCGTTCAGATCCGTCTTCAGTAGCCATGGTCTATCCGCCGACAGCAGCAGCACGTAGTTGTCATCCAAGGCCTTGACGATCCGGACCTGCGGATGCAGGCCATTCCACGGTTGAACGGTGTTATATCCAAGGCACCAGAGCACATCCCCGTTTCCGTTCACATTCATCAGGAAGACTTTCTGGCCCGGACTTGGTGAATAGCCCACCACAACGAATGAAGTGTCGGATTCGATCACGGCATCGTGCATCCTGCCGTCCGGGCGGAAGTAGCTCTTACACCAGAGAATATTACCGTTTGCATCCGTGCGCATCAACGAAGCACCACCTGAGGCAAGCTCGAAGCCTACCAGTAGATCACCACTTGGCAACTCTTTAGTGAAGTGGAACACACCTTCCTGATCGAAGGCCCGGGACCAGATGTGCATGAGGTTGGAGTCCGCCCTCAGTAGCATCAAGCGATTATCCCGGTCCCATCCGATCACACCTTTGTGCGAGACGACCTCCAGATCACCAATGGCGTTCCCAATGTTGGCCCCAACATTCAAATGATAGTAGTTCAGCATTGTTACGTTCCCTAATGAGTCCATCTTACCTAACAACGGATGCGCACCTGGATCAGGGGCGTTCAGCCCTTGAGCATAAATACTGCCGAAGTAGAACTCATTGTTCGAGATCTTTTTTACAGATTGAATCACCAGCATCGTATCAACGGCATAGCATTTCGAATGCAGAACGCTTCCCTGCGCATTCACTATGGACGTTCCATACTCGAACGCCATTCCAACAAACACGTTGCCGCTGGCGAGTTCATTCAGCTTGAGCGTCGCAGTTCCAGCCGCATCGTAGTACTTCTCAAATGTGTCTTGACCTTTGGTGGAAAGAGCAATCAGTACAAAGAAAAATGGAAGGATTCGCTTATTCATTGTCTACTGTATTAGGAGGAGTTTGATGCGAGAGGAGGACGCATCCGAAATACGAACGCCATACGCCCCACTGCTGAACTTGCCGATGGGGATACGCTGAATCACACCAGCTGAGGGTGTCTTGCGGTACAAGCACTTCCCTGCAAGGTCGTACAGAGCAATTTCTCTGGGAAGGTCGTCATCTGGGAACACCACGGTCAATTCATCACGCGCCGGATTCGGGTACATCTGGAAGTCCCAGCCCGAGGGTCCAACTGCTATATCGTCGTCATCGAAATGGGTCATGCTCTTTTGCACCTGTTGCGGTGCAATGATGAATCCGTAGTCGGAATGAAGCGTGTCCAAGTAATCGTCCAAAATGCCAATGAACGGAAGCGAGGACCAGTCCAGCGTAATGGACCCAGACCCTGTGGAGTCCACCTGAGAGGCCGGGCAAGCGGTGCTGTCCATGCGCGTGGGAAACCACGTTACGTGCAAGGGAATGCCTGTATGGAAGCCCGTCAGCGTGAGCGATTGGGTATTGGGGTCGGTGCACCCCAGGAAATTCTGTGCCGTACTGCTCACGTAATAGTTGTTCTTCCAAAAGGCGTTCAGGTTATGCACCCAACCAATCGCTAGTGTGCTATCCTCATTCTTCAGGTAGTAGCACTCCAAGGCATTCGCGTCGTCGGAAACCTTGTGGGTGGCATAATTGCCATTGAAGAAGTCGTATGTCAGCCAATCGAGATTGGAAAGCATGTCCGACAAGGGCTTGAAATTGTGGTAAACCGTACGATTTTGTACACTAACCGTATCGGTTATTAGAGGACCCACTTTCAGTAGGTTGTGCGCTCGATGAACGCCGGAATGGTACTGATCAAACACATTTCCCTCCCGCAGGGTCTCCCGAAGGGGACCCTGCGGCCTGAAGCACCAGGAGGGCGCCACGAATGCCTACTCCAACACCACCCGCTCATAGCACACTCCTTCAGGCCGGGTGAACTTGATCACGTAGGTGCCCTTGCCATAGCGGCTTAGATCCACCTCCTCGGTCTGTTGGCCTTTGGGTAGCGGCCGTTGGTACAGCAGGCGCCCCATGGTATCGTACACGCTGTAGTAGCTCTCCGCCGTAAGCGGATCGGCGAACTGAAGGGTGATGCGGCCGGTGGTAGGGTTGGGGTGTATCCGGACCTTGCTCACGTGATGCTCTACCGGAACATGGGTAATGGTGCAGCCTTCGATCACGGTGATGGGGGCGTACGTAGTGTCTTGCGCGTAAGCGGGATAGGTGACCGCACCATCCACCGAAGTGAGCGTGATGTTGCTGTCAACCGGAAAAAGTGGCGTAATGTACAGGGCAGTAGGCGGATCCTCGCTGCATGGCACATGGCCCAAAGAGTCTGTCTTGAAGATGTAAGTGCCCCATGGATAGCTAAGCCCCGAGAATGTGAAGCCCCCGTCCGCCGTGGCCAATAGAGCAGCTGCTTCGTAGCCGACGCCATTCACCCCATACCTGCGGACCCAGAGAGTATCGCCATTCGTATCCGTCTTCAATAACCAAGAGCGGCCAGACCCTAACATTAAGCCTATGTTGGCCAAGAACACATAGTTGCCATCCAGTGCTTTCACTATCCGCATCGGCCAGGTGGTTGGACTCCAGGACTGAACCGTATTGTAGCCACGACTCCAAAGCACATCACCGCTCCCGTTCACCTTCATCATAAATACTCTCCTCTGCCCCGGCGGCCCCTCAAAACCGATCGCGACGAATGCACTGTCGCTCTCGATCACAGCATCGTGCATGAGCCCGTCGGGTCGGAAGTAGCTCTTGGACCATAGGATGTTGCCGCCGGCATCCATACGCATCAGCCCTGCACCGCCCCCGGCCAGGTCGAAGCCTGCTAGCAGATCACCACTGGGCAATTCCTTAACGAAGTGGAACACGCCCTCTTGCACAAATGCCCTTGACCATACATGGGTCAGGTTGGAATCCGCTTTCAGCATAAACAAGCGATTGTCCCGGTCCCAGCCGACAACACTGTTGTGGGAGATGACCTCCATATCCCCAATACCGTGTTCCGGGCCGGCCAACCCATCCAAATGATATGAACGCAGCATGGAGATGTTGCCCAAGGAATCCATGCTACCCAATAAGGGATATGCGTTCGGTGGTCCTGGTAGATAGAAGGTACCGAAGTAATAGGCGTTGTCAGACACCTTTTTAACCGACTGAATGAACACCATTGTATCGATTGCGTACGACCGGGTGTAGATAACGGCACCCTGTGGATTGAGCAGGGAAATTCCCGATGGCTCGGAAACTGCGGTGTAGAAGTTCCCGCTGCTCAACTCATGAAGATTGAGGTTGCGAGCACCGAGTCCTTCGACATAGTACTTCTCGAACGTTTGTTGCGCCCAAGCGCTCAAGTTGCCGAGAAGCGCCGCTGTGATCAAGATCTGCATTCTCATAGCTCACTGAATGATAAAGAGTTTGTGCTTTGCCATGTCGACCCCAGAAACGCGAATGCAGTAGGTGCCCCCGCTGAAACGCTCGGTCGGGATAGTGATCATGGGTCCCTGTGCCTGCCTCTTGTAGTATACCACCCGGCCGCTGAGATCATAGATGGTGATGTCCCTGGTAACATGGTCAGGGAACACTGCACTCAGTCTGTCCCGCGCCGGGTTGGGGTACAAGCTGAAGTCCCAGCCTATGCTTGGAGGCGTATCCGCATCCATGTCGAAGTTCATGTTGCGCTGCACAGGGGCCAGTGAGATGATGAAGCCATAGTCCATATGCAAAGTGTCCAAGTACTTGTTCGCGGTATCGCCGAGCGGTGCTGTTGAAAGGTCGAGCAGGACGTAGCCTGTACCGGTGCTGTCCACTGCATCCACCGGATGGATGGTGTCGTTCATGCGCGTGGGGAACCAGGTGATATGATAGGGTAGCCCCGCAGCAAACCCCGCTAGGGCCACTTGCTGCGTATCGGGCGCGGTACAATCGAAAAAGCCCTGCGTATCACTCGTGAGGTAAAAGTGATTATCCCAATACGCGTTCAGGTTATGAACCCAGCCGATGGCCAAAGTGCTGTCGGTGTTCTGCAGGTAGTAGCATTCCAAATTGTTCACATCGTCATACACCTTATGCGCCTCATACCCGTAACTGAAGAAATCGTAAGCCTGCCAGTCCGCATTGTTAAGCATGTCCGCCAGGGGCTTGAAGTTGTGATACACCGTGCGGTTCTTGACGCGGACCGTATCGTATTGCCCTACACCCACCTTCAGAGCATTCGTAGCGCCCAACACACCCGAATGCAGCGGTTCCAGCAGATTGTTTGGGTCAGCGGGAATACGTTCGCCGGGGGGGAATTTCTGTGGCAAGGCGTTCGGCCACCAGAACACGCGCTGCCAAAGCCAGGTGTTACCCGTGGACATGTTGCCGAAGAAGGCTGAAGCCCAGAGTTCGTTGTGGAAGGATACATCGTAATTGCTGAAGATCTTTGCGGTCTCGAACGAGACCGTGTCGTTACTCTGGTTCACATAATCCTTGGCCCCGTAGTAGGTATGCTCACCCCTGTTGAAGGGCTTCAAGCAGCTATCGCGATAGTTGCGACCTTCCGTGTAACTGACCGCAAGGGCATCGGGAGTGTCGCCCAACCCCTTGTGTACGTCTATAATGTCCACATTCGCGTTGCTGAAGGGCAGGAAGTACTGCGCAGGATCGGCTGGCGGTGGCCAAGGGTCGGTGTAGCTCATGAGGAAGAGCTTCTTGTCCTCCCCCAGTTGCGATCCGACTGCATCTGCCGTATCCACAGGCCCCTTGACATACGAAATGATCCGCGTAAGCCAGGCGTCCAGCACGGAGGGTAGCGTGTCGTCCTCGATCCACGTGCCATCGTTCTCGTCGCAGATGGCGTCAATGGTCCTTTCGCTGTAGGACAGTAGTTGGTCCACCTCGTTGAAGGGCTCCCAGGCGGCGATGTTCACCGAGTAACCCCAACGGGCCATCATGTACTTGTACTTACGCTTCCAGTAGTAGAAGACCTCGCCAGCCTGGTCCGCGGTGGAGGGATCGCCGTTGTTGAAGAAGAACCGCTTGATGTCGTACTTGTTGAAGGGTGGTGCTTGCGGGTGCGGCTCGATGAACTGGGTCATGTACGGATGATCCCCCCAGATGAAGTTCTCGTAGGCGACAATGGGCGGGTAGGGGTCCACTGCCAGTTGCATATAGAGGTCGTTCTGGCGGGCATGATCCAGGAGCTTGTCGAAGGCCCAGCATTGGAACTGGCAATTGCCCCAGGTGTCGTACATGCCCGAAAAGATGGCACAGGGATCCTGCGTGTAGTAGGCATCGTACACGCCCAGGTTCTTGAACTCCGGAGCGAAGTCGCGGGGCATGAGGAAGAGGCGCATGAAATTGGCGCCGACGCCATGCAGCTGTTCCATCGCCTGCTGCAGGTAGTGGATATCCCGTCGGCAAAGCGTATATGCCGGTGCACCTTGTGTGGTGATCCGCCCAGTACCCAAATTGGTACCCATGGCGAAGAAGGATGTCTCATCACCGACCAGGTCCTTGTCCCCTTCGAACTGGAGGACGCGCCGGTTGCTGTCGTTCACCGCCAGATAGCCGTGGTTGTCGGGCAGTGGTGGGTCGCAATGGAACGAGTAGCCGGAATACACCAGTTCCGTCAGGGGGGCGTTCGCAGGAGTGGTGGAGTGTGGTGCCTTGATCGAAAGCGCGAACTGCCATGCCCCTTCCTCGTCCGGCGCGATCCGATAGCGCACATGGTAGGGATGGAGGGCGCTCGACTCATCCTCGACAAGCGTAGCCGCATCAATCGAGCTGGACCACTTGCCTTCTTTCATGAAGAACCCCCACTTCATCCGCCGATCTCCGGAAGGGTCCGTAAGGGACATCACGAGCAGTAGCGAATCGTCCGCATAGGGGTTCAGGTCATGGTCGCGATCCACTTGATCCGGTGTGGCGAAAGCCGAATCGCCGTTGGAGTAATAGTGTGCGAAGAAGCTGTCAATGGCATCCTGGTAATCCGGCGGAAGCCTTACCCCGATCTCCACCTTCTCCCACTTGGGCACATGGAGCACGTTGTCAGTAACACTGGTCGCAGGATCGGGCGCGATGGTGATGACATCATCCGGCCCGCCATTAAAAGGATCGATCCGCGCCCTGAAATGCTGGCCGTTGCCTGTGAAGTCGCCTGCATGAAAGCCATCGGTAAGGTGAATGGAGGTGCCGGAGACGAATTCGGCCTGCGCGTTGCCGGTGATCAGCACTGCACCGCCGCCGTCGCCCGGTGAAACGATGCGATTGGATACGGCTACATTTTGCACGCCACTGCTCCAGGTCACACCCTCCACCACCTGCTCCGGGTAGGGTACCTGCGCTTGGGATGGTAAAGCAAAGAGCATCGGCAAGGCCGCTGCGCCCTGAAGCCGATGAAGCAACCGCGCGCGCATCACTTGGACGCTTCAAGAACCTGTAAGCGCTGCTCGGCGGCTGAGAGCCGCTCGTGCAGTTGCAGGATGTACAAGTGCTGTTCCTCCACCACCTGCAGCAAGCGCCGTTGCATATCCCCCACCTCCACGCCACCCTGCGCTTCGAGCTCCGCCGCAGATGGGATGCCCGGCAGATGGCCGTGTGTGTTCAGGTAGTCCTTCAGCGCATCGATCGAACGCAGTTCGTACACCTCATTGAACACGAAGTCCGGCCAGGGGCCCAGCTTCACCATGACATCCCTGGTGGAGATGCCATCCTCCACAAAGAGCCTGAAACCGTTCACTGCACCTGCGGGTGGTAGTGTGCCGATGCCCACCTTGCCGAACTTGTCCACACGCATGCGCACCACGTTGTTCGTGCGGATAACGAGGTCCTCGTTGTTCTTGGTGCCGAGCCATTGATCCGGATTGATGTTATTTCCACAGACCAGCCAAGGGAAGGGCACGGGGCAGGGCTTCTTGATCTCCTGGATCTCGTTCGCGAAGCCATCAGCGCTGCGCAGGGTTCCCGTTGAATCGGCGAAGAGCAAGCTGTACCCACCATTGAATTGCAGGTTGGCCACCTTCAATTCGCCATTAGCCTTCACCCGCAACCGCTCGGTGCCTTGCGTGCGGAACACCAGGTCCTTGTTATCCGTGGTGCCGATGTATTGTGTGGCCGGGTTGGTGCCCGCATTGCCGCTCATTTTCCAGTCCGAACTTTCCGGACTGGTTAGCGTGAAGATCTCCGACCGCCACTCGCAGGCATTCGCGTCGGTGATGGTCACGCTGGTCTGCACCGCGCCGAGGTTGGATCGGT
>JBIIYP010000092.1:0-5040 GCA_044346705.1 Flavobacteriales bacterium
GCCTGTACCGGCGGTGGCTATGCCAGCAACAGCACCATCACCGCCACGTGCTGCCTGCCCAACGGCTGCTACAACCTGCGCGTGCTGGACAGCTTCGGCGATGGGCTCAACAGCGGTCCCACCGGTGGATGGGTGCTGCGCGATGCGAACAACGAGCGCCTCCTGGACAACGCCGGAGACGGCATCTGGACCGGTCCCGTGGCACAGGCGCCCGAGGCCTTCTGCCTGCCCCTGGGCACCGATCGCCTGACCACCGCCACCTGCGACCAGGAGACCGTGACCAGCGCCTTCACCTTGCAGATCGTGGAGAACACTGCGGTGACCGCGCAGTTCGGTGTTTCCAACAGCACCAGCGGTTACCAGTTCTGGATCTACAACCCCGATGGCAGCTACACCCGGAAGGTGGCCTTCACGCATGCCGCCGCCGGCAGCAGCGCGCCCACCGGTACCCCCAGCGCGCTGCGCAGCTCCTTCCTGCGCCTGAACACGCTCACCACCAATCCGGTGCCTTCCTTCACCCTGTTGAACGTGCGGGTCCGCGCTCGGGTGGCGGGTGTCTACGCACCCTACGGTCCGGCGTGCCGCATGAAGGTGGATCCCACGGCGAACTGCCAGGCCACACAGCTCACCACCACCGCCGATCCCGTGATCTCCTGTGGTGCCACGGGGCTGCAGCTCAACGGCATCAACCAGATCCATGCGGTGGCCGTGCCCGGTGCCAACAGGTACCAGTTCCGCTTCACCCGCCCAGGCTATACACGCAACATCGCCACCAACAGTCGCTCGCTGGTGATCGCCGAGTGGAACACCAACCCCCTGCAGCTGGGCCAGTGCTACGATGTGGTGGTGCGTGTGAGCTTCGATAACGGTGGTACGTGGTGCGCCTACGGCAACAGCTGCCAGGTGTGCATGGCCGCAGCGCCGCCCGCCAACGGTTCATCGCGTTCCGCCACGATCATCGAAGAAGCCGCCCTTCACCTCTGGCCCAACCCCAACCGTGGTGAGCAGCTGTACCTCACCCTTGACCACGTGAACGAAGCGGTGACCACCGCCACCGTTGACATCTTCGACCTCGTGGGCCAGAAGGTGACCAGCCGCACCATCGCCGTGAGTGGCAGCACCGTGAACACCGTGATCGACCTGGACGGTTCGCTCTCCAGCGGCATTTACGTGGTGAACCTCACCGCTGGTGAACACACCTTCACGCAGCGCCTGGTGATCCAGTAAGCGCTGACAACGATCTTGCGAGCGCCCCGGTCCACAAGGCCGGGGCGCTTCGCGTTCGGCGTTCTCGTCTTCGCACCACCCCTGCCTACCGGCAGACAGGCCCTGCCCCTCCTCCACGAGGAGGGGAGTTGAGTTTTCTTAAGGTGACAACTGGTAAAGGCGGAGACGCGCGTGGTTCCCCTCCTGCCAAGCCTGCCTGCCGGCAGGTAGGGAGGGGTTAGGGGTGGTCATGCCGTGCTTTCAATTCCGTCTCCGCACCACCCCCAACCCCTCCTCCACGAGGAGGGGAGCCGAGCTTTCTTAAGGTGACAATTGGTAAAGGCGGAGAAGCGCGTGGTTCCCCTCCTGCCAAGCCTGCCTGCCGGCAGGTAGGGAGGGGCTAGGGGTGGTCATGCCGTGCTTTCAATTCCGTCTCCGCACCACCCCCAACCCCTCCTCCACGAGGAGGGGAGCCGAGCTTTCTTAAGGTGACAAGTTTTCCATCAGGGTCTCTCGCAGAGGACCCTGATGCACGAATGCTCAGGGTCCCTTCGGAGACCCTGAGCGAAAAGAGGATCTTCTCAACGTGACAAGCAGGTAAAGGCGGAGAAGCGCGTGGTTCCCCTCCTGCCAAGGAGGGGCTAGGGGTGGTCATGCCGTGCTTTCAATTCCGTCTTCGCACCACCCCCAACCCCTCCTCCACGAGGAGGGGAGCCGAGCTTTCTTAAGGTGACAATCTGGTAAAGGCGGAGACGCAAATGGTTCCCCACCTGCCAAGCCTGCCTGCCGGCAGGTAGGGAGGGGCTAGGGGTGGTCGTAGCAGTTTTCCATCAGGCCCCCTTCGGAGACCCTGAGCGAAAGGAGCAGCACGACCAACGAACAACGAAGCACGACCAACGATGCACGACCAACGATCCCCGAACAACGATGCACGAACAACGATCCCCGAACAACGAAGCACGACCAACGATGCACGAACAACGATGCACGGGCACTCCCCTTCGTGGACGCATTCCCCCACTTCGTCACCGACTTTGTGCACTCCCACATACGATCTTCCTGCTTTCGTGGCCGCTCGCTCCCAAATATGGAATAGATCTACCAGCTTCGATTTCCGCGGCCAGTCCCTTGCCGTGCCTCTTCGCCTTCACCGACACCCTCCGTTCCCATGACCGCAGCCTGTACCCCCACCTCGTGCGCACGCCGTCGCTCAAGCGCTTTGGCGCAGACGCCAGTAGCACCAAGCGAAGGCGTTGCCGTGCGACCCGCCTTCCTCCGGCACCTGCTCACATCCGCACTGACCCTCCTGCTCGTGCTCCAGGTTCAGGTGGGGTGGGGACAGACACTGATCGCGGGTTGGGACTTTCAAACGACGACCACTGGAGGTACTGCTGTGCTCGCGGCACCCAACAGCCCATCACTTTATACTGCCAACTTCGGATCGGGCACTCTGTACCTAAACGGAACGAACAGTTCTAGCACTTGGATCACTGCAACGACAAATAATGAGGTCACATCATTCGACGGCTCAGTTTTGAATGCTGGCACCGGATTCTCGACGACAACAACTGCGCCTGCTTGCTTAGTGCTTCTTGGTGGTGCTAATAGTGGCACTGCGTCCAATGGAAAGTTCATGGTGTTCAGATTCAGCATGGCTGGATACGCCAATCTCGTGGTGAGCTACGCTACTCGGAAGACTGCTACCGGCTATAGCACCCAAACTTGGGAGTACAGTACGAATGGAACCAATTGGTCTCCAGTGCAAGCCGTTACTAGCATGACCACTTCGTTTGCTACTGTCACGTTAACTACAGTAACCGGACTGAACAACGTAGCCAACGCATACCTCCGCTTCTCGGGTACGGGCGCATCCGCCGCGGCTGGCAACAATCGCTTAGATAACATTCAACTGAACGCTTCAGTTGACAGTGATGGTGATGGCATTCCGAATACCAGCGATAACTGCCCCGGAACTTCTGCAGGTGTTGGTGTGAACAGCACGGGTTGCAGCTGCGCCCAGATCACCGTGAGCGATGGCAATGCCTGCAACGGGATCGAGACCTGCCTTGCTGGCGTGGTGAGCCCCGGCACGCCGCTCAACTGCAACGACGGCGACCCGTGCACGATCGATGCGTGCAACCCTGCCACGGGCTGTGTGTTCACCGCGGCGCCAGATGGCACCAGCTGCGGCACCGGGAGCACATGTGTGGCCGGGGCGTGCACAACGATCTCTGCGGACGATGACAACGACGGCGTGGCCAACAGCAGCGATACCTGCCCCAATACGCCCGGAGGCGAAGCGGTGAGCAGCAGCGGTTGCAGTTGCAGCCAGGTGGGTCCGCTGGGCGATGGCGATGCCTGCACACAGGACGTGTGCGTGGCCGGTGTGGTGAGCCACCCGCCAGTAAGCACGGTGGTAACGCTGAGCAACGCGGGCAGCCCCCCGGCCGGTACGGTGGTGGCGCAAGGCACTGCGAGCGCGGTGATCTTCGGCTTCACGTTCGCGGGTGATGCCTGCACCAGCAGCCTTCATTTGAGCGCTGCTGATGTGCACATCACCGGCACGGTGCAGGCCGGCGACCTGAGCGACTTCCGCCTTGTCCACGATGTGGACGGCAGTGGAAGCCTGAGCGCCGCCGATGTGGTGCTTTCCTCGATATCCTCCTTCACACCCGGTACGGCGCTTTCCTTCACCCTGTCGCCACCGGTGTCCTTCACGGGCAGTGCGCCCCTGCTGGTGGTGGCCGCGGTGAGCAGCACCACGGTGAACCAGCGCAGATGCACCTGCACGGCCGGAACCTACGGGATGATCGCGAGCCCCCCCGGCACGGTGCTGGGCAGTGCGGTCGGCAATGAGATCACCTTCAGTTCTGCGGACAGCGACGGCGACGGCATCCCCGATGTGGGCGATGATTGCCAGGCGGTGTTGGGCCTTGCGCACTTCACCTACGGCAGCACCTGCGGCGCTGACCCCGGCTACTTCGTGGGCACGAGCACCAGTTCCGGTGGCGTGGTGTACGTGAGCAGCGTGTTCATCTGTCCTGCGGGAAGCAGCTGCGCGGGCGGCATGGCCCCTGCGTTGGCGTGTCCTGCGGGCAAGTTCAGCAGCACTACCGGTTCCACGGCCTGTACGGATTGTTCCGCCGGCACCTACAACCCGGTCACCGGTGCCAGCAGTTGCCTGAGCGCGCCTCCGGGCAGCTACGTGTTCAGCTCCGGCGCCACATCGGCCCTCTTGTGCCCTGTGGGAACGTTCAGCGACGTGAGCGGCAGCACGGTCTGCTTGAGCTGCCCCGTCGGCAGCACCAGCCCCCCCGGTGCAACGAGTTGCACACCTACCTCACCGGATAGCGATGGCGATGGCATTCCCGATGCGAGCGATGCCTGCCAGGCCACGAGCGCGGTAACGGGCAGCGGCCTCTTCCGCGCGGTGAGCTGCGATGCGAGCCCCGGCGCATTCATCACCTACAGTTCCATCAACGGCCTCTCGGTGGCCACGGCCATCACCACCTGTCCGGCGGGCAGCAGTTGCGCGGGCGGAACAGCTCCGGCGGTGTTGTGTCCGGCGGGTCGTTTCAGCAGCAGCACGGGCCAGTCGACCTGCGCCCTTTGCCTGGCGGGAAGCTTCAGCAGCAGCGCCGGCAGCACCAGTTGTGCGAGCTGCCCTGCGGGCCGTTTCAGCGGTACCGACGGCGCCACCGCATGCACGGATTGCTCCGCTGGCACCTACAATCCGGTCACCGGTGCCAGCAGTTGCCTGAGCGCGCCTCCGGGCAGCTTCGTGTTCAGTTCCGGCGCCACCTCGGCCATCTTGTGCCCAGTGGGTACGTTCAG
>JBIIYP010000027.1:0-51965 GCA_044346705.1 Flavobacteriales bacterium
CGATCACCCCCAGGTCGTAGCCGATGTTGAGCACCACCAGCTCCATCAGGCCACGGGTGTTCATCAGGGCGCCGACCATCAAACTCTCGCGCACGTTCATGCCGATATACCGGGCGGCCAGTGCGCTGCCGCTGAATTTGGTGAAGACGGCCGTGGCCAGGATCAGCCCGGTCCATTTCCACAATCCCACATTGTTCAACAGGCCGATCTCGGTGCGCAAGCCGGTGTACACGAAGAAGAGCGGCAGCAGCAGTACCACGGCCACGTCCTCCACCTTGTCGATGAAGATGGTCCGGAAGCGCAGGTTGGGCGGCATGATCACCCCGGCCACGAAGGCTCCGTAAAGCGCGTGGATGCCGATCACCTCCGTGGCATACGCACTGAACAACAGCACCATGAAAAAGACCGCCACGATCGGCTTGCTCAGGCTCTCGCGGTCCGCGAACACGTCGCCCAGCTTCTTCAGGAAGGGACGCACCACGCGGAACATCAGCAGCAGGTAGGCCAGGGCCATCAGCACGGTGTATAGCGAGCTGATGATGCTGCCGGCCTTCACGATGGCGATCACCACGGCCAGCAGGCACCATGCGGTGACGTCGTCCACGGCAGCGAAGGTGATCGCGGTGCTTCCGAAGCGGCTCTTGCTGAGCCCCCGTTCCTGTACGATGCGCGCCAGCACCGGAAAGGCCGCGATGCTCATGCTCACCCCCAGGAACAGCGCGAAGCCGAGGAAGGCCACTCCCGGTGGCGCGAACTTGGCGTACAGCAGGTAGGCCAGCCCCATGCCCGCGGTGAACGGCAGCGCGATGCTGGCGTGGCTTACGATCAGCGCGTCCTGCGCACGGTCCTTCAGCACGCTCAGGTTCAGCTCCATGCCGATGACGAACATGAAGAGGATGAGCCCGATCTGACTGAGGAACTGCAGGTTGCCCAGCGAGGCCGGCGGGAACAGGAAGGCCGAGTATGCGGGAAACTGCGTAGCCAGGAAGGATGGGCCTAAGATGATGCCCGCCGCGATCTCGCCGATCACCGTGGGCAGACCCACTTTCTGGCAAATGAAGCCCAGCATCCGCGCCATCACGATGATGGTGATGATCTGCAGCAGCAGGATCGCCAGCGGGTGCGTGAGGTTGTGGTGGAACGTGTCCTTGAACTGGCTCCATAATCCGGAACCCGGTGGAGCAGGCAAGTGCCCCATGACATCCAATTCCAGCGCGTCACCCCGCAGCGCAATGATGTACATGGCGGCGCCGCACGCCCCGATGGTCAGCAGGTAAAAGATGATGTTGCGCAGCCGCATGGTGACCGGCGCAAGTTAGCCGCGCGGTGTTGACCCGGTGTGAAGTGCTGCGCTCAGCCTTCGGTGCTGCCCGGTTCCCCGGCGGTGGCCACGGGCAGGATGCGCTCCACGGGCCAGGGCCAGTGCCGCCGCTCCTTGCGCATGGTGAGGAACAAGGCCAGCGCCATCACCAGCGTGCACGGGAAGCCCGATCCGATACCGAAAGGGGTGATGGACAGCAGGAACACGATGCCGCCCCAGCAGCCCACCTGCATCACGAAGCCTTTCAGCAGCAACGACCCAGCGATCAGCAGCTGGCACAAGGCCACCAGCCCCACATAGCGCCCAATGTGCTCCGCGAACGGGCCCAGGATGATGTCGCGGTAGGTCTTTGACCAGGTTAGGTCCGCGTACTCCAGGTAGGCCTCCGGATCGTTCACGGCCGTGCTGTAGTTGGTCCAACCGGCCCAGGCGAAGAGCAGGATGAGCATCCACCGCGCCGCATGGGGCCGGCGCACCGCCGCCGTGAGCAGCACGAGCCCAACGGTGTTGGCCACCACGTACATCGCCAGAAAGACCGGGTTGTCCAGGGCTTCGAACATCGCCTGCGAAACTACGTGATGACCGCACCCAAGCACTGACGGTGATCAGCCCCTTCACGCACCGCGCCCCGGTCGGTCCGAAGATCGCCGGGGCGGGCCTGTCACCGGAATACGACCCCTCGTTGCGCCGGTGGACGGATGGGCGAAGTTCAGCTTCGCATCAAGCGGGTCAGCCCGTTGAAGAGGTTGGGCAGGGCCACCGAAGGACGCGTGTCCACTGGTGTTGCGGATGTGGGTTCCACGTGTGAGGGCGCTGTGGGTGTGCGTGGTGCAAGCGGTGCCGGCAGATCATCGGGCACCTGCTCCGGGGTCACGCTGTTGCTGAGGCCGCCGCTGGTCATGGTCCATGTCTTTCCGATCATATCGCTATCGGGCGTGTTGGTCACATTGTCCACGTCGTCGAGCAGGAAGCCCATGGCCTTGGTGAAGTGCACGGCGCGACCGGTCGGCACCTGCAGTACCAGTCGGAGGCGCTGGGCGCGGTACTTGTCGGCCAGCGGCGCGTGCAGGTAGGGTGCCACCAGGACCGTGTCGCCGTGCTGGACGATGCGGTGCGTGATGTGCTCGGCGCGGATGAGCGCAGGCTTGCTGTTGCGACCTTGTGCGCTACGCTCGCTGAGGAGGTGGAACAAGGTGTCGGGGCTGGTCTCCACATCCACACGCACTTCATCCAGGCTCATGCTGTCGCCCACCACGAAACCGTCCAGGTCGGCGTTGAATCCGTTGTTCCAACCCCAGGACCAACGCTTGGTCCGCTCTTCTTCGTTCATCACGCCAAGCAGGTTCAGGGTCAGCGTCTGTCCCACAGGCTGCACGAATGCTTCCGCGTGGATGTTGCTGCGGGTGCGGCTGAAGTCGTTCACCAAGCGCGGCACGATCATGAGGACCGCCACCAAGGAGATGAGCCAGGCTGCGCTAAGGGTCCACCCCAGCCATTGTGGCGTGCGTATGTCGGTCGCCAGCCGCAGGCCGCCCAGGAATACACCGATGGCCGGTATCAACAACAGGAGCATGGCCGAGGTCACGGCCCAGAAGCCTTGCTGCGGCGTTTCGAAGAGCGCGGCGGAGAATTCGTGCAGGTCGTTGCCACCGCCGAACGCGTCGAGGGTGATGGACCCGCCGGTGATCAACGCACTGAGCAGGACAAGGGTGAACACCGTGCCCAGGAAGAGCAGGACCGTGCCGATGAGTTTGCCCACCAGAGTGGCACCGCGCCGGGCAATATGTTCCACGTTCGCGGAGGCCCGATGACGCGCACCGGACCCGGAAGCGCTCCAGCGACGGCCCACTTCCTCGGCCTCGTGCGCCATGCGCTCGGCCCTTTGCTTGAAGCGGCTCGCGCCTTCGTCGAACGCGCGTTTCAGGTTGTCCACCGTCACCGGCTCGCCTTCCATCATGAGCCGCTCGGCCGGGGTGTCGGCCATGGGGATGAGCGCCCATAGGATCAGGTAGATGAGGATCGGGGAGCCCACGCCGAGGATCACGAACAGGATGAACGCGATGCGAAGCCAGAGTGCGTCAATGTTGAAGTATGCCCCGATCCCTCCGAACACACCGGCCACCCATAGGTCCCCGGGATGACGATAGAGGCGGCGCGTGCGTGGCCCGGTGAACGTGCTTCCAGAACCTGCCCCTGCTCCTGCTCCTGTGCCTGCTTCCTGGGTCCCCTCGTCACCGAGGTAGTCCTCGGGTTGGCCCATCACGCTGATCACGTGCTCCACGTCGTGCAGCGTTACCACGTTGCGGCCCACGAGGCGCTCGGTGAAGAGCTCCGCGATCCGGGATTCGATGTCGCTGATGATCTCGTCGGCCCCCGCGCTGCCGGTGAACTTGCCGCGGATGTTGGCCAGGTAACGGTTCATCAGTTCGTAGGCGTCCTCCTCGATGTGGAATACGGTGCCGCTGATGTTGGCTGTGAGTGTCTTTTTCATTGGTGTTCGCTGGTGAAAGCGTGGGGTTCGATCAATTGCGTCGGGTGGACTTTGAAACCGCGGTCACGAGCTCGTCCCAGGTATCGTCGAGCTCCTTCAGGAACTTCTTCCCGAGCGGGGTGAGCTTGTAGTATTTCCGGGGTGGTCCGCTGCGACTTTCCTCCCAGCGGTAGGTGAGGTAGCCCGCGTCCTTCAAGCGGGTGAGCAGGGGGTAGAGCGTTCCCTCCACCACGATCAGCTTCGCGTCCTTCAGCTTGGCGATCACGTCCGATGGGTACAGCTCGTCCTGCCCCAGCACCGAGAGGATGCAGTACTCCAGCACGCCTTTGCGCATCTGGGCCTTGGTGTTCTCGACGTTCATGGGTGATGTCTGGTACTTGACGATGCAAGTATACAGGCATAGGTTGGTACTATGCAACACAAAGTACCTTTTATGGATGAACGGTCAGCTCAACGGGATGAGCGGGGGGCAGTGGGAAGGCTAAAGGACCAAGGCTGAAGAATGAAGGAGGTAAGTTGGAAGAGGGTTTTTTGTCCACACTGCGCCACCGGTCACTCCCTACCTGGTAAGCCCATCAGCCTCCTTCCTGGCCATTAGTTCCGTCTTGCGGTCCGGCATCAGGCTTCGTCCTTCATCATTCAGCCTTCGACCTTCAGCCATTGAAAACGAAAGAGCCCCCTTTCGGAGGCTCTCTCATGGGAAGGAGGAAAGATCAGTCGAGCATCACCTTTCGGACCACGTTGCCCTGGTCGAAGGTGAGCTGTAGGAAGTAGGCGCCGGCGGGAAGTCCGTTGCGCTCCAGGATGAAGTTGCGGCTGTTCACGTTCTCGGCACGTACGCGACGTCCGTTGATGTCGTACAGTTCAAAACCCAGCATGTCGGCCTTGGTGCTGGTGATGGTGACGTTCGCGTTGGCGGGATTGGGATAGAGGTCCACGCCCATGTTGATGGGGTCGCTCTCGGAAATGCCCACCAGCGAGCAAGGGCCCAGGTCAAGGGCGCAGACGATACGCGGATTCACATAGCCCATGATGGTGTCGATCATGGCGCGACCTTTCGCAGGGCTGCTGTTGGGGTTGCTGGCCAATGACGCCTGGTTGGCGGTGATGGCCGGAGGTCCGGGATCCACCACGACCTGCGCCAAGGCACCGTTCTGGTCCCACCACTGCCAGGGGCTGGCCTCTTCCAAGGGGGCGATGGCCAGACCGGGCCAATCCGTGGTGACGACGGGGTACAGGCCTTCGACGTCGGTGTTGATGGCAACGGAGCTGCCCACGTGCACCTGCGTGGTGCCATAACGAGCGCGGGCCGCATCGGTCCAGGTGTCGCCGCCGGGAAGGGTGGCGAAGCTGTCGTTGTTGCCATAGTCGTTCACGAAGCGCATGAAGTAGTTGCTGCCGGGCACGTCCACCACGGGGCCTCCGGTGGTGGGCACGATCACGATGCCGTAGTTGAAAGGCGCGAAGGGGTCGAACACCGTGTGGAAGGCCACCATCGGTGCGTCACCCTGCTCCAGCCAGGTGGTGTCCGCCAGCGCGCCGCCGATGTTCACGCAGAAATTGATGTCGCTGTTCTCGCCGTTCGGGCGGTAAAGGGTGAGCTGGCCGTTGAAGCCTTCCACGTTGCCGACCTTGGTGGTGTCGATGTAGCTCACATTGGGATCGAACGGATCGGGACGGAACTTTTCCACGAACAGTTCAGCCTCGTCGTCCAGGGTGGTGGCCGCCAGGGTGATGTAGCCACCGGTGCCTTCGCCCATCAGGATGATCTTGGTGGGGTCGATCTCGTAGGTGGTCGCGTTGGCCTTCACGGTGCGCACGCACTGGCGCACATCGTGGATGGCGCGGTAGATCGCGTTCAACAGCGAGCCGCGACGCTCCTGTTCCGTGGCGGCCAGGGGATTCCAGCCGGCGCGGTAGCTCATGCTGATGGCCACATAGCCACGCCGGGCCATGCGCTTGCACACCTCCACGCAGGTGCTGTCCTTCCGCGTCCCGGTCGGGCTCCCGTTGAGCGGCGGTGGCAGGGCATTGCCGGTGTGCACGTAGATCACCAACGGACGGTCAGTGACCGCATCCACCGATTGGTCGGGCTGGTAAACGTCCATGCGCAGGTTCGCCACCTTCACCACCGTGCTGGTGTCGGACGGGTTGAAGTAGGCCGCAGGGATGGGCTGCTGGGTGCTGACGAGCGTCTGTAGCTGAATGACATTCGGGCCGAAGAGCGCCGGGTTGCTGAAGTTGGAGGTGAGGAAGTCGATGTTCTGGCCGAACACCACATCGGGTGTGATGGTCACCTGGGCATCGGTGAACACTTCTTCCAGGTATCGTACTTGGGCCGAGGCGGCATTGGCGAGCACCAATGCGGCCATCGCGCAGGCAAGGTGTAAGGGTCGCTTCATGTTAAGGGTGTTTTTGGCGGTTCCAAGGTACACACGGTAATGATCGTTCAAACCATCATCAGGACTTGTTGAACTCATAAATGAACTGGAGGTAGGCCAACCGGCCCACGCGAGGCCCGCCATAGACCATGTAAACGTTGTTGTTGAACACCCGGTCCAGGCGCTCACTGTCCGGCACATCCTTGTCGAACAGGGGCACCACCCCGAACAGGTTGCTCGCTCCCAGCTTCACTGTGGCGTGGAGCTTCGGGAAGCGTACGTTCACCTGGGCGTCCACCATGTCGTAGCTGGGAATGGCGCCGGTGAACTGGGGGGAGCCCTCGAAGACGAAGCCCTCCACGTACTTCCAGTTGAGGCCGAAGCCCAGGTGTGGCAGGTCCGTGCCCGGTACCCGCAGGTCGTGGGCCGTGATCCCGAAGTTGAACTTGTTCTGGGGCGTGTTGAAGGCCGGGATGATGGGGTCGTCCGCACCGCTCAGCAGCTTGTTGTAGCTGTAGTTCACATTGTACGTGACCTTGAGGCGGTAGTAGTTGAGGCCGATGTTCGCGCCCTGCGTGGTCACCTGCTCGGTGGCATTGGCCGCCAGACGGTAGGCCTGCAATCCACCGATCGGGAAGCCGGTGGTCTGGTCGAACCGGCCTGAAAGCCCGATGATGTAGCCGATGAAATCGGTGTACCAGCTGTTGTACACGCTGGCATCCAGGTACCACTGCTTGGACAGGGTGCCGCGGTAGCCGAACTCGATCGTCCTCACCTGTTCGGGCCGCAGGCGGTCCACATTGAAGTAGTCCAGCTTGCTCAAGCCTTCCAGGAGCGTTGGGCTCCGGCGGTAGGCATCAAAGCTCTCCACGGTGAAGAGGCTGTCGCGCCCCTCCTCGAACTGGCCCTCCACGTTGCCCAGCAGCAAGGCCCGGCCCACGTTGTAGTAGAAATACTGGTCGGCCAGTGTGGGGTTGCGGATGGCGCTGCTGAAGCTGGCGCGCCAGACATGCTGGCCGGTCTTCGTGTAAACGAGGGAGGCGGCGGGGGAGAAGAGCGCGTCGAAGTTCTGGTTCTTGTCCACCCGCACCGTGGCGGTGAGCTTCAGTTCATCGTTCATGAACTTCTTCTCCAGACCGGTGAAGACCCCGAACTCGCTGTTGCGGATCACCACGTTGCCGGTATCGCTGAAGATGGTGCCGGCGCTGTTGGGCAGGTACTGCCGGAAGTTGCCGCCCACCACCACTTCGCCGAACGCCGGTTTGAAACGGTACTCGCCCGCGGCATGGGCCAGCGCGGAGCGGTCGAAGAACAGCGAGCCGCCCTCGGTGAAGCGTTTGCCCGTGATCTCGTCCAGCTTGGTGTTGAAGCGTTCCGTGCCCACATCGTAGGAGGGGTTCAGCTCCGTGTTGTCGATGGAGTTGATCGTGTCCAGGGTGAATTGATGCAGGCTCTGGAACAGCGCTGGATTGTCCGCGACGAACTGCGTGATGTACGCGTCATAGGCCGCTGCGCTGGTGATCCCTTGCGCCGGTGCCTCGGCCACCGTGAAGTAGCCCGGTGCCGTCTGGTCCAGGATGTCGACCACCCGCGTCTTCCAGATGGTGTAGTATTTCGTGTTCCATTCCGTGGTGGTGCCGGAAGCTTCCTGCATCCGCAGCGCCGTGGTGAAGATGTCGTAGGTGCTGCCGGCGTCCTCGTGCGTCAGGTAGCCGCGCAGGAACCAAGTGCCTTCCTGCCGCACCTCCAGCCGGTGCTGGAAGAACATCACATCCTGCAGGCGGTAGCGGTTGTCGCCCTGGTACACCGTGCTGCCGGTGCTGAAGTTGCTTGCCGCAATGGCCTCCACCGGTGCTTTGGTCGAGTCGCCGTCCGTTAACCGGTAATGCAGCGCGCCGCCCAACTTGATGTTGTTCGTGCCGTAGTCCACCAGATCGACCTCGCGGTAACCGGGCCTCAGGAACAAGCCCAGCCCGGGGGTCTCACGCCGGTCGAACGCGGTTTTGCTGTAGTCGTTGTTCACCGTCACGTTCTCGTCGCCGTAGCTGTTCACCCCATCGTAGCGACCGGGGTTGCTGATGCCCACGGGGCTGTTGCTGGTGGCGTCGTAGTTCTCCGCATACCAGTCCTCGGCGCGCATGGCGAAGGCGTTCACCTTGCAGGCCCAGCGGTCCTTGCCGTTCCTGTCCTTGATCACCTGTGCCCACCGCACCGCCCCCTCCAGCATGCTGCGCTCGCCGCCCTTCGCACTGAAGCTGAGGCCTTGGAAGGTCCACGGGCTCTTGGTGGTCATGTTGATCACCCCGTTGAAGGCGCCCGGACCGAAATAGGCGGTACTGGCACCGGAGACGATGTCCACCTTCATCACGTCCAGATCGCTTGCGCCGAGGAAGTTGCCGAGCGAGAAGTTCAGGCCGGGGCTCTGGTTGTCCACGCCGTCGATCAGCTGCAGGCTGCGCACCGGGCTGGTGCTGTTGAAGCCGCGCGTGTTGATGACCTTGAAACCCATGCTGGCGGCGGTCATGTCCACGCCCTTCAAGGTCCCCAGGCTCTCGTAGAAGTTGCCGCTGGGCGCCTCGCGGATGGCGATGATGTCCATGCTCTCCACGGTGAGCGGCGCCTGCTTCTGCTTGTCGCGGATCCGGTCGCCCACCACGTTGGCCTCCTTCAGCAAGGTCTCCTCCACGCTGAGCTTGCACTTCAGGTCCTGGTCCAGGCTCTTCACGTCCACCTCCTGCGGTGCATAGCCCAGGCTGGTGATCACCAGTGTGAAGGGCGGCAGCGCGGGCACCGGCAGTTCGAACCGGCCGTCAAGGTCCGAGAGCACGGCCTTGTCCGCGCCCTTCAATTGCACCTTGGCGTTGTAGACCGTTTCGCCGGTCGCCGCGTCGGTCACGGTGCCGCGCACCTGATAGGTCTGTGCCTGTGCGGCGTGGCAGCCGAGCCAGGAACAGCACAGGGCCAACAGGGATCGCAGGATGGGTCGCATGCGGTCAGGGGGGCTACAGGGCCAAGATAGGGGGCGGAGGAAATGGGAGAATGTGGAATTGTGAAAATGAGAATGTGGAAATGGGAGAATGTGGAAATGTGAAAAGGAGGGAAACGGGTGAATGAAATGTGGGAATGGAGGAATGTGGATCGTTGGCGTGATGTCCACATTTGCACATTCGAGCATTTGCACATTGCCGTCGAGGCTCTTCGTGTACGACCTTCGTCGCATGTCCATCTCCATCACCTTCCACGGCGCCGCCGGCATGGTCACCGGTAGCAAGCACCTGCTCGAGCTGTCGCGCCCCAACGGCCATGCGCTCCGCATCCTGCTCGATTGCGGCATGTTCCAGGGCGAAGGCCACGACAGCGATGCGAAGAACCGCCGCTTCGGGTTCGACCCGCGCTCGGTGGACATGGTGGTGCTGAGCCATGCGCACATCGACCACAGCGGCCTGCTGCCCAAGCTGGTCAAGGAGGGATTCAGCGGACCGATCTACTGCACCCCCGCCACGCGCGATCTCTGCACCATCATGCTGGAGGACAGTGCCCGCATCCAGGAGTACGACTTCGCCTATGACCTGCGCCGCGCCAAAAAGCGCGGTCGACCCGCTCCGGAGGAAGGACCGCTGTACGAAGTGGACGACGTGCCGCCAGCGCTGGCCGCGCTGCAGACCGTGGACTACAACGAAGTGTTCGAGCTGGCTTCAGGTGTGAAGCTCACCTTCACCGATGCGGGTCATATCCTGGGCAGCGCCTGTGTACACCTGGCCATCGACCGGCCCGAAGGTCCCCTGCACCTCACCTTCTCCGGTGATGTGGGCCGCTTCGTGGACCGCCTGCTTCCGGATCCCGCACCGTTCCCGCAGGCCGACGTCATCATCTGCGAAAGCACCTACGGCGACCGCGATCATCGACCGATCCAGGAGAAACGTGACGAGTTGCTCGGCCATGTGCAGAACGTCTGTGTGAAGAACAAGGGCAAGCTCATCATCCCCGCGTTCAGCATCGGCAAGACACAGGAGCTGCTCTACACGCTCAACGGGCTCTTCAACGAGGGGCGCCTGCCGCGCGTGCCGGTGTTCGTGGACAGTCCGCTTTCCGGTAAAGCGACGGCGATCTATCGCGACCATTCCAAGCTGCTGCAAGAGGATGTGCGCGCGCAGCTGGCCGATGATCCCGACCTCTTCAGCTTCCGCGGCGTGGAGTTCGTGCGCGAGGCCGAACGCAGCAAGCAGATCAACGAGCGCCAGGAACCCGCCATCATCATCTCCGCAAGTGGCATGATGGAGGCCGGCCGCATCCGCCACCACCTCCGCCACGGCCTGCCCTACGAACAGAACGCCGTGCTCATCGTGGGCTTCTGTGCGCCCGGTACGCTCGGTGCGGAACTGATGGAGGGCGCCGACCACGTCAACATCTTCGGTGACAATGTGCCCGTGAAAGCCCAGATCCTGCGCATGGAGAGCTACAGCGCCCACGGCGACCGCGCCGAACTGGCCCGCTGGATCGGCTGCCAGGATGCGTCCAAGGTGAAGCAGCTCTTTCTCGTCCACGGCATCGACCGCGCCCTCAAGGGCATGCAGGACCACATGGCGGAGCTGGGCTATCACAACATAGCCATCCCGCAGCAAGGGCAGCGGTTCGTGCTGTAGGTCCGGCTTTCCCTGCGCACCTTTGCGCCAGAATGCCCGCTGTCACCGTCCGCGACCTGCGCCGCCAGCGCACCACCGTCGCCACCATCCTCTTCCTCGCCGGCTCCCTCGCCATCCTGTGGTGGGGCCAGGTGGACGGTGACCTCGATGGCACCATCGCCCTGGGCATGATCGGTGCCTGCGCCACGGTGTACATCGGCCTGCTCAACTATTGGCTGCAGCGCGACAAGGTGATGCAGGACCTCTTCACCGCGTTCAACATCCGGTACGATCGACTGAACGGTGACCTGCTCGCGATCGAGAAGGGCACCTACATGGACGGTGATCCGGACCGCGTGATCATGGACTACCTGAACCTCTGCGCCGAGGAGTACTTCTGGTACACGCGCGGCCGCATCGATAGTGCCATCTGGCGTGCCTGGCGCAACGGCATGGAGAACTGGCTGCAGGTGCCCGCCATCCGTACCGTGGCCCAGCGGGAAAGCAAGTTGCGCGACAGCTACTATGGGCTGTTCGACGCGGTGAAGGTGGGGTGATCGGCCTACTGGACCATCACCCGCGCGGCACGGACCGAACCATCGGAGCCGATCAGTTGAAGCAGGTGCAGTCCGGGCGCCCACGTGGCCGAGGGTAAGCTGATCGTAGTGCTTCCGCCCGTGCGCATCGAAGTGATGAGCCTTCCGGAGGCATCGCGCACGCACAGGATCCCTTCCGGGGCATCCGATACCAACAGTTCCTCGCCACGCTGAAGCAACGTCGGAATGACGGTCATTCCAAGGGGACCCTCCTGCTCCGGTGCGATGTTCAAGAGCATGGAACAGAACTCCTCGGGCACAGGCGGGTTCCCCGGGGTGGAGGACAATGTCGTGGTCAGTGAGGTGACGGGCAGGTTGCTGGTCGTCGTGCTGCTGGTGATCACGATGGCGCTGGCGGGCAGCGTTACGTCCGTGATGGTGATCGGGTCGGACTTGCACAGGCCAAGATCGAACGCATCGAGGTTCCAAAGCAGGCGGGTACGCGGGTCGGCGGAAGTCCCGTTCAGGTCGATCAGGTACAAGCCCGTAACACCGATCTCATCATTGTGCATCAGGCGCGGTTCCCATTCGACCACAACGATGGAGTTGCCCATGATCTCGTAGGTGATGCGTTCGGCTTCCTGAACAACTCCCTGAGCGTTCAAGCGCGCGATACCGGAGCCGCTCTTGTTCAGTGCCATCCAGAACTGTCCATCGGAGCGCTCAACTGTGTTCTTGATGCTCAGGGTCTCTGATGAATTGAACCAATATTGCTTGGCCCAGAGCAGGTTGCCGGTGGAGGTCAATCTCATGAGCAGGCCGTTGTTCGGCGAACCACCTCCGTACTCGAGCGCAGTGATCACGATATCTCCGTTCTGCGATCTCAGGAGATGCAAGGGCTGAAAGATCCTGGAAGGGTCCGCGGGGTCGAATTTCCTCGACCATAGAAGTGCGCCGTTGCTATTCAGGTGCCCTGCGATGATCATGCTGGTGTCTTGGAACTCGCTCGTGTATCCCCCGAGAAAGTAGCAGCCTCCGTTCCCGTCCACAATGAGCTCGTCGATGTGTCCAAGGCCATCAGGGTCGGTCAGGGCGCGCGCCCAGTCCAGATCGCCATTGCTTTCGAACCGCATGATGCTCGCACGGGATGGCTCGCCGCCGTCCAAGAAAAAACTCCCATCGGTCGCCACGGCCAATTGGTGATCGTCGCTCGGGTAGTTCAGGTCTTCCGGCACTTCGAAACGGTAGCGCTTCGACCACACCACGGACCCGCTCGCAGCGATCCTTGCCACACCGAACGTACGACGGCTCAGTGCGGGTCCGAGCGACTCCACGGTATCACCCAGGGCGATGATCGTGCTGTTCGATGGGCCACTGCCGGTGGCCGTTATCATCGAACCCGAGGCGAGGTCGGGTGATGTGAACGCCTTCATCCAATCCGGCGTTCCGTTCGCATTCAACCGCAACAGCGTGTTCAGGCCAAAGCCACCTCGCATGGTCCATGCGCCATTATCGTGGCGGATCACATACGAAATGGGAAAGGGCGAGGTGGTCACCAATGGACCGAAGGTCTGCTGGAACGTGGGTTGAGCATTGGATGTGCCGATGCTGATGCCCGTAAGGAGAGCGATGAGGATCCGGTGAACATGCATCCCGCTAAGGTAGCATTGACCAGGGCTTTACGCGCTCTCACCCCCTGAACCCCAACGCGCTTTTCAACTCCTCCGGCAAAGCGGGAAGCTTGCGGCGCTCGAACAGGAAGCTGCTGAGGTCGGCGATCTCGCTGAAGATGTAGTGGCTGTCCATGGCGCCTTTGAGGTAGGCCTTGCCGGTACTGCCACCGGTACCCACGCGCAGGCCGATCATGCGGTGCACCATGTTGATGTGTCGGCTGCGCCATGCGGCCATGCCCGCGTCGATGTCCAACAGCACTTCGAGGAAGCGGAACGGCTGCTGGAAGATCGGCTCGTCGCGGTACAGCATGATGAAGAGGGCACTGCGCGCGGCAGCAGGGGAGAGGCGACGCTCCGGTGCGCCGTCCACGAAGATGGTCTGCCAGAGCGCGGCGTTCTCGGTCTCGCCCTGCACCAGGCCGGCGGTGTACAGTTCCTCCAGGTGATGGAAGAAGTGCTTCTCGCCCTGCGGCCAGAACCGCTCCTCCAGGAAGGGCATCCGCTCCAGCCATTTGTTCACCAGCTCCAACAGCGTGGGCATGGTCTCCAGCGCTTCGATCTGCGCCTTGTGCTCGGGCTTCAGCTGGCTGGTGTAGTAGGACCTGCCGAAGCGCGCTTCCATCCGCAGGCCCAACCGTGCCTCCAGGATCTTGAACTGCATGCTCTGGAAACCGCTCGCAGGCCGCAGCAGGTCGCGGAAGTCCAGGAAGTCCAGCGGCGTCATGGTCTCCATGATGTCCATCTGGTGCACGAGCACATCAAGTATCGTCTTCACCCGTTGCATGCGGTGCACCGCGATGTTCAGCTCGCCGCCGTTGTCGTCCACGTGGTGGTCCGCGAACAGGTCGATCACGCTGCCCGCCTCGTGCAGGATCTGCTTGAACCACAGCTCGTAGGCCTGGTGGATGACGATGAAGAGCATCTCGTCGTGCGCGTTCACGCCGTGCTTGTCGCTCTCGGGGGCCTGCGCGCCCAGGATCTTGTCCAGCTGCAGGTAGTCGGGGTAGTAGACGTTGCTCATGGCTGCCGCCAAATGTAGGCGGGCCGATGGGCGTGGTCATGATGACCGTCAGAATGCCGGAGAAGGCGGTCTTCCATCGGAGCTGTAGCTTCGAGCCATGACCCGTTCCCTTCTCCTTGTGCTCGGTCTGGTGTTCGGCATCTGTTCGTTCGCCCAAGTGGATAAGCAGGATTCTCTGGATCGTGTTTACGAGATATCTGTGATGCCCGAGTTCCCGGGAGGAGAAGCGGCCCTTGCGGCCTTCATCAAGAAGGAGGTGAAGTACCCGAAGAAGGCCAAGCGGGCAGGGATCCAAGGGAAGGTCCTCGTTTCCTTCGTGGTGGACAAGGACGGTTCGGTCACGGATGTGTCCATTGCCCGGGGCATGGATCCGTTGCTGGACGAGGAGGCCATGCGCGCCGTGCGCCTCATGCCGAAGTGGACCCCGGGTCTTCTCAACGGCAAGCCCGTGAAGACGAAGTTCAACCTGCCCGTTTCGTTCGTGCTGAAGGATTGATCCCTGGGATGCCCGGTCCATGGCATGTCCATCGTGTCCATTGAATGGACCGGATGGACACGAATGGTGCAGGGGCTCATGAACTCACACCAGCTGGATCACCAGTTTCCCTTTTTCCTCTGTCACCGGGTAGTGGGTGAGGTCGCTCTTGGCCGGGCCTTTCTGCACCTTGCCGCCGAGGTCGAAGGTGCTGTGGTGCCAGTCGCACTCAAGCACACCGCCCTTATCCTTCACTGGACCACCCTTGTGCGGGCATTTCAGCAGGAGCGCAGCGTAGGTCCCGTCGGCCTGCTTCACGACCATCACGGGGTCGCTCACCGCTTTCGGTTTGATCACGATGCGGCCTTCGGCGCCAAGGTCCGCGAGTGGCAGGGTCACCCGACCGGCCTCTTCCACCATGCCAGTGGCGGCCTTGGCGGAACTGCAACTTTCAAGCGTGGTGAGGGCAGGGAGCACCGCGAGCGCGGCGCAGGCCTGGCAACTGCTAAGTAGGAAGGAGCGACGATTCATGGAGAGCAGGGTTTGTCAACCAAAGTAAGGAAGCCCATTCGATGAACCGTCCCCCAGTGAGCAGATCATCTGTGTCATCTGCGTCATCTGTGGTTTCTCTCAACCCAGGAAGGCCACTTCCACGTACTCACCTTCCTTCAGCCGCAGGTCGCGGAGGCGGATCTCCAGCAGCCAGCCGACCACAGGCGCATCGGCGCGAAGCTCCACGGGCACGTAGTTCCACCGCTTGATGTCCTTGAACACCGGATCCGGCCAGGTGTGGTTGTACAACAGGCTGAAGCGTTGCGGTTGGTGGTCCACCACTAACTGGCGCCCGTCCGCATCGAAGGCCTTCGTGGTCACCATCAAGGCAGCTCGGCTCAAGCGCCGGTGCCATTCCAAGGGCGGGTCGTTCGTGAAGAACAAGGCCTGCCGGAACTCCAGCCGCGGCATGGTGGCCGCACTGAACCGCGCTTCCGGGTTCGCGGGGTCAAGACGGATGTGACGAACGCTCATGGATGATCAGAACCTGAACTTCACCTGCAGGTGGAGGTCGCTGCGCACGTTGCCGTTGATCTCCTGCAAGCCGCTGCTGATGCGGTCCTGCCCGTTGTAGATCCAGGCACCGTAGCGCACCCACACATCCACGCGCCGCATCGGGGTCACGCGCACCATGCCGTACCAGCGCATGCCGCGGCCGTAGGTGGGCGGTATGCTGAACAGGCCGATGAGGTCGTTCTCGTACGCATAGATCCGCGCATCGTAGCTGTCCGTGGCGAACACCGCGATACGGCCGGTGAGCTCCACCTTGCTTCGCAACGGACGGTGCACGACGTCCTGGTAGATCAGGAAGCCATGCTCCAGCGGGGTTTCGCCGCGTTGGTAGTCGATCGCCTCCACCCGGGTGCGCAGGCTTACGCTCTCGCTCACGCGGTAGCTGGCGTTCACCCGGTAGTTCACCTGCTCCACGGTCACCAACGGGTCCACGCCGACCACATCCTCCTCGGTGTTGCGCTGGCGGTCCTGGCGCCGCACCCGACCGTAAAGCTCCACGCGCTTGCTCGGCCGCCAGGTGACCTGCGCCAGCCAGTCGCTGCCCGCACTGGGCGCATCGGTCTGGAAACGCAGCCACGGGAAGCGGAACTGGTCGAAGTACGCGTTGATGGTCCACACCCGGTCGGGCTTGATCTCCACGCCGGTGTATAGTCCGCGTTCGTTCCAGGGGTTGGTGCCTTCGGCGAAGGCGAGGCTGTTGAGCCCCCGGAAGTCGCGCTGGTAGTCGCGGTAGAGCATGGCCAGCGACAGTCGCTTGTCCAGCGCGATCAAGACGCCGGTGAGGCCGGCGAGTCCGCCGTTCTGGCTGCGCGAGCCCTCGCCGAACCAGGTGAGGTTGCGGTACATCACGTTCCAGTCCACACCCACGTTCGTATTGCCGCTGCCCTGGAAGTCGAACTGGTTGTAGGTCTGGGTTTCGCGCTGCAGCTCCACATCGTATTCCACCCGCGCCACCGTGCCACCCACGCTCCAGGTGCCCTTGCGGTAGCGCAGGTGCCCACCGTAGCTGGTCTGTTCAATGGCGTTCTTCTTCCGCAGCTCGTTCTCGGTGCGGTGCAGCCCGTCCTCCTGGAAGGAGCTGAAGGAGGCGACCTGGTCCACGTTCTCCGCCTGGGGGTCATCGGGGTTCCGGATGTTGCCGTCGATCCGGTTGCGGCTGCCGAACACCGTGAGCTCCACGTGCTTCATGGGTTCGAGCGTGACCCCGGCGCCCCGCAGGAAGAGGTTCTCGTTCACGCTGGTGTAGGGCGACAGGCCGTTCGCGTTGCGCTTCACGTTCATGGTGTAGCTGCTCTTCGCGGCGAAGCCGAAGCCCGACCAGAAGGTGAGCCCCTGCCCGAACTGCGCCAGGTAGTCGCCCACCGCCACGGCCTTCACCGGTCCGATGTTGCGCACGAAAAGGTGCGCGCTGTAGAAGTCGAAGCCCTGCGACTGGCTTCCGCGGAAGAGCTCCTCGCCTTCGTCCTTCTCCGCCGTGAAGCCCACGCTGATGTTCTGCCGATACCGGAAACGATAGCGGGAGTAGAGCTTCCACGGTGAACCGAGGTAGACCTTGCTGTTGGCCCGCAGGGAATCGTAGACCACCGGGTCGTTCACATCGGGCAGCGGGTCGCCATCCGGATCGGCGTAGGGCTTGTTGAAAGGGTCGCCGCCACCGATGAATCCCTTGCGTTGCTCGATGTTGATCTGGCTCCGCACAGTGAACTCATGGCTGCCGTTCTTGAGGATCTCCTTCAGCGAGGCCTGGGTGCCGGCGTCGTTCTCGCGCACCGTGACGAAAGGGCGGATGAGGCGCAGTGTGGCCATGTCGAACTGGTCGATCGTCTGCAGCTCGTAGAAGCTCAGCAGTCGGCCTTCGCGCTTCACGTGGTCCACCAGGGCCGTGATCTGCACGTCGCTGAGCAGTTGCAGGGTGGACAGCTCGTCGGCGGTGGTGTGGTTGAGGTCGATGGGGTCGCCGTACCGGTCGATCAGCACCTCGAAGAGGTTGGTAAGGTCCACGTCGCTATCATCGCCCAGGCGGTCCGCCGCTGCTTCGATGCGTTGCTCGATGAGGTCACGCGGAATGCCGATGTCCTGCTGGGCCAGGGCGTTGGTCCCCAGCACAAGAAGCGCGGCCATCGCAGCCGCCGCCCTCATTTGAAGCGGTAGTTCAGGTTCAGCATGGGGGTGGCCCCCAGCTGAGAGCGCACCGCCACGGCCATGTCAATGTCCACCTGCCCGGCGCGCACGCCCACCCCGAAATGGCTCTGCACCGGCCCGGTGCTGATGCCGGCGCGGAGGAACAGCGCGCCCACCGGATGGTATTCCATGCCCACATGGTAGCGTTCGGGCATGTCGATGTCCTTCTCGGCCTCCACGGTCATCAGCACCTTTTCGTTGAAGGTGTACCCCATGCCAGCGCGCAGCACGGTGGGGGCGCGGTCCTCCGGGTCGGTGCTGATGCTGGCCTGGTTGGGGTTGTAGAGGTGCGCACCGATCCATAGGGCGTCGGTGAGCTTCGCCTGCACGCCCAGCTCCACGGTCATGGCGCTGCGCGAACCGTAGTTCTCACCCAACTGCACGTTCAGGTAGTCCAGCTGCACCCCGGCCCGCAGCCCTTCGCCGAAGCGCATGGCGTAGGCCACACCGAATTTCTGCTCGCGGTACTGGCTGTAGCCGAAGCTGTTGCCGGTGGCAGCGATGGTGCCTTTACCCAAGGGGATCGCGAAGGCGAGGCCCTGCATGGCCAGGTCGGGGCTCAACCAGTGCTGCTGGTAGTAGAGCCCGCCGACCGCCTTGTCCAGCCCGGCGAGGCCCGCCTGGTTGTGCCGGACGCTGTACAGGTCCACCAAGGTGATGCCCGCGTTGCCCATGCCCGCGATCCGCGCACCGTAAGGCAGGTCCTCACCACCCGCCGAAACGAGCAGGGGCATTGCCAGGGACAGGAGGGTGGGCCAATGGCGCATGGCGTCGAATGTAGTGTTCCGGTGTTACATGGCAGGTGGTCGTTCCCCCTTCCGGACCCCAATTCCGGGCGCCCTAACTTCGCAGCCCGATCGCCTCCCCCGGAGGCGTCCAGCATGAGCCGCGTCCAATTGCACGACAAGCAGTTCGAACCCTACCTCTCCGCCCTGGAGCTGGATGCGGCGATCGACCGTGTCGCCACCGCGCTGAACGTGGCTTACGCTGGCAAGCGCCCCCTGTTCATCGGCGTGCTGAACGGCGCCTACTTTTTCGCAGCAGAGCTGGTGAAGCGCGTTACGGTGGAGTGTGAGATCACCTTTGTGAAAGTGGCGAGCTATCACGGCACCTCGTCCACCGGGCGATTGGACCAGCTGATCGGCCTCAACGAACGCATCCATGGGCGCCACGTGGTGGTGCTGGAGGACATCGTGGACACGGGCACCACCATGGAGCACATCCTTTCCGTGTTGAAGGACCACCAGCCTGCGAGCGTGTCCGTCGCCACCATGCTGTTCAAACCCGACGTTTTCGCCAAGAACTTCACCATTGACCATGTCGCGCTCCGCATCCCCAACGCCTTCGTGGTAGGCTCGGGGCTGGACCATGACGGACTGGGTCGCAACCTTCCGGGCATCTACCGGATCGCATCGTAACGAACCATGAGCAACAAGCTGAACATCGTGCTCTTCGGCCCTCCCGGCGCGGGCAAGGGCACACAGAGCGAATACCTGATCTCCCACTACGGGCTTGTGCACCTGAGCACCGGCGACCTGCTCCGTGCCGAGATCCAGGCCAACTCCCCCCTGGGTCAACAGGCCCAGGCGTTGATGAGCGAAGGCTTGCTCGTGCCCGATGACATCGTGATCGGCATGATCAGCAACAAGCTGGACGCGAGCAATAGCGCGGAGGGGTTCATCTTCGACGGATTCCCCCGCACCAAGGCCCAGGCCGAGGCGCTGGACGGGCTGCTTGAAAGCCGTGGCGAGGCCATCACCGTGATGCTCGCGCTGGAAGTGCCCGAGGTGGAGCTTGTGAAGCGCCTGTTGGCGCGTGGCGCCACCAGTGGCCGTCCGGACGACAAGAACGAGGACGTCATCGGCAAGCGCATCCGCGAGTACGAGGAGAAGACCTCGCCCCTCAAGGCTTTCTACCAGGCCCAGGACAAGTTCAAGGGCATCGACGGCACCGGCACGATCGAGCAGATCACCGGCCGCCTCATCACCGCGGTGGGCCGCTAATCCACGAACATTGTGAGCGGCGTCCCCAACTTCATCGACCTCATCCGCATCAACTGCCGCAGCGGCAAGGGGGGCGCAGGCAGCCGTCACCTTCGACGGGAGAAGTACATTCCCAAGGGAGGCCCTGATGGCGGCGATGGGGGCAAGGGCGGAGACGTCATCGTGCGCGGCAATTCCAACATGTGGACACTGCTCCACCTGCGCTACACCAAGCACCTGATCGCCGGTGATGGCGAAGTGGGCGGTTCCAACCAGCGCAGCGGGCACGCCGGCAAGGATGTGTTCATTGAAGTGCCGCTGGGCACCATCATCCGCGATGAGGAGAGCGGTGAGGTGGTCTGTGAGGTGACGGAGGAGGGCCAGCAATACGTGGTGCTTCCCGGCGGTCGCGGTGGACAGGGCAACCAACACTTCGCCACGGCCACGCGCCAGACCCCCCGTTTCGCGCAACCCGGTGAGCCCGGACAGGACAAGTGGCTGGTGTTGGAGCTGAAGATGCTCGCGGACGTGGGACTCGTCGGCTTTCCCAACGCGGGCAAGAGCACCCTGCTCTCCGTGGTCAGCGCCGCCAAGCCCAAGATCGCGGACTATCCCTTCACCACCCTCGTGCCCAACCTGGGCATCGTGCCGTACCGCGATGCGTACAGCTTCGTGATGGCCGACATCCCCGGCATCATCGAGGGTGCCTCCGAAGGCAAGGGCCTTGGCCTTCGCTTCCTCCGCCACATCGAACGCAACAGCGTGCTGTTGTTCATGGTGCCCGCGGACAGCAACGACATCAAGAAGGATTACGATGTGCTGCTGAACGAGCTGAAGGAGTTCAGTCCGGAGCTGCTGCACAAGGACCGCGTATTGGCGGTCTCCAAGTGCGACATGCTGGATGCGGAGCTGATGAAGGCCGTGAAGAAGGAACTGCCGAAGGATGTGCAGTGCGTGATGATCAGCTCCGTGAGCGGCCTGGGCATCGATGCGTTGAAGGACCTGCTCTGGCGCAAGCTGCACTGACCATGGACCTGCTGGACCGCCTCATCGCCGCGGACCAGGCCGCCTTTCTCGTGTTGAACGGCATGCACACGGACACGCTCGACCTGGCGATGACAGCAATGAGCGATCTGCGCCTGTGGTTCCCCCTGTACGTCGCCTTCCTCCTGCTTGTGAAGCTGCGCTGGAACTGGCGCGGCCTGTGGATCGCGCTGCCGCTCATCGCGCTGATGATCGTCGTGAGCGACAGCGGGTCCGTGATGCTCTTCAAGAACACCGTGGAGCGCTTGCGCCCCTGTCATGAACCGGCATTGGCGGGCCTCGTCCATCTGGTACCGGAGAGCTGCGGAGGCCGGTACGGCTTCGTGTCCTCGCACGCAGCGAACCACTTCGCCATCGCGGCCTTGATGATCGGCATGCTGCAGCGGAGACCGCGTTGGACAGTGCCGGCCTTGCTGCTGTGGGCCGCGACGATCGCATACAGCCGCGTATACCTGGGCGTGCACTACCCTGCGGATGTGGTGGTCGGAGGCTTGTACGGCTTCGCGGTCGGGTCGCTCTTCTTCATCCTGTTCCGCTCCATACACCAACGCTTCACCTCCCCATGAACCCCTGGTTGGCCGTGTTCCTCGGTGGCGGAGCCGGTAGTGTGGTCCGCTACGCCATCAGCCGACTGCTCCTGCGCTTCGCCGCGAACAGCGTGTTCCCCTGGGGAACGCTCGCCGCGAACGTGATCGCCACCGCCCTCCTGGCCTGGTTGATGCTGCGGTGGAACACCACAGCGCCGGGACGTGAGCCTTGGCATGCCCTGCTCGCCGTGGGTTTCTGCGGCGGCTTCAGCACCTTCAGTACGTTCGGCTTTGAGAACTATGTGCTCTTCCGCGACGGCATGACCGGCATTGCACTGCTCAACATCGCCATCAGTGTGATCGCTGGTGTCGCCCTGTTCCACCTTTTCGCTCGTTCCGCATGAACATGATCAGAACGTATTCCGTGGATCCGCTGGAGGTCGACCCGACCCGACTACGCGAATGCGCTACGTCGGCCGCTGTGGGTCTACGGTTCAGTGTGGTTGTAGCAATATCGATGGTATCGGGGTTGTTGATAGCCCAGCAACCCACGTGGCAGGATCCCCCGAAACTCGTGGTGGGCATCGTGGTGGATCAGATGCGCGCCGACTACATCTACCGCTACTGGGACAACTTCGGCGAGGGCGGCTTCAAGCGGCTCATCGCCGAAGGCAGCTTCCAGCGCGATGCGCACTTCAACTACATGCCCACGGTCACCGGACCCGGGCATGCGTCCATCTACACCGGCACCACGCCGAGCCACCACGGCATCGTGGCCAACGACCGCTACGATCGGGCCAGCCGCAGCACCATCTACTGTGTCGTGGACACAGCGGTCCAAGGGGTGGGCAGCGCCGCTCGGAGCGGACAGCGATCACCGGTGCAACTGCTGTCCACCACATTGGCGGACGAACTCGAGCTGCGTTTCGACGGCCGCTCGAGGACCATCGGTGTGGCCTTGAAGGACCGCGCGTCCGTGCTTCCCATCGGGCGGACCGGTGATGCGGCTTACTGGTTCGTGGGTGGCAACGAGGGAAGGTTCATCACCAGCACCTGGTACATGAAGCAGCTTCCCGCCTGGGTGGAGGCGTTCAATGCGCAAGGCCTTGCGGACAACTACCTCGCCCGGACCTGGTCGCCCATGCTGCCCCGTGAGCGATACCATACCTCGCTGCCCGATGACAATCCCTATGAGATCCCCATCGCGCGAGGCATTCCAGCCACCTTGCCGGTCAACCTCGATTCCTTGCGGAAAGCCGGTGCTTCGTTGGACCTGATCGCTTATACACCGTGGGGCAACACGATCACCACGGACATGGCGCTGGCCGCGTTGGAAGGGGAGGACATGGGCACGGACGGATCCACGGACCTGCTCGCGATCAGCTACAGCAGCCCCGATATCCTGGGCCATCGCGTGGGTCTGCGCGCCATCGAGGAGGAGGATATGTACATCCGCCTGGACCGTGAACTCGAACGATTGCTGCTGGAGTTGGACAAGCGTGCCGGCGTCGGAGCGTATGTCGTGTTCCTGACCGCCGATCACGGCGCGGTGGATGTTCCACAGCTGTTGAAGGACCGGAAAGGCAGCGCCGGCTATGTGGACGTACAGGGCGCCGCGGAGCAGGTGATCCGTGGCATGCCCGCGCAGGTGAGCGGTGGAACGGCGTGGTTGGACACTGTGTTGGACGGCCAGGTATTCTTCAGGGGGACCGAGTGGTCGGAGGCTTATTTCGCCGATCGATTGGCAGAGCGTCCCGGGTTCGCCTTCGCGATCGGTGCCAGCCAGCTCCGGGCTGCCTCGGGCGAACGGTTCGCTGAGCTCATGCGCAACGGGTACATGCCGGGTCGCAGCGGGGATATCCTCTATGCGTTGCGACCAGGCCATATCGAGCAGGAGGCCTGGAGCAACGGGCATGGCACCACGCACGGCAGCGGCTGGAACTACGACACGCACGTACCGGTGATCCTCTTCGGCAAGGGCGTGAAGCCCGGCGAGGTGCTGCGCCGCACGGTGATCACGGACATCGTGCCCACTGTTTCCGCGATCATCGGGGTCGCCGTGCCCGACGCCGCGACAGGTGTCGTGGTGACCGAAGCGTTGCGCTGACCGTCGTGCGCTTTCCACCGCGGCCTGTTCACACATCCGCTTCGCGTGGTCGATCGATCCCTTTTTCCGGAGGGTAGATTGCGGCATGCCGAAGGACAAGGATGCCACCCGCACTGTCTTTGAAGCCTGGGAGGAAGGCGAGATGCTCCGCCTCGTGCTTCGTGATCGCGCCACCATCGATCCCGCAGTGATGAAGGACATCCTTCGTTGCCTCGACCTGCTCGATCCGCGCGGCCTTCACCCGGTGATGGTGGAGATGGAGAACCTCGTGCGCATGAGCTCCGAGGCCCGCCTTCTGCTGATCCGCGCCTGCCGCAATGGACATCGCCCCGTGGCCTACATGGCGCACGACCTGCCCGAGCGGATCCAGGGCGAGTTCTTCCTGCGGCACCACCAGCCGCCCTTCCCGTTCCGTGTGTTCGGCTTCCGCGAGGAAGCGGAGCATTGGATCCTGGGCCAGCGCGCCATGATGTCTTTTTCGCTTTCCTGACCTGTTCATCGGACGGTGGAGATCTTGCCATGGCTCGGCACCGTGTCCCTGCGCCAGTGCCGGTACTTTCGTGGGGTCATGTCCAGGCTCCTGTCACTGCTGTCCGCACTGTTCCTGCCGCTGGCGCTATGCGCCCAGTTGGACCTGGTGCTGACCGGTGAGAGCGATGCACGCACCATCCGTGTGCGTGGCACCATGGAGGAGGGCGATCCGGCAAGCCCGGTGTTCCAGGCCACGTGGCGCTTCGCTGGCGCGGGTGTGGACCCGGTGATGGAGTTCCAGCGCACTTCGAGACCCGATGCCGGTGTGGAACTGCCCTTGGACAAGCTCCTGCTTGCGGGCATCGCCACGTACCTCGATGCGCATGTGCACTTCGAGAAGCAGGGGGTGAAGGCGGACCTGCCCGTGCCGGTGATGGTGCAGCAGCTCAATGGCATGGTCTCCGCGGCCACTGAGGAACTGGGCCAGGGTGAAGGTGCCGCGCGTGTTTCCGATCCCACGCTGAAGCAGCTCGAGCGCCTTTGCAAGATCGACTGGAGCCAGGCCCGGTTCGGGGTGGACGGAGGACAGGACCAGGACAAGTACCTCGCGATCTTCTACTACGTGCGCAGCCAACGCGACGAACTGGAACGACAGCTGCGGGCCGATCTGCAACCCCTTGCGGCCGTGAAGGTGTTGCAGGGCGAGGCCCTTCCGCCCGGGCGCTCGCTCGCCATCAATTCGACCTGCGGTACGGTGTACGACGACCAGAACTACCTCTGCGCCTTGAACCTCACGGTGAGCGACACCGGCATGGGGGCTCCGGATGGGCGCCTGAACGATGAGATGCTCCTGGCCATCGCCAGCTCCGCGAAGGCGGAGGAAGGTGCAACGCCGCTCGCGACCACCAAGGTCCGCAAGCGCGACCGCTGGCTCAAGGAGGAGCTCGACCGCATCAACGACCGCATCGACCGCATCGACCAGCGCAAGGAGCTTTGGGCGGTGCGCGACAGGTTGGAGGACATCGAGGGGCGCATGGACGACCTGGGGATGGAGGTGAAGGAATTGCGCGATGCCGGGGCCGCCCCGCACGACAATCCGATCGCGAACCTGAGCTTGCTCACCGGGCGCAATGTCACCGTGCAGTTCGAGAAGGGGGCCACCACCATCAGCACTGCGCACCAGGTGTTGCTCAACGAGGTGTTCGAGCAACTGGCCCGGTCGCCGCGATCACGCGTGCTGATCACAGGCTACACCGACCGTACCGGGAACGCCGACGCCAACCTGATGCTCAGCGAGCAACGGGCACGTTCGGTGCGCGACTACCTGCTGCGCCGTGGCGTGGCGGAAGAGCGGCTGCTGGTGAACTACTACGGCGATACGCGCAGCAGCGGGCAGGACCCCGGCGAGCGGAGGGTGGAGGTGGAGTGGGTTCTGGATTGACCGGCAACGGTGCTATCCCAGCGGATGCATCATGCGGAACAGCACCTCGCAGGTGGCGCCGTTACCGCTCTTCATCGAGAAGCTGCCATCGAGCTGACCGGCCAAGGCCTCCACGATCTCCAGGCCCAGCTTGGTGGTGTCCATGGGCCGCTGCTCCTCCATGCCTTTGCCGTTGTCGGACACCGTGAGGCGGAACTGGTCTCCGGCGATCTCGCGTACCTGCACATCGATGTGCCCGCCGGTCGCAAAAGGGAACGCGTGCTCGTGGCAGTTGTCCAGCAGCTCGCAAAGGATGATCCCCAGTTCGATCGCCGTGTCGGGGTCCGAAACGATGTTGGCGGTGTCCACCGTGTGGCTCACCGTGCTGCTGCCGGGTCGGTGCAGTGCGGCCACGGCGTCCGCCAGCTGTTGGAAGAGGTCTTTCAACTTGATCGACCGAAGGTCCTGCATGCCGTAGAGTTTGTGGTGCACCAGGGCCATGGAGTCGATGCGCCGCTTGCCACGCACGAACTCATCCTTGGTGGGGCCCTCCGGTATCCGCTGTGCCTGCAGGTTCAACAGGCTGCTCACCACCTGCAGGTTGTTCTTCACCCGGTGGTGCACCTCCCTGTCCAGCACATCGCGCTCGCCCAAGGCCTTGGCCAGTTCCCGCTCGCGTGAGCGGGTGCGCTTCTCCTGCTGGCGAAGGAGCTTCGCTTCACGCCGCCTGCGGATATGTGACCACAGCAACAGAAGGGCCATGAACAGCAGGAAAAGACCGGCCAGTACCAGGGCCCTGCGTTCCGGCCGCATGCGTTGCAGGATCTGCTCGTCCAGTACCACGGTCCCCACCTGGAACGTCTCCCCCTGGATCGAGTTCGGCACCACCAAGGCATGGAAACCCTCCTTGCCCACGGATCCGCGGAATTTTCCCCGATACCGTTCGGTGTGCCAGAGCTGCATCGCGGTATCGCGCAACGCGTCAGGTGTGTCGGATCCATCCCCTACTACCAGGTCCTGGCCATCGTTGTTCAGTACGAACCAGCGCACGCCGTCCTGCGCCGGTAGGCCTCTCAGTTCGGCGAGGACGGTGGACACCTTGATGGTGAAGGACAGGATGCGATACGGTTGATGCACGTTGCGGCCCCGGACAAGCACGGACACGTGGTGTTCAACTGCATGGTCCGGATCGTGGGTCGAGGACCAGATGGGCTCTCCGCTGCGATCTTCCAACGCACGGCTGAACCAGATGGTCTCGCGCGGGTCGTTCAACGTGTCGTAGGTCCATGCATAGGTGAGGCCGTCCGGAGTCAAGTCCACACGGCCTGCGGACGACGGGGTGGATAGCCTCCACAGGAGGCTGTCACTGCTCCGTACCGACCACAGGCTATCGTTGCGCTGCAGCACCAGTTCGCCGCCGTCCTCATCGGCCAGGTGGATCGAGGTGATCGCCCAGTGCGTGTTCATCAGGGGAGGCCAGCGCTCCAGTAGTTTGCTCGCCGGCAGGCTATCGAATTGCCGGATGAAGGACGCCTCCTGCTGAAGGTCCTGCGCATGGTCGTTCAGTTCGTTCTCGAGCCGTGCGCCGATGTCATGCACGGAAACGTCCAGCGCGTTACGGAACAGGTCGTCCGTGCGTTGCAGGTGGCTCCGTATCCCCAGGGCGTAGAAGGCCCCGGCAGCGAGCATCAGCACGGTGATGCCCCAGAACAGGAACCGGCCCGTATGGCGTGGGTCCTTCATGCCAGGGTGCGCTTCAAGGCCTCCATGGTGCGTTGCGTGCCGTCGTCGTCCACATCGAGGTGGAACACCAGCCGCACCTGTTCCGGAGCGATGGCGAAAGCGATGATGCCGTGCTGGTGAAGTGCGGCCACGTGGGCTTTAGCATTGTTCCCAGGGCTCAGCGTATAGATCACGATGTTGGTCTCCACAGGCATCACGCTGGCCACACGGGGCAGGCGTTGAAGGAGCATCCCCACCTCGCCGGCCCGCCGATGATCGTCGCGCAACCGGTCCACGTGATGGTCCAGGGCGTGAAGCCCTGCCGCCGCCAGGATCCCGGCCTGACGCATGCCGCCGCCCAACCGCTTCCGCACCCGATGGGCCTGTCGGATGAACGCGGTGCTGCCTACGAGCACACTGCCCACCGGAGCTCCCAGGCCCTTGCTCAGGCAGATGGAGATGGAGGCGCACAAGCCACCCCACTGCGCTGGCCGTGTCCCATCCACCGCCATGGCGTTGAAGATGCGGGCACCGTCCATGTGCAAGGCAAGGCCATGGGCGTCGCAGACCGCGCGGATGCGTTCCACCTCGGCGATGTCCCAGCAGCTGCCACCACCGCGGTTGCACGTGTTCTCCACGTTCACCAAGCGGGAGTTCGCGAGGTAGGCGGCATCGCGGTCGTTCACTGCGGCGGCCACGTCCACGGCGGTGAAGCGCCCGCGGTCGGCGGGAACGAACTTCACGCTGCTGCCGCTCGTGGCCATCACGCCGCCACCTTCGTACCGATAGATGTGGGCGCCCTCTTCGCAGATCACCTCATCGCCGGGGCGAGTGTGCACGTTCACCGCGATCTGGTTGGTCATGGTACCGCTGGGGCAGAAGAGCCCGGCTTCCTTGCCGAAGAGCATGGCCAGCCGGTCCTGCAAGGCGTTCACCATGGGGTCCTCCCCGAACACATCGTCGCCGACCGGGGCTTCCGCCATCACCTGGCGCATGGCCGCGGTGGGGCGCGTAACGGTGTCGCTGCGAAGGTCAACGAAGGATACGGTCATCCGTTCAAAGTAAACGGATCGCAGGTCATGCGCATCAATGCGCCACCACGATGGGCAGTGTACGCTGCTCTCCGCTGGGCGTGGTCCATTGCACCAGGTAGGTGCCGGTGGACAGCAACTCCGTGCTCAGCACCGCCCGATCATCCTGTTTCGTGTAAGGCGCCTGCATCACCCGGCCGGAGAGGTCGATGACGGTGAACACGACCCCCTCAGGCTCCACGCCAAGAAGCGTGACCTGTCGATCCGCCGGCACCGGATAGGCGCGCGGTTGCTCCCACACACTGAAGTCCACCGTGGCAATGCCGGAATGGCGACGCTCGCCATCCTGGTCCTCCTGCTCCAGGCGGTAGTAGCTGGTGCCCATCAGGGGGAAGAGGTCAAGGGCATCGTACGTGCGCTGGGAACTGCTCCAGCCGGCACCGAGGCGCTCGGCCACGGTGGTCCAGCTCTCCAGGTCGGCGGAACGTTGCACACGGAACAGGCGGTTGTCCTGCTCGGACAAGGTGGCCCATTCAATGCGCACGTGGGTATCCTCCGGCTTGGCCGTGAAATAGAGCAGTTCCACAGGTAACGTGATGGCGCCGCCGAAGCCCTGGACACCGCTGTTGGGTGCGCCGAGCCCGGTTTGCGCGCGACCGCCGCCGGGGTTGTGCACGCCGCCTACACCGGACTGGGTACTGGTGGTCGCATTGCCACCCGCAGCCACGGTAGCTCCGCAGGCCACGAAGCCCTGGCCGCCACCGCCCCCGCCGCCGCCCGTGTCCACCCAGTTGCCGGGTGATGGGTTGAGGTTCACCACCGAGCCGCCGTTGCCCCCGTTCGCGGCGCAGATCAGCGGGCAGCCCGGATCCACATCCAGGAGCGTGACATCGAGATAGACCGTTCCACCTGCACCGCCGCCACCGGCACCATCGGGGGTCAGGGAGCTGGAGCTGAAACCGTTCTGCCCGTTGGCGATGATCCGGGCGATGCCGAGAGGGCAGGGAGCACCGGGCAGTGTCTGTAGGGTGGTGGCCTGGATGATGATGATGCCGCCACCGTTTCCACCCGCACCGCCGGTTCCGTTATCCGCTTGGCCGCCGCCGCCGCCGCCGCCCATGAAGAAGCGGTCGTAGTTGATCCAAGGATAGATGATGAGCCCACCGAGCCCGCTGGCCGCTGGAGTACAGTTGTAGCCGCCGCCCCCGGCACCGCCCTGGGTCACGTGACCGCCACCGCCGCCACCGGCGTTCTTGGTGCTGCCACCACCGGCCCCGTTGATCAGCTTGCCTCGCCCATAACGCACGCCCGGCACGTCCATGCGCTGCACGCCTTCGCCTTTCCCACCGTAATTGGTGCTGGTGGTGGTGTAGGTGGTGGACGAACAAGTGCCCGTGAAGTTCGCGGATGCCGCACCGCCCCGGAATCCGAGCGACGATGCATTGATGTCATGGCCCACCGTAAGCGTACCAGGCACCCGGAAGGCGATCACCCCACCGATGGCCCCGTTCCAAGGCACGGCAGGGATGGGTACGGTTGTGGCCCAATTCGGCGCACCGAAGGTGGGGTAGGTGATCACCTGCACGGCGCACCGCGAACAGATGGAGTAGGAGTTCACAAAGGCCCCGGAAACGGTGATGGTGACGGGCAACCCGAGGCTTTCCGTGTGGGACACGATCGTCTTGATCTCCCACTTGCCGGCGTTGCTCATGTTGAAGATGTCCCCGAACGAAGCGTTGTTGGACAGGTTGGAACCGGCCACATCGGATTGCATCTGCATCACGATGACCTGCTCACCATCCTCGAAGGTGTCGTAGGTCTCGTTCGCGCCGGTCACGTTCAATGTGGTGCCGACAAAGCCCGTCACTTGGGCGTGGCCGTTCACTTGGGCGAGGCAGTTCAAAGGTGCCCATGCGAAGGCTGCCAGTGCAGGAAGAAGGAACGCGGAACGCATGGAATTGAATGACGGGACGTCCTTCGGTATCAGCCGGACGCCATGGCAAGGTAGAAATTTTCAGCAACGTGCCGGAACTGCCTTTGGACCTTGGCGATCAGGGCGTTAACCGCTGGTCCCCTGGCTCAGGGGTCAATTCCTCTCGCAGGGCGTTGAGCAGTGCCAGTTCCTTTCGGTGCAGCCGTGAAAAGCTTGGGCCACGGCCTCCGCCATGCGGAGCATGGTGCTGCGCAGTTCGGGTGTAGGCTCCTGGCGTTGCTGGCTGATCTAGGCGATGAAGGAGTCGAACTCGCCATGGGCATCGGCCCCTTTTTCGGTGAGCACGTCGAACTCGAACTCGGTGATCCAGGCCTGGTCCGTGCCGTACGTGTCGGTGGCCGGCTCCATGGGCACCAGTTCACCCTGCACCACCTCGTGCAGCCGTTGGGTTTCCGCAGTGGTGATGTGACCGTCAGCGGCGGCCATGGCATGCAGCAGCCGGCCGAGTTCCTTGTACAGCAGTGGATGGTCCATGGGGTGAAGCCAGCTCCACCCCTGCAGCTGGGTGCTGATGCCTGTCAATTCCGTTTCAGGGCGTCAGGCTTGGGGCTTCTTCTCCCACCGGTCGATCAGGCGCTGGCCCACCCGCTGCATCGGCACTTCGATGGCGTGGTAGAGCACCGTGCTGATGGCCACGCCCAACATCACCACCACCGTGTAGCGAGCACCATAGTTCAACAGGCTGTTCACCGTGCCCTGCGGGTCCACCAGGTCCGCCCGCCCGAAATGGTCGAGCCAGTGGAGCACGGCGAAATGCACCAGGTACAGGCTGAAGCTCACCATGCCGATGTGGCGGATCACGGGGTTCACGATCAACCTGTACGGCCTGTGCGCGAGCGTCCAGGCCAGCAGCACGAAGCCCAGGCCGAACAGCACGTGGGTGGGCACGAGCACCTCACGCCCCGTGGCCAGGTGCACCAGGAACAACAGCGCGAAGGCCAGCAGGTCCAACGGGCGCATGGAGCGGTCCTCCTCGCGTCCGCGCAACACGAAGTGCAAAAGGATGCCCAGCATGAACACCGGCAGCTGGCTCGGCAGGTAGTAGTAGAGGAATTCCTTCCACAGCCATACGTCGTTGATCGGCCGCAGCTTCATCAGCACCACATGCAGCACCAACTTCAGGCCGATGGCGAGCAACAGGAAGCGGAAGGCCTGGCGGCCATTGGGCACGTAACGGAACAGGAAGGGGATCAGCAGGTAGAAGCACATCTCCACGGCAATGGACCAGCCGCCCGGCACCAGGCTGTTGAACCAATACGGGTTGAAGCCGTGCAGGAAGGTGAAGTTGGCCGCGATGTTGGCGTCGGTGATGCCCGGCCCGAAGCCCGTCCAGAAGTTCGGCTCGCGACCGTTCTGCCAGAGGTAGTAGAGGATGCCCAGGTAGTACATGGGGGCGATCCGGAAGAACCGGCGGATGAAGAAGTTCCGGTCCGGGTGCTGCTCCTTGTCCCGCCTGCGTTCGTACGAAAGGAACAAGGTCAATGCGCTCATCACATAGAACAGCTGCACCCCCATCTGCCCCTTCGCCAGCACGTTGCTCACCACCTCCGGGTAAACGTTGGTGCCGTATTGGGCACAGTGCACCAACACCACCGCCAGGATGGCGAGCCCGCGCAAGGCATCGACGTATCCGAGCTTGTTGGGGGTGGACATGGTTGGTGGGTGTTCAAAGGAAGTCCGCGCGACCCGGGAAAGGGCCCTTCGTACAGAGCGCTTTTCAACGCCGGTGGGGGGATAAGGTTGCTGGCCGTCAGGGGAGCTTCACGAACGGTGCCGCGAGGCGCTCGCCCTTGTTCTCCGCCACCAGCACGTAGCGGCCCGGCGCAAGGAACGGGATGTCTTGCGAGGCCGTGTGGACATCGGCCCATTGCCTGATCACGCGCCCCTGAGGATCCAACACCAACAGCGTGGCCTTGGTCCAGCCCGGCGGAAGGATGATCCGCACCACGTCCGCCACCGGGTCGGGGTGTATCGCGAGCCGCGGTCCATCGGCGTGCTCCGCAATGCCCACCGGCACATCGAGCAGTTGCCAGTCGCCGAACCGTTGGGTGTTGTCGCTGCCGGTGCCGTAGTAGACCCGCACGCCGCCCCAACCCGCGGCACTGCCACCGCGACGGGGACCGCCGGCGAAGGCAGGCAGGGCTTCCCAAGTGTCCGACGCAGGCCGGTACACCCACACGTCATCGTGCGCGGTGCCCAGGTCCGATGCGCCGCCGATCACCACACCGCCGTCGATCACCTCCACGGCATCACTGCTGAAGCGGGCCTGAGGGAGCGGTGCGATCGCTGTCCACGCGTTGGTGAAGGGGTCGTAGCACCAACCATCGCTGAGGGCATTGAACTGGGCATCGGCGCCACCCACCACGTAGGCCTTCTCGTTCACGGTGAACGCAACAGCGCGGTGGCGTGCGGTCCCGGGCATGGGGCTGCGGGCCACCCACACGTTGGTCACCGGATCGTAGGCCCAGAGCTGGTCCGTGGCCGTGCCCCCTTGCAGCAGGCCGCCGCACACGTAGCCCAGCCCGTTCAAAGTGAAGGAGGCCGAAGCGGAGCGTGTGTTGCCGGGCAGAGCGGCCTTCTGCTGCCATAGCGCCACCGCCGGATCATACATCCACAGCTGGTTGAGCGCCCCGTTCGCGTCGATGCCGCCCTGCACATAGCCACGGCCGCCCAGGCTGAAGGCCGTGGTGTACTGGCGACCGGTGGTGGGCATGGCCGTCACCGGCGTCCAGGTCAGGCTCCAGGTGCTGAAGCGATACCAATCGGTGGTGAGCTGGAAGCCACCGTCCATGCCGGTGCCCACATAGATGTCGCCGCTCAGCTCGAAGGCGCTGGCATCATCACGCACGGGTCCGGGGAAGGCCTCCTGCGGCGTCCACGATTGTCCGTGGGTGAGCAGGGGTAGCGCGAAGGGGAGAAGGAGCGCGATGCGCATGGGCTGAAGCTACGGGACCTCAGCACTTGCGCGCCACCAGGAGGCCATCGCGCAGCGGGATCAACACCCGTTCCACGCGCGGGTCCTTCGCCACCACGTCCGCATATTTCACCAAGGCCGCGGTCTGGTGGTCCTGCTCTGTTCCCGGCGCGAGCACCTTGCCGCTCCACAGCACATTGTCGGCGATGATCAGGCCACCGGGGCGCACACGGTCCACCACGGCGTTGAAGTAGTTCGGGTAGTTCGGCTTGTCGGCATCGATGAACACCAGGTCGAAGGGCGCGGGAAGCGTGGGGATCACCTCCAACGCGGGTCGATGGTGCGTGGTGATGCGGTCCTGGTAACCGGCCGCTGCGATGTGCTTCGCCACGAAGGGCGGCAGGTGCGGGTCGATGTCGATGGTGTGGAGCATGCCGCCGGGGGCCAGTCCTTCCGCCAGGCACAAGGCGCTGTAACCCGTGTAGGTGCCGATCTCCACGATCACGTTCGGCCGCACCAGGTGGCTCAGCAGCGACAGGAAGCGCCCCTGCAGGTGGCCGCTGCACATCTGCGGCATGTGGATGATGGCGTAGGTCTCTTCGCGCAAGGCCATCAGGTGGGCCGGTTCCTTGCCGCTGTGGCTTTCGCAGTACGCGTCGAGGGCGGGGTCGATGAAGTGCATGGGGCAAAGCTAGGGTGGTGCCCATGGGAACGGGATGGCCTTTGCGGATCGGCATCCTTCGCCACTTCGCCGCGCCCGATTACATTCGGACCGCCATGCACCCGCACAGCTCACGGACCGGACCGGCGTCGGAGATCGATGCCTCGTATTATTCGCCCGGGTTGCACCTCATCGTGGATGGGGACGGTGTCGGTCCCGGTCCCTTGGGCGACCTTGCCGGGTTCCGCAGGATGGTGGAAGAGCGGATCCACCGGTCGGGGCTCATCAGTGTCGGCGCAGTGCACCATGCCTTCCCTGGCGCAGGCTTCACCTCGGTGATCTGCCTCACCGAATCGCACCTCAGCATCCACACCTGGCCCGAGCATGGCCGCGTGACCTTCGATGTGTTCCTCAGCAACTTCAGCCGTGTGAACGATGCCGCCGCGGAAGAGCTCGTTTCTGGCATCAAGGACTTCCTGGGTGCTGGCCGCTACACCGAACACCGCCTTAGCCGCTGAACCATGGCCGTGACCTGTCCCGGTTGCCGGACGGAGCTGCGCTTCGAGCACAGCGGATCCTGGGCCCTCGGCTGCGCGAAGTGTGATGCCCTTGTGCTTCGTGATGGCACGCGTTTCCCCGGGGCCACTGTGGACATGCCGATGGTGGAGGACCTCTCTCCGTTGCGCGTGGGCTCCGCTGGCACCTGGAACGAAAAGCAGTTCCGCGTCACGGGCCGGGTGCGGGTCGAAAGCGAACGCGGCTACCGGAACTACTGGAGCCTACGGGGTGACGTACCGTACGCTTGGCTGGCACAGGCCTTTGGGACCTATGCCCTGATCGGGTTGAGCGCGGAGAAGGTGGAGAAGGATGAGGTGCGCGGCGCGAAGCCGACGCGTTCCCTGAAGTTGGATCCGGGCGAGCCGTATCATGTGGAGATGCTGGATAACCGCTTCCGCCATGCGTGGGAAGGGGAGCTGATGAAGCCCCTGCCGATGCCTTGGTCCATCGAGATCGAGGCCGGCCGACCTCCGAATGGCAAGGCGATCCTGCTGGTGGACAAGGCGACCAACGTGCATGCACTGATCGGTGAGATGGTCGAGTACACCGACCTGCGGATCGAGAACCCACCAGCGCTCGGCCAATGGACCTGAAGAGCACGCTGCCCGCCCCGGTCCGTTCATCATGCCCTTCGTGCAAGGCCCAGGTCAACGTGCTCTTGCATGGGCTGAGCCGCTTTGTGGCCTGCGGCGGTTGCGGGCACGGCTACATCCGCGACACGTCCACGGGATACCTCACTGAACGCCGGCAATATCGAACGCGCGTTGCCAAGCCCTACCTGCTGCCAGGGGATGAAGGGGTGCTGTTCGACCGGCGTTACCTGGTCACCGGGTGGGTGCGCAAAAAGGAGAAGAGCACGCCCTACGTGTGGACGGAGTACCACCTGTTCAACCCGGTGAATGGCTTCGCGCAGTTGAGCGTGTACGAAGGACACTGGACCTTCCACGAGCAGCTGCGCATCTATCCGCGCGAAACGAACATCAACCAGATCCTCCTCTTCGAGCGCAACGCCTACGAGCCGTTCAACAGCTATTCGTGTTCGGTGCTGGAGGCGGAGGGGGAGTTCACGCGGGACGTGAACGACGATCAGCAAGCCAAGGTGAGCGAGCTGGTCTCGCCACCCTTCATGCTCACGCGCGAACTGGAGCCCGATGAGCTGGCGTGGTACCTGGGCCGGTACGTGGAACCGAAAGCGGTGCGACAGGCCTTCGGCAAGGAGCGGGATCCGGAGCCGCGCAATGGCGTGGGCGCCTGCCAGCCCATGAAGTTGGCCATCGATGTGAACGTGCTGAGGACGATCACCATCATCGCGGTGCTTCTCCTCCTGGTCACGCAGTTGGTGATCTCCGTGACCGACCCGCCCCGCGCACTGCTCACCGAAACCCATACGGTGATGGATGGTCCGGATGGGCGGCCCCTCCCGATGGAGAGCAGTTCCTTCAGCCTGGACCGGGCAAGAAGCAGCGTGGAGCTTTTCGCTCGTGCCCCCGAGGTGGACAACAACTGGTTCGAGCTTTCCGGTGCGCTGATCAACAACGCCACGGGGGAGTCGCGCAGCTTCACCTTCAACATCGAGTATTACCACGGTTACGAGGGGGGCGAGAATTGGTCCGAGGGGGGGACGAAGGACGGCATCGTGTTCAGTGCGCTTCCTGCCGGTACCTATCACCTGGAGATGGATGCTGCATACGATGCCGTTCGACCGGTGCGACGCGTGGAAGTTCGGCTGGAACAGCATCCCACGCTCTGGAGCAACATGTGGCTTCTGCTGCTGCTGGCGCTGGCCTTCCCGTTGATCACCTGGTACCGCGTATCGAGTTTTGAGACCAACCGCTGGGGCGAATGAACATGCGAACGAATACACCCTGGAGCCGCAGGCCTGTGCGCCTGTTCATCGGATTCCTCACCGTGCTGTGGCTTACCCTCATTGGTGCCCACCTGTTCGGATTCCGCATTGTACGCCCCAACCTCGAAAGTGCTGCCGATCGCGCGGCCTACGGTCAGTCCTACACCCATAAATAGCAACACCATGCTGCTCGCCATCAACCTCGATTACGTCCTCAACGCCCTGGTGTTCTCCATCCTTGGGGTGGTGATCCTTTTCCTCTGCTTCTGGATCTTCGAGCGGCTCACGCCGGAGAACCTCTGGAAGATGATCCTCGTGGAGAAGAATTTGGCGCTGGCCGTTCTGGCCGCCGGCTTCATGATCGCCATCGCGCACATCATCGCCAGCGCGATACACGGCTGATCGCCGGGCTACAGCTCCTTACGGCAGGCCATGCGCACGCTGCTCTTCGCCACGGTGTTCGTGATCGCCACCTGCGGGCTGGTCTATGAGCTTATCGCGGGCACGGTGGCCAGTTATCTGCTCGGCGACAGCGTCACCCAGTTCTCCCTGGTGATCGGCGTGTACCTCTTTGCCATGGGCATGGGGTCGCTTGCCAGCAAGTACATCGAGCGTCACCTGCTCACCTGGTTCGTGCGGGTGGAACTGCTGGTGGGCTTCGTGGGCGGCATCAGCGCCACATTGCTCTACCTGCTCTTCGGCTACATCGACTCCTTCCATGTGGTGCTCTACCTGCTGGTGTTCATTACCGGAGCGCTGGTGGGTGTCGAGCTGCCACTGCTGATGCGCATCCTCAAGGACCAGGTGGAGTTCCGTTCGCTGGTGGCGAACATCTTCACCTTCGATTACGTGGGCGCCCTGCTGGCCTCGGTGATCTTCCCGCTGGTGCTGATGCCCACCATCGGGATCCTGCGCACCTCCTACCTCTTCGGCCTGTTGAACGTGGCCGTTGGGCTGGTGCTGTTGGTACGCTTCCGCAAGGAGATCCGCGCCGCGGCCGTTCTACAGGTGGGGGCGCTCCTGCTGATCGCCGGCTTCCTGGTGGCCTTTGTGCTCGCCGACCGTGTGCAGACCTTCACCGAGGGACTGGCCTATGCAGGTCCCGTGATCCATTCGGAGAGCACGCCCTACCAGCGGATCGTGGTTACACGTGAACGCGATGGCACGCGGCTTTACCTGAACGGCAACCTGCAGTTCAGTACCTACGATGAGTACCGCTACCACGAGGCCTTGGTGCACCCGGCTTTCATGCACCGGCCGGATGCGCGTTCGGTGCTCGTGCTCGGTGGGGGGGATGGGCTTGCGCTCCGCGAAGTGCTGAAGTATCCGCAGGTGGAACACGTGGACCTTGTGGACCTCGATCCCGCGATGACGCGCCTCTTCACCGAGAACGCTTCCTTCCGCGCCCTCAACCACGAGGCTTTCCTCAGTCCGCGGGTGCTCGTGCACAACGCCGATGCGTTCACCTGGCTGCGTGAGGGCGAGGCGCACTACGACGTTGTGATCATCGACTTCCCGGACCCCAACAACTTCGCGCTCGGCAAGCTCTACACTACCACGTTCTATCAGACCCTTGCGGCCCGCTTGGATCCGGCCAGCGTGGTGGTGGTACAGAGCACCTCGCCCTATGTGGCTACCAACGCATACTGGTGTATCCACAACACGCTCCGGGAGGTCGGCTTCCAGGTGCTGCCCTACCATGTGTACGTGCCGTCCTTCGGTGACTGGGGTTTCTTCGTGGCATCGCTCTCCGACCTGCGGACCAACCCCTTGGACACAGCGATCGAGCACCGCTTCCTCGACGATCGGACCTTCGCCGAGGCGCGGCATTTTCCACCCGACATGGCGTGGCGCGCCACCGCCGTGAACCGCTTGAACAACCAGGCGCTGGTGCACCTCTTCGAAGAGGAATGGGACCGCGTGGGCCAATGAACCGACGACGCTCACTGCAGTTGATGGCCGCTGCTGCAGCGTATGCGCAGCTCGTGCGATGTGGAGTGGTTGCGGGACGTCCCTTTCCGATCAAGGTGAACGGCGCGAGCGCGGAACGAGGTCACCTCCTGCGTACGGAGATGGTCGTGGAACCGGACCGGACCTTGGAGGTGCCGGTGCTGATCGTAGGGGCGGGTGTCGCTGGGCTCAGTGCGGCGCGTGCCCTCGTACAACAGGGCATGACCGACTTCCTGCTGCTGGACCTGGAGGGTTCGGCGGGTGGTAATGCACGCGGTGGTTCCAACGCCGCCGGGGCATTCCCCCTAGGTGCGCACTACCTGCCCATACCGGACAACGACGATGCCGGAATGCTCTCTTTCCTGAAGGAGTGTGGCGTGATCACGGGCACGGACGCGAACGGACTTCCGCTCTATGGGGAGGAGCATCTGTGCGGGGTCCCGCAGGAGCGCCTCTTCGATCGCGGCGTGTGGCGTTCCGGTATCCGACCGCAGAGCGGCCTTTCCACTGCGGAAGAGGAACAGTTCCTGCGGTTCGAGCGCTATGTGGCGCAGTGTGAAGAAGCAAAAGGAAGTGATGGGCGTTGGGCCTTCGCGATCCCCGTGGATGCTTCTTCCACGGCTGCGGATATGGAGGCGTACCGTGCGCTGGACGGGCTCACGTTCGGTGCGTGGATGCAGCGCGAAGGCTACACAGGCGAAGCGATCCGCTGGTACTTGGACTACTGCTGCCTCGACGACTTCGGGGCCACGGCCGACCAGGTGAGCGCTTGGGCGGGGCTGCATTACTTCGCTGCGCGCCGAGGCCGTGGTGCCAATGCCGAGCCCGGCAGCATTCTCACTTGGCCGGAGGGGAACAGCTTTCTGGTCAAGGCCTTGGAGAAACATGTCGGTGACCGCATGCGCGTGGACCAGCTGGCCATGGCGGTGCGCGAGGTGGAAGGTGCGGTGCACGTGGATGTGCGTGAATGCGTGGGGGGCGGGACCATCCGGTACCGGACGCGACAGGTGATCCTGTGCGTGCCGCAGTTCGTGACGGGCAAGTTGCTCGGTGACCCGCATGCCAGCCGCGCTGCGGAGCTTCAGTACGCGCCTTGGGTGGTGGTGAACCTGACCTTGGACCGGGCACCGCAAGAGCGGGGCGGCGAGGTCATGGCCTGGGACAACGTGCGATACGGGAGCGGAACGCTCGGCTATGTGAATGCCTGCCACCAGCGCTTGGACCAGCCGCCTGGCCGCATCCTCACGCACTACCGCGCGCTCACCGGCACCACGCCACGCCAGGCCCGCGAACGCGCGCATACGCAGGAGGCGGAGGACTGGGTGAACGAAGCACTGGCAGAGCTTGAGGTCCTGCATCCCGATATCCGCGACCGCATCACAGAAGCGGAGGTGGCCGTCTGGGGCCATGGCATGATCGTGCCGGTCCCCGGCCTCATTCACGGTCCGGTGCGGAAGGCCCTGGCCCTTCCGGTGGGCGACCGCATCCACTTCGCACATTCCGATCTCAGCGGTATGAGCTTGTTCGAAGAGGCGTTCCACCAAGGCCTGCGTGCGGCGCGCGAAGTGCTTCAACAGCTTGCGGGGACATGAAGCGCAGCACGCCCTGGATCCATTCGGCTGCGCTCGACCTGCCCTTCGTGTTGGGTCCACCCTTCATCGTGTTGGCCTTGGTGATGCTGTTCCCGCGGTGGTTCGGTCCGGCCGCCTTGTTCAGCGAATGGCACTGGCTGGTGCTCGTGCTGCTCATCGATGTCGCCCACGTCTACAGCACCATCTATCGTGCCTATCTGGATCCCGATACCGTGCGCCACTACCGGTTCGAACTGGTCTGGTTGCCGCTCATCGCCTTCGTGGGCATGGTGCTGTTGCACACGCTGAGCATGCTGTGGTTCTGGCGGTGCATGGCCTACCTGGCGATCTTCCATTTCGTGCGACAGCAGTATGGGTTCATGCGCGTCTACCAGCGGGGTGAACAGCTTCCCAAGTGGAAGCATCGAGTGGACGCCATCACCATCTACGCCGCCACGCTGGTGCCGCTGCTGCACTGGCACCTCGACGCTCCGCGTGCCTTCCATTGGTTCGTGGAACGCGACATGGTCGGGATCGAACTACCGGCGGCCGCATCCGCGCTGCTGGTCGCCTATGCGGTGTGGTTGATGGGTTACGTGGCGAGCGAGGTGTTAATGGTCGTGCAGGGGCGTGCGCTCAACATCCCGAAGAACCTGTTGCTGTCAGGCACGGTGCTCAGCTGGTACATGGGCATCGTGCATTACAATGGTGATATCACCTTCACCCTGTTCAATGTGGTCTGCCACGGGGTGCCCTACATGGCGTTAGTGTGGGCCTTCGGTCGCCGGAAACGCGAACGGCCGGCGGGGGACCGTGGCTGGATGGCCCGGACCTTCTTCTCGTTGAAGGCGGTCCCCCTGTACCTCGGTCTGCTCTTCCTTCTCGCGTATGTGGAAGAGGGGTTCTGGAACCGCATGGTCTGGAAGGAGCACGCCGGGATCTTCGCACCGTTCACATGGCTGCCGGTGGTGGATGAGCATGCCGTCCTGTCCCTGTTGGTGCCGCTCCTCGCACTGCCCCAGGTCACGCACTACATCATCGACGCGTTCATCTGGCGCATGCGCAAGGACCGCGATGGGTGGCAGGCCGTGGTCTTCGGTCGATCGGTCTGAACATGGAACGCGAAGGGCGCAATGGAACTCTCCTTTGCGCCCGTCGCGTCTTTGCGGTACACCTCAGTAGCAATACTTCCCCTCCACGATCATCTTCTTCGCGATCAGCTTCCGCAGCTCCGCGGTGTTCAAGTTGCTCGCCTTGGTGAAGCGCTTCGCGCCCATCAGCATCGCGCGTTGCTCATCGCCCTCGGCGAAGTTGTTCACGGCTTCCTTGGCGTACTTGTGGATGCGGTCGGCCGCATCGTGGATGTACAGCTGACACATGGCGATCTGCTCGGCAACGTTGGCTGCACCCTTCATCTCAGCGAGCTTCAGCGTCCGTAGCAGGGTGCTCTCCGCGAGGTACGTATCGATCACCATGTCGGCGATGTGCATCAGCGTCTCCTGGTGTTTGGCGAGTTCCAGGCCGAGCTTCTGCGCAGCGCCACCGGCGGCCATCAGCACGGCCTTCTTGAAGTTCGTCACCATGCGCTTCTCGTCGCCGAGCAGGCTGTCGTCAGGCTCCGGCATGTCCGGGATGCCCATCAGCTCGCTCGCCACTTGCATCGCAGGTCCCATCAGGTCCAGCTGACCTTTCATCGCGCGCTTCAGCAGCATGTCCACCGTGAGCATGCGGTTGATCTCGTTGGTGCCCTCGAAGATCCGGTTGATGCGGCTGTCGCGATAGGCGCGCTCCACGGGACTTTCGGCGCTGTAGCCCATGCCCCCGTAGATCTGTACGCCCTCATCGCACACGTAGTCCAGGCACTCGCTGCCGGCCACTTTCAGGATCGCCGCTTCCGCGGCGTATTGCTCCACGCCTTTCAGCAGGGCTTTCGCGTGATCGGCACCGGCGGCTTCCAATGCTTCGATCGCCTGCTCCATGTCCTGGCTGCAGCGGTAGGTCGCGCTCTCCACCACGTAGCAGTAGGTGGCCTGGTCGGCCAGCTTCTGGCGGATGGCCCCGAACGCGCTGATCGGTTTGCCGAATTGGATGCGCTCGTTCGCGTACTTGATGCTCTGATCCACCACCGCCTTCGCGCCGCCCAACGCCGCACCGGCCAGTTTGATGCGACCGATGTTCAGGATGTTCACTGCGATCTTGAAGCCGTTCTGTCGCTCGCTCAGCAGGTTCTCCACCGGCACCTTGCAATCGTTGAAGAACACCTGGCGCGTGCTGCTGCCCTTGATGCCCATCTTCTTCTCCTCCGGGTTCAGCGTGATGCCGCCGAAGTCCTTCTCCACGATGAAAGCGCTCAGGTTCTCGTCCTCCACGCCGGTCGCGGGGTCCACGATCTTGGCGAACACGGTGAAGATGTCCGCGAAGCCGCCGTTGGTGATCCACATCTTCTGGCCGTTGATCACATAGTGCTTGCCATCCGGTGTCAGCACGGCCTTGGTCTTGCCGCTGTTCGCATCGCTGCCGCTGCCGGGTTCGGTGAGGCAGTAGCAGGCCTTCCACTCGCCGGTGGTCAGCTTGGGGATGTACTTCGCCTTCTGCTCGGCGTTGCCGTAGTAGAGCGTGGGCAGGGTGCCGATGCCGGTGTGCGCTGCCATCGCTACGCTGTAACTGTGGCCCGCGCCGGTCTTCTCCGTCACCAGCATGTTGGTCACGAAGTCCTTGCCGAAGCCGCCATACGCTTCGGGGATCGAAATACCGAGCAGTCCGAGTTCACCTGCCTTTTCAATGATCTTCTGCATCAGCCCTTCCTCCTGGTGGTCGATGCGCTCCAGGTTGGGCCACACCTCCGCTGCCAGGAAGTCGACGGCCGTCTGCGCGATCATGCGTTGTTCCTCGTTGAATTCCTCAGGAATGAAGATGTCCTGCGGGTTGCTCTCGCGGATCAGGAATTCGCCGCCTTGAAGGGCTTTCTTGGTTTCGGTGCTCATGGTCTCGGATGCCAGCTGGCGGTTCAACGCGAAGTGATACGGGCTTGTTCGGGTAAAGTTATGCACGCATACTAAATTTCCAAGTGGGTTGGTTCGGATGTATGGGGCGAATGGCGAATGCTCATTGGCGAATTGTGCCCGGCGACCTTGACGCCTTGATACTTGAACCTTGTTCTGGGCGTGCCCCTTTCTCCGCGCCCACCCCACACGGGTCGGGTGCTCCGCTGTAGCCGGACTTGTCAGGGCCAGCGGCTGTGGCACTGCGGTGGCCTCCTTCGGTCGCCTCCCTGCCTACCGCAGGCAGGCTCGCTCGCGCGCTGCCTACACTTCACCTTCAGCAAGCTGCCGCTCCGCCCGCTCACCTGCCTGCCGGCAGGCAGGCGCGATCCTCGCTTTTCCGGATACGTTCCGCCTATTTGCGGATATTCACGGATATCGGTGGCTTCGTGTTCCTCAGGAAGAGCGTGGTCTTCACCGCTTCTTCCCCTTGCCGATCGGTCTCTTCCCGCTCTCGCTGCTCGAGGCCTTCTTCGGTGGTAGGAAATTGCTCCCCGACACCACGGACTTCCCCGTGCGCTGCTCCAACTCCAGCCGCGCCTTCTTTGCAATGCCGCCGCCTTTGCGTGCGGCCACCTTGTTCTTCGGCATGCCCACGGCTTTCTCGGTCTCGGCGATCTGCCGCGTACTCATCTCCGCCAGCGCCGTGAAGATCAGCTCGGCCTCTGTCATGTGGTCGCGCAGGTTCTGGGTCTTCAGGCCCTTGATGGCCTTGTGGTCCTTCACCGTCACGTCGCTCCACTCTTGGTGAATGATGTTCGTAAGGATGGCGAACTCGTCACCTTCCTTCACGCCGTGGTTCTTCCAATAGTCGGTGAGTTTGTTGCGTGTCTCCTGACCCATCATCCGCTGTTGGATCCATTTCTCGCTGCGGCCATGCTTGCGCCAGAGATCGCGGGCGCGGTCCAGACCCAAGCTAGGATCGGCCATCTCTTGCATACGCTCGTAGCCCACCTTCGCCAGCCAGAGTTTTATCGGTTCCGCCTTGGGGCTTGGCACCGACTGGACGAGGCGGAGCAAGGTCTCGGCTGTGGCCACGTCGGTGAGGTATTTCTTGCCATCGGCAGCTTCTAATTTCAGTCGGTGACAGTTTGTCACCGACTGACTTCCTTCCTTGTCCAGTCGGCCCTTTAGCTGGTTCCAGTACTTGCGTGCGGTCTGATAGTCGGGCTGGTCGATGAGGACCTGAACGATGTCGATCACCGAGAACCACCAAGTCTCCGTGGCCTCATCATAGATCCGACGGATGTGGTGTTGTTCGAACAGCGTGGAGGAGGGAAGTAGCGCGCTCATAGTTCAGCGTAGTTGACAGCTTACTTGTCAACTCACATGTGACAACATACAACCGGAAAAACGTTCGCCCAAACAACTCACTCCACCAACCCCTCCATCCACCGCACCAGCTCCCGCTCCTCCACGATGCTCCATGCATGCGGATGCCGGTTCCCGTGCTGCACCCCGTGCCCCTCCGTAGCGATGTATTCCGCCCGCGCATTCCCCACGGCCACCAGCGTGTCGTGGATGCGCTTCATGGCGAAGGAGTTCAACTCCTCATAGCTGTCGTCACGGTTGGCGCGCCACCATGCCGTGTCCGGCTCCGTGTAGAAGCGGATCGGCAGGTCCTTCAGCGGCGCCACGCTCGCGGACGAGTTCAGCAGGGGAGCAGAGCGCTCGTAGTTGACCATGCTGTCCGTGGGCGACCCGAGGGTGCTGTCCAGAAAGGCTTGTAAGTAGCGCGCTTCACCCTTGTATTCTGGGAAGGTGGTCTTCGACAGGTCGCGCTTCGAGCATTCGTACAGCAGCACCAGGTCCAGCGGACTGTCCACGGCGAAGACGCCCTTGAGACCGATGCCCGGCCGTGGTGCGCGCACCAGCTCCTTCGCCAGCAACACGCTTACGTTGCCGCCGGAGGAGAAGCCGCCGATGAAGGTGTTCGTGGCATCGACCCCGTGCGCCTTCACAGCCGCCGCGATCGTGTCGAGCACTTCCTGTTTCTCCGCATCGCTCATCAGGATGTGCCGATTGAAGTTCATCAACAGCACCGCGATGCCGTTGGCCACCGCCGTGTCCGCGATGGGCGACTCCGACCGCGTGTCCGCTGCATCGCACGGGAAGCAGGGGAAGAGGATCAGTAGTGCTATCGGCTCGGTGGGGATGATGAGGTCGTAGGCGGGGGTGTGGATGTCGCGGGGCCGTTGGTCTTTTGCGGTGGTCGCAGATCCGCATGAAGAAATGACCAAGGCAGCCGTAAAGACGAGGGCAAGGCCGGTAGTGCTTTTTGAGAGGAGCATCATGGCTTGCGCTGTGAAACGAGGCCCCTGACCAACTTGACGCGTTCTGGTTCGCTAAGGGCAAGAAAGGCAGCCCAACTTGGAGAAGCTATTGGACGGCGAGATGTCAGGTGTTCATCGCTCCAACTGCTCAACAACTTGCCACATAGGGGACATCGAGGATATCGGATCGAGTAACGCTGAGAACCGACCGGATCGGAAACCGCACACAGGATGAACTGTGAAACGTCAGCCGCTGCTCTTTCATGGAGGTTGTACGCCTGAAGGGTTTCCCGGATCAGATCGAAGGCTGGGTTGTGAATGAGATCAACGAGAGCGAAGTTCTTCGCATCGGAGGTTTGATAGAGCATTTCCCCGTATGAGGAGAGATCACCAAGCACTGGTATCTCAACGTCGTTGAAGCAGCTTGTGCAGGTCTGCTTGAAGAACGCTATGTCATTCGCTCGTTCCATCAATTCAACAACTCGAACACACTCGCCGCCCCCTGCCTACTCCCCACGCACAACCTGTCCCGCCTTAGCGGAATCGTCATCACGCCGTACTTCTGCTTCCGCCGCCGCATCTCGCTATTGCACATCATGCAAGATCATGAACCTTGATTTGACTTCATGTTTCCGAGCTCCTGGCTCCAGAACGTCCCGCTGGCGAATGCACGGTTATCGACGAGCTCCAGTTTCTGTTGCAACTCCGCTAACTCATGGTCTTCGTATTCCCCGTTCAGGAAGGCATCTTCTCCTTTGGCTTTGAGCAGGTCTTGTACAAAGTCACGATAGTCTAGGAGGAAAGTTGCCAAAGCACCTATCGAGGAATTCATGTACGCGTGCCTGAAATCTTCCTCGTGGTCTAGCCAAACCACTTGGTCATCGTTCGCTGTGTCGATCGCAATGGGATTGCCAGAACCATCGAAGCCGAGGACAATGAAGCGTTCATATTCCCCACCGAGGTGATTGAACACAGCTGAGAGCTTCAGTCCGAAAGGAGAGGACGCTTCATTCAATTCACCGAATGACAGGAATGGCGCGGCACTTTGAGGTAAGCCGGCGACAGCTAGGAATTCAGCGGTCGAAGCCTTCAGTTTGATCTTCTGCAAACGCTCTTGGCTGAGCACTACGCAAGGATCCCCATCTGGCCCCCACCTCTCAATGAACTCCTGTGGGCGCATGGCTGATCAGTTCAGCAGTTCGAAAACCGAAGCAGCCCCCTGCCCCGTACCCACGCACTTCGTCACCACCCCGTATTTCTGCTTCCTCCGCCGCATATCGTTGAACAGCTGTACGCTCAGCTTCGCGCCTGTGCACCCCAGCGCGACGGCTTCTTCGTCAACACGCTTTGAATAGCATACGATGGTGTGCACAAGGTTCATTGTCACCTATCAAAGTCCCATTCAACCATCGACCCTGAATCGATCGCCTGCTCGCAGATTCTGATTGCCGCTACGAGATCTTGCTCCAATCCCTTCAAGTGAGAGGGGCCATCGGAGCGTATGTAGTCATACAGCTTGATAAACACGTCTCTAATTGGCTTGGGGTCCCTTGGCGTGACCTGCCTGGTGCTAGCATCGAAGTAGTTTGGATTTATCGCGTCACACTCCTCGGGGGTGAGGAGACTCTTCGGGTCCCAGTCACCTACACCTCCAAAGGCGACTTCGTCCATGAAGACTCCGCCGAGAGCAAAGACATGTTGCTTTTCCTTAAAGTTGCCGGACAGGATTTCAATGATGAGCGTGACCATGAATGCTTCTCGAGTCGGTCAGTTGAGCAGTTCAAACACACTCGCCGCACCCTGCCCCGTCCCCACACACATCGTCACCACGCCGTACTTCTGCTTCCGCCGCCGCATCTCATTGAACAGCTGCACGCTCAGCTTCGCGCCCGTGCACCCCAGCGGATGCCCCAGTGCGATGGCCCCGCCGTTCACGTTCACCAGCTCCGGGTCGATGCCCAGCTCGCGCACCACCGCCAGCGACTGCGAGGCGAAGGCCTCGTTCAGTTCGAACAGCCCGATGTCGCTCAGCTTCAGCCCGGCCTTCTCCAGCGCCTTCGGCACCGCCGCCACCGGACCGATGCCCATGATGCGCGGCTCCACGCCGGCCACGTGGTAGGAGAGGAGGCGCGCGATCGGCTTCACGTTCAGTTCCTTCAGCATGCGCTCGCTCACCACCAGCACGAAGGCCGCCCCATCGCTGGTCTGGCTGCTGTTGCCGGCCGTCACGCTGCCCTTCGCGTCGAACACCGGCTTCAGCTTCGCCAGCGCCTCCAGGGTGCTCGCGCGCGGACCTTCATCGGTGTCCACCACGTATTTCTCCACCTGGCGTTTCTCCTTCGCATCCAGGTACACGCGCTCCACGGTGTAGGGCACGATGTCGTCGGTGAAACGCCCGGCGCTGATGGCGGCCAGCGCCTTCTCATGGCTGCGCAGGCTGAAGGCGTCCTGGTCCTCACGGCTCACCTTGAAGTCGCGTGCCACGGCCTCGGCGGTGAGGCCCATGCCCCAGTAGTACGTGGGGTTCGCCTTGCCCACCTTGGCGTTCGGTACGATGCGCCAGCCGCCGAAGGGGATCGGGCTCATGCACTCAACGCCACCCGCCACGATCATGTCGGCCTGCCCGCTGTGGATCTTGGCCGCCGCGATGGCGATGGTCTCGCTGCCGCTGCTGCAATAGCGGTTCACCGTCATGCCCGGCACCTTGTCGGTGTTCAGGCCCATCAGGCTGATCATGCGGCCGATGTTCAGGCCCTGCTCGGCCTCGGGCGTGGCGTTGCCCACGATCACGTCGTCGATGCGTGTGCGGTCCAGCCCGGGCACCGAGCTCACCAGGTGGTTCACCACGTGCGCGGCCAGGTCGTCCGGACGGGTGAAACGGAATTTGCCTCTCGGAGCTTTTCCAACGGCTGAACGAAAGCCTGCTATGATGTAAGCGTTCATGGCTTGTAGTTGAATGTGGTGAGACGTAATTCGCGCGGGCCTGCCTGCCGGAGGCAGGGCGCTTTGCCAACTGCGGAGCGGAAACCGGCGATGATGTATGCGTTCATGGGTGCTCATGCCGGATCTCCGGCGGTGTTGAAGTTAAGTTGGTCCGCAGGTGCTCGCGGAATGTGGTCTCCATTTCGTGAAGCGCGTTCAGTACCTCCTCGAAAGCAGGCCTTTCACCGTAGAACATGTCGCTCTGCATGCTGTCGTAATCGTGCTGCCATGCATCGCGTGCTGCACCTTGCGGGATGAAGTTGAAACCGTCCGAGAGCAGTGCGCCATAGTCCACGCCCGGATAGCGGTAGTAGATGCTGCGTTGCTGCACGACCGCCGGGTACAGGTCTGCTCTTGCAATGGCCTTCGTGGTCACGCCGGCGCGGTGCAGGAAGTAAAGGTCGAAGTAGTGGCGGGCCAGTCGCGGACGAGGCCCGTCGGGGCGTTGCACAAGCACCTCATGCAAAAGCAACGCTTTCTCGATCAACGTGCGCTCGGCTTCCAACGTGCGCACTTGAAAGGATCCGACACCAAGTTCTTCAGGGAACAGTTCGTTCACGTAGGCGCGCACAGGCATGGGCACGCTGGGCCATGCGTCGGCCTTGGCCACCAGGTCCACCTTCACGAAGTCCAGCAAGTACCCGCCGCTCACGTTGAAGTGCTTCGGGTAGCCGAAGGAGATCACCGTTTCGTGGTTATCGCTGTCGGGGTTCAGGTCGAGGCTCCAAGCACGCCCTTGCATTTCGTGTGCAAGCACATTTCGCAGCGCAGGCAACAGCACATCAGAGGCCCATGTTCTACACGCTTTGGCGATCTTCTTGGCGCGTTCCTTCTGCTGGCGTGGAGAGTGCTGCGGACCGGGGATGCCATCATCAGGCAGGTCCAATGCATGACGATCCACCACCAGATCCACATCTTCCGAGAAGCGCTCGGTGATCTTGTGCGCCTTTGAAAGCGATGTTCCTCCTTTGAACGTGAGGTGCTCACCGATATCCGGTAAAGCCATCACGTTCTCCAGTAAGAGGCACACGAACACGTCCTTCTCGATGCTCTGCTCTGGAAGGCGAAAGCGCTTGTTGGCCTTATCAAGCAAGTCCAGTTGCCGGTAGACCGGGAGGCGGAGGAATGTGCGCGTGCTCATGGTGCTTCAGCGATCAAGCGACGCATCACGTCCGCTATCCATACCGGTGCGATGTCCAGGTCCTTCTTCAGATCCTCCTTGCCCGACGGTGGTAACCTTCTTAGCAACTCGGTATACTCCTCCTTGCCGAAGTGTTTCCGGCCGTAGTCACGCAGGCCTTGGATAACCAAGTAGCCCACCTCGGTACGGGCCTGCATGTACCGCCTGCTCGTGCGGCGCAGCACGATCTCATAGCCTCGGCCCCCAGGGCTCGAAGATTTCATTCGGATCTTGCGCGAGCGGCCATCGGTTTGATAGGCGATACGCATCGGCACTTGAGTGCTGATGCCCGTGATGTTAGCGGCCCGGGCATGCGTCTCCCTTATGCGCACACCGTCCCGCCGTTCAATGGCCCTCATGACATCATCCGTGGAGAAGGTGTACTCGCCGTATACGGGGTCCACTTTCGGATAGTGATAGAACCCGTTCCCGATGTTCCGTACCACCTCCTTCTTCACCAGCCGGTGCAAGGCCACGGCCACCGCGCTGCGCCCGCCCAGATCGCTGAAGTCCTTGGGGGTGAACACGCCGCCACGGCCACGCTCTTCCATGCGCGCCAGTACCAGCTTTTCTACCGAAGGGCGTTTCATCGTGGGCTGTTTTGTAACACAAAGGTATACGAAAGTGTTACAAATCTTGTTTCGTGCTGAAGGTCAGGTGGTTGGACGCGTGAAACGGAATTCGCGCGGGCCTGCCTGTCCGGTAGGCGGGCCTGCCTGCCGAAGGCAGGGCGCATTGCCCACTGCGGAACGGAAACCTGCGATGATGTATGCATCCATTTTCTTGGTGCCGTGTTAGTGGCGTGAAGTGTTGGTGTTGATGTGGGCGTGCCCCTCGCAAAAGCCTCGGGTCGGGCTATCCGCTGCAAGTCCTCGGCCTGAGGACAGGCCTGTGGGCTTTCCGCTTCTATCCCTCACGCGAAAGGCGCGTTCCCTTAGACAGTCCATTCAGTGGCCGTTATAGTAAAGTCTGTGAACGTCACCATCGGCCACATGCACACCTCTTCTTCTCGGGGAAAACCAAAGAAGAGTATGACAGTCATGTCCGTTTCGATACGAATCTGTTGGAGGAAAAGCTCTTGGGGACTAAAAAGTCCAGCCTCCTTCCCTGTGAGCAGCTGAGTTGTGGAGCCAACGGCTTCTGCAATAAGTTGCTCCAAGTGATGCTCCACTTTGCTCCAAAGAGCGAGCTGAGCATCTGTTGGTTTTTCTCCGCGCCCCATGAGAGTGAATTCTAAGCCATCCGGAGACAGTCTTTCATTCGTCCATGAGTGGATAGAAGAGGAATAGACATAATCGCCGAGCAATGGGTGATTTTCATAGCGCAGCTGTGCGTTGTGCCAAGATGGAGACGATATGGATTTGGTAATCATGTATTCCGCGTGAGCGATCGCAGCGGAAAGCCCGCAGCGAGGAACGAGCGAGGACCTGCAGGCCCGGGTCGGAGCCCGGGCTGAACTCCAAGCGTGACGGCGAGGCCCTGCCTCCGAGCCGGGGGAGCCGGCACGCCCAAACCACCACTATGCTTCACCGGGTTCATTCCTTCACCCAGTAAGTATGATCCGTGCCGAAGGAGTACTTCATAGCTGTTCCCGTTACGACATGCCGATTCGCTCCCTCCAGCTTTTTTACATGGCACATGACGGCTCCACGCTTTGCACTTCCCGCTTCACGGCTCGAGTTCGCAAGGATCATGTAGTTCGGAAAGCTGAGGTCTAGGACGAGCATGTACTCGTAGAAGTCATCCGTCTTATCCTTCACGTTCATTCCCACTTCATAGAGCCGGAACAGAGTGCCACTCCAGAACTCATGATCGTCCGGAATGTCCTTGAGCGGGATCAGCTCTATGGGATCATTTTTCGCCATGATCAGTTCCGATCAGTTCGCGTCATCATGAAATAGGCACCGGTCACCACTGCCCAAGTCAGGGCAGACCCGAGAACGAGGTTCTTCGGGTCCCAGCCACAGTTCATCGACTCACTTCCGTTGACCCAGAACTCCTGATAGTAGGTGAACGGCCAGCCGACATCCAAACGAACTCTCGGCATGTGTCCGTTCAGTGGACCGGCGATCTGCCCAACAATGGAAAGGAAGGACACGGCGAAGAACACCAGTATCGAAAGCAAGGTGCCGATGATGAGTCGCCGAGCCATGGATCAGTTCCTGAGCACTTTGCCCGAAGTGATGATGGATTGAAGGCGTTCGAGCGTCTTGCGTTGCATACAGAGCTCAACGAATGCCTTACGCTCGAGGTCCAGGAGATACTGTTCGGAGACCTCCGTCGCCTCGCTCAGGTCCCCGCCACACAGCACATAGCCCAGCTTCTCGCTGATCAGCGCGTCGTGCTGGCTGATGTAATTCCCGCTGAGCATGCTGTTGGCGCCCACGTACACGATGCCGAGGCCTTCCTGCCCCAGCACCTTGATGTCCTTGCGCGGCGCGGGCTTGGTGTAGCCCTTGTTCCAGAGTTCCAGCGCGCAGGCCTTGGCGTAGGCCAGCTGGTGGGCGCGGCTCACGATCACCTCGTCCTGGCCCTTGCGCAGGTAGCCGAGCGCGAAAGCCTCGTGCCCGCTGGTGGCCACCTTGGCCTGGCCGATGGTGAGGAAGCGCTCGCGCATGGCGTTGATGCGGATGTCGCCCTCCTTCAGTTCGTCGGCGAGGCGCAGGGCGAACTCCTTGGTGCCGCCGCCGCCGGGGATGACGCCCACACCGAACTCCACCAGGCCCATGTAGGTCTCGGCGTGCGCCACCACCTTGTCCGCGTGCAGGCAGAGCTCCGTGCTGCCACCCAGGCACAGCTGGTGCGGGGCCGCCACCACGGGGATGCTGCTGTAGCGCATGCGCATCATGGTGTTCTGGAAGGTGCGCACGGCCATCTCCAGGTCGTCGTACTCCTGCTCCACGGCCATCATGAAGATCATGCCCAC
>JBIIYP010000028.1:0-51185 GCA_044346705.1 Flavobacteriales bacterium
ATTGCGCGCGGGCGTCATCTGGGCCAATACCTACAACAAGTTCGATCCCACCTCACCCTTCGGGGGGTACAAGGAAAGCGGGTATGGACGGGAAGGTGGGTTGCACGGGTTGGGGGCGTACTTGAATTTGAATTGAGCGATGCACGGCGCGATGAGTGCGATGAAGGTTTGGGCGTGCCCCGGCTCAAATGCAGCCGGGTCGCGCTTTCCGCTGCAAGCCTGCCTGCCGGACAGGCAGGTCCGCACTCGTCGTTCCTCCTCGCTTGCGGGCTTTCCGCTTCAATCGCTCACGCGAAATGCACGTATCCGGTTCCAGGGGTTGCGACTCGTCACGTCGATTGCCTTGTTCTGCACCTTTCTCAATGCCACCGCTATCAATCCAATTTGGACAACGAGCGATAAGCGAATGATCAAACAGCTCGCTCGATTGGACTACACCAACCCCGCCGAGGTCGCGGAGTACTTCTCAGAGCACCGCAATGGAAACGGCGATAAGGAGATCGAGGATCTTGGTTTTGGATGGAAGGTGTGGCATACCGGAATTGGTGGCGGCTATGTTGGAGTGATGGCGGAGTTCTACTACTTCAGAGATTCCATCGTGGCCTACGAAGTAGTCCCGCGAATGCCGACAGAACCTGAATTGCGGGCCCGTTACACGGAGTGGTATGCCACGGCCTTCTCATTTGAAGGCGATGTCCTCCAGCCCCGCGAGTACGGCATGCGTTCGCTCGAAGAGCCGCTGCCCCAGTACAAAGGCGTGTTCAGTACCAAGCCATCAGTTGACAGCATAAGAACCTACTTGTCCCCGGCTTGCGGTACGAGGTACGGTTTCAGAGGCGGATACTCGAACACACTTACTGCGAATAGAGCTTGCTTCAGGAACATCAAGGACAAAGTCGACGACGACATGCTTCTCCTGATGATGTACTCTATCAATCCAGCTACGAGATTGACAGCGATCGAATACTACTACTACCGAACGGGCCATGAATTTGGAGCGAACCCTGAGGTCGATGCTTGGGTACGCAAGGTGTTCAGTGAAGTGCCCCGTGTGTCTTTCGCGATCGGGTGCATCGGAGAAACCATGGATGCGGAAGCAGCGGTCGCATTATTCGGGAGCTTCACAGAAGAGTGGTACGGAGAGAAGTGATGCTGGTTGAAATTGGAGAGCAACACCCCCCATGCCCCGCCTCATCGTCCGCGGTTTCACCATCTCCCTCGCACTGCTTTTACTCAGCTCATGTAGCGTGCCAGCACCATCGGATTGTTCCGGTTCGATCTTGGATCTGGAGATGCGGTCCCGAGATGAACCTGGGAACAAGATCCTGGACTACCAAAAGACCAACGCTTTTGTCGTGGTAGACGATACGGCAAGTTTGTTACGCTATGAGAGTGTCGGCCGCGCGGGGTATCTCATGCAGCCTTCAAAGACGGATTCGACAAAGCTTCGGTTCGAATACAGCGTCAAGGAAGCGATCATCAGAACGGACAAGTATCAATGGGACGTGATCGCCGTGGTCGACAAGGATGATCCTGTTGAGAACATCGGGTATCAGCTTAAGGCGTATGACCAAGATCGGAAGAAGGTGGGCCACTTGGATTTCGCGAGTTGGTCCGCTGGTGAAGGCGAGCTCATCTCCGGCCGAATCGACTGCGACTCCACCTTGCATCTCATCCTCAACGAACGAAATGAGCATCGCGTGTTCAGCATTGATGAGAGCGGCGTGAATCACCTGATCGAGACGAAGAAGATCACCGAGTGAGCAACAGCCCCACCATGCCCCACCTCATCGTCCACGGCTTCACCATCTCGCTGGCCGTCCTCTGGCTGTCCTGCTCCTCACCGGAAGGCAAACTCGATGGGGAATGGTCGGGGCGGTCGGTCTGTAGATGCCAAGGTGAAACCATGATCGACGATGGCCTTGAGGGGGAACTGCACTTTGAGTTCAGGCGTGATGGCACCTTCCGGACATGGATGGACCCTAAGGTCGAAGGTGCTTGGGGCGTCAACGGAGTCTATCGTGTCGAAAGCGATTCGTTGGTCTGGAAGCATGACTTCGTGAACAGTACCTGGGGCGGTGCAAGGATCTTGATGATGACCAAAGACTCTATTGTGTTCGAAGAATCTCCCGAGAAGGGTTGCATCTGCACGAGCCACTTGCGGCGTGTGCACCAGTAATGAACACCATGTCCCGCCTCATCGTCCGCGGTTTCGCCATCTCGCTCGGCGGCTACGGTGCTGGCCAGTAACGACATGCTTCCACCGCTTCCCACGGGCCATGCAGTTGAGCGTTCAGGCGGTTGTTCCACTGATGTCCTCACACACCTCAGCGGCGAACAGAAAGCAGCGCCCTGGCTCCAAGAAACGCGGTGCATTGGTACGCCACCAAGCTGCTGCTTCCGGCGCGTGTGCGGCGAGCAGGTCCAGTGCGACCTTCGCTTCGACCACGTAGCCGGTTTCGCACTTGGCGCGGCTTGTCAGCACGGCGAGCAGCACCCCCAGCCACGTTCGGGGGGCGGTAAGCACGCCTACGCCAAGTCGCGTTTGCGGTCCGTCATAGCGCTCGTGCACTGGCAACACCAGCCCAACCCACGCCTGGCGGATGTGTTCCGGTGCCTCGCCCGGAGGCGTGCGGGTGATGCGGATGTGCATGTGGGTGATCGGCCAAACTAACGCTCGGTCCGCTTTTGCGGCAGTGGTTAAAGTATCCAAGCCATTCGTCAGCCTCACTCGAACACCTTGAAATACTCATCGAACGGATACCACCGGCCCCACTTGCTGCCGGTGATCTCGTGCACGGTGACGGCCAGCCCGAGGGTGATTTTTCAAATTTTCGCCCCAGAATTATAAAAGCTGTTCCCGCTTTTCAAATTCTGGCGAAAGTGGCCCATCAAACAACCATCAAGAAATTGAACGGTTGGATATCAGTCGGTTATGTCTTCGGTCGCGCCAACCTAGCCCTTCCAATCAAGCAAATGGACGCGTTGGGGTGCGGCTCCTGATGCAACATCGTTTCGTTTATTGCGTTTAACTTTGCATCACCTACCCCGGATGCCATGCCATCAGTTGAGACACGAACCGCGAAGCCCACACGGTCGGAGCAAGAGGCCGCGCGTAGGTCCTTCCCTGCGCTGGAGGAGTCGTTGAAGAGCCTTGGCAAGAAGGACACGACGGAGATCGAGATCGAAGAGACCTCCCAGAAGATCGTTGTGCCGACGATGGCGCTGCAACTGCTTACGCGGATCCTGAAAGACCTGAGTGAGGGTCGTCCGGTGCAGATCATGCCCATCGCTGCCGAGATGACCACGCAAGCCGCGGCAGAGATGCTCGGTTGTTCGCGCCCCCATGTCGTCAAGCTGTTGGAGCAGGACAAGATCCCCTTCACCAAGATCGGCAAGCACCGTCGCATCAAGTATGAGGATGTGATGAAGTACCGCCAGGCGATGAAGGAGGCGCAGAGGCGGAACCTGAAGGACATGATGAAGGACGACGAAGAGGCCGGGCTTTATGATTCATAGCGTCCGCTTCACGTGTGTCCTGGACACCAACGTCATCTACCCGGTGAACATCCGGGATCTGTTGTTGTGGTTCGCGCATTACGACCTCTTCACCGTGAAGTGGAGCAGTGGCATTTGCGACGAGTGGGCCAAGGTGATGCGCGAGAAGGGCATCGATGAGCCGGAGATCGCCAAACGCATCCAACGCATGAGCGATGCATTCCCGGATGCATTGGTGGAGAATTACGATGGTCTGATCGAAGGCCTGCAGTTACCCGACAAGGACGACCGCCATGTGTTGGCCGCAGCTATCAAGGCCAATGCGAACCTGATCGTCACGAACAACCTCCGCGACTTCCCTTTGGGCGAGCTGGCGAAGTACGGCCTGGAGGCAAAGAGCGCAGATGACTTTCTCACGGACATCATTGACCTGAACCGATCACGCGCGCTAGAGGCCTTCAAAGAATTGGTGGCGAATCGCCGCTCCCCGGAGCTCGATGCTTATCAGGTGTTGGATCAGTTCCGAAAGGTCGACCTGAAGGACACGGCCGACTAACTGCATGCGCTGCTGTGACTGGTCTTCGTCCAAGCGGGTGAACTCGCTTGGCGAGTAGAACACTGATCCATACGAGCGGTGGACGCCTTTTTCTTCGGTTGGCTCGGCGGTTCAAGTATGGCATATGTGCCACAATTGCGCTCAGGCGGAGGAGACGAGCCACTCAGCCTTCAACCGTTTCGAATTCGACGGGGTTGGATCAGCCATCTTTGAAGCTCCATGAAACCCGGAGCCAACAACGAACGCGCCATGCCTGCCGGCAGGCAGGTCTACCGTATGGCCTTTGCCAACGTCTACTGCGCCTTCGCTTAGCCGCTGCGGGCGGAGCAAGGAGCCGGCCATGGCGAAGTGCGACTGGCTCACAGGCTATATGGCGAAGGGACTTCAGCAGGTGCTGGACAAGCTGGTGGATGAGCTGGCCAAGGGCAGGGCGATAGAGAAGACCTGCCTGCCGGCAGGCAGGTCTTGAGGAAGTGAACCTTTCAACTCCCCCTATTTGGCGAAGGTGATCCGCCCGCAGTGGATCATGGAATAGTGCTTCGGTGGGTTAAAGGCTACGCCGAAGATGAGGTCAAGATCAGCCATGGGATCCGTGCGGGTCGCGATGGCGTTCTCCGGAAAGAACGCCGTATCCGGTCGTTGTCCAGCGATGAACAGTTGTGCACGTCCGTATCCATGCGGGCCATCGGGATCAAAGACCACTCCGATGTACAGGAGCTGGTCCTCGCCAGGTTGAACGATCCTCTTGAGCGCGGTCGGTTCATTGGGCCGTGAGGTGATAAAGTCCTCCGACCCGGTGATCCCGAAGTTGAAGGTGTCTCGCGCGGTCGCCGGGATCATCTCGGCCGGGAACAAGAACGCGCTGACCTTCACACTGGAGTCTGGCAATAGCGCGATGACGCCTCCGGGCAACACCATGGTCAGCTCAGCGGGAACGGTCGTGTCATTCATCACGTGGATCCTGAAGACCCCATAGCCGAACGATCCTCCATTTCCATCGGTGTATCCGCCGCCTCTCGGTCCTTCGGTCTGGATCACGATACCCGGATGGGCGTTCGGATGCTTGGAGGGCTCGCTGGTCCCACAAGAGGCGACCACGGCGCCCAGGGCAATGATCCACGGTGTTCTCATCGATCCGTGTTGTGTTGAGAACGAAGCGAAGGTCTTGAGCATCTGATCACGTCTTCGGCTCCCACAATTCGATCTTGTTCCCCTTCGGATCGCATACCTACTTGAAGATGCTGTGGTCCTCGTCGGCGATCCCACCGTGTGATCGTAGCATCCGTCCAAGGTGATGATAATGGAGAAGCGGTGGGGGCGCGTTTGATGGGTTCGTCTTGGTCAAAGTAGATCATGCTCTTTAAGAGCATCACTCCAGATCACATTAGTATTCTCTCGAAAGTACCTCCGTAAGATCTCCTCGACCTGCATATTCCTAAGCTCGCCACGAGCGATCGCATCCAGAAGCAAGCGCGAGTCGACAGAATTCATCTTCGTCAAGTGTTCTTTTGGCTCGCAACAGCCGTAGCCATCGTAGGAGATCCGGCGAAGGGAAACAATGTTGGCATCGTCGGTATCGAAATCCGCAAAGACACTACCGCCCTGCAAGCTGAGGCAAAAGCTACAGGGACGGGTCGGCAACATCGGAGGTGTTAAGAAAGCAAAGCTTCCTCGCCATCTCCGTTCCACCTCAGCCTTGATGTCGTTCAGGTCTTGCAGGATCGCCTTTTTGATCACGCTCTTGAAGAAGACCATCGGGAGCGCCTTCAGGCAAGCGATGAAGCCTTGCGGTGTGGTCTTGTGGATGCTGCGTAGTACGATAACACCTGCATCCTCCCATATCCGGTTGTAGGTCGAGAACAGGAAGCCACCATCTGCCGCATGGGTCGTGTAAAATTCATTCTCCGATCCGGCGATGATCACCTTCTCTACCTTGGCTGACGTGCCGAACAGCTTGCGGGTCTCCCGCCACTTCAGTCCGATAATGCCGTTCGCTGGTCGTTCCACGACCTCGATCTTCTCGACAGCACTATGGATCTCTGGAGCCTTCTCGATGTCCGTCATCACGGCCCAGACCGCGGCCTTGGATCCGGTGATGGTGACCTGTGCTTCAACGATCATTGGTTACCCTCTGCTTGCGCGTGCGATTCGTCCGCTTTCCGAAGAACAACGAGGAAGTATTGCTCATCTGGATCCATGTGATCCATGTAGGTAGTAGAGGCCGTCTCATATCCGGGCGCAGTGATCTCGAGACCTACCAAGTTCTCTTTCCCCGGAGTAGCATAGTCGAAAACTTCGAAGCGCCCATTGACGTCTGTTTCGCGCGATGTGTGCCAGACGGAATTCCGAACCGGAAGATCGTCCTTGATCTCATGGAAGAGGGTCACGGTGGCGTTCCCAACCGGAACGCCGCCGATCTTCGGGATTGAACTGCCAACGATCTCGGTTATGGACGAAATAGGTGCCTCTTCAAGGAACAACACGATGCCGATCAGCGTGTACGCACGGCCACAACCGGACAGGAGAAGCGCCAGCGGGAGTAGAACAAGCAGTCGCTTCATCTTGTTACCTACTTCGGCTCCCACAACTCCACCTTGTTCCCCTCCGGATCGTACACCCACGCGAAACGTCCGTAGTCCTCATCCTGGCGCTTCGGGTCGATGCGCACGCCTTCGGCCTCGAGCTTCTTCAGCAGGCCATCCATGTCCTGCACGCGCAGGTTCAGCATGAACTGCTGCTTGGCATCGAAGTAGTCGCTGTCGCGCTTGAACGGTGAGAACACCGTGGGGCCGGCATCTTGGTTCCAGATCCAGCCGTGTTCCTCGTTGTTGATACCGAAGTGCTCGTAGTACCACTTGGATAGTGCCTTGTGGTCGTCCGCGCGGAAGAAGATCCCGCCGATGCCGGTGACGTGTGGGGACATGGGAATATGGTTCGGTCCAGCCAAGGTAATCGCCTCGGGGAGGTTTCTGTAGGCGTGGCATCACCCTTAGCTTTGGCTTCGCAAGCGACCCCGATGGCCAAGACCCTTTCCAAGCCTACGACAGCGAAACTTTCACTGAACGGCAACGGGCATGTCGCCCCGAGCCTGCCTGCCGGACAGGCAGGCGCAGCCGAGGGGCGCCTCCCCGTCATGAAGACCTACAAGATCTTCATCGGCGGCAAGTTCCCGCGCACCGAGAGCGGACGCTACTACCAGCCGAAAGGCAGCGACGGCAAGCCGTTGGCCAACGTGTGCCGCAGCAGCCGCAAGGATGTGCGCGATGCGGTTATCGCGGCGCGTGGTGCGGTATCGGGCTGGGCCGGTCGCAGCGCCTTCAACCGCGGCCAGATCCTCTACCGCATCGGCGAGATGCTCGAAGGCCGCAGCGCACAGTTCGTGCACGAGCTGGTGTTGCACGGTGCCACGCAGAAGCAAGCCGAGGCCGAGGTGGCCGCCGCCATCGATCTCTGGATCCACTACGCCGGTTGGTGCGACAAGTACCAGGCTGTCTTCAGCAGCGTGAACCCCACCAACAGCAGCCACTTCAACTTCAGCGTGTACGAACCCACCGGTGTGGTGGGCGTGATGTGTCACGATACTTCCGGCCTCATCGGACTGGTGAGCATGATCGCACCGGTGATCGCTGGCGGCAACACGTGCGTGGTGGTGGCTAGCGAGAAGCACCCGCTGCCGGCGGTCACCTTCGCCGAAGTGCTCGCCACCAGCGACCTGCCCGGCGGCGTGGTGAACCTGCTCACCGGTTACCGCAAGGAACTGCTGAAGCCCCTCGCCACACACATGGACATCAACGCCATCGTGGTCGCTCCGACTGACGGTCCGAGCGCAGCCGAGGACAAGGAAGAACGGACGATGCTGGAGACCGAAGCCACGTGCAACCTGAAGCGGGTCGTGTATCCGAAGCTGGGCGATGCGGGGCAAACGCCCTATGCCATCCTCGACACGCAAGAGGTGAAGACCACCTGGCACCCGATCGAGCGGGGGCAGGGTGGGGGTGGGGGGTATTGAGCCATTCACGCTCCACTACCTTCATCGCACCAAAGCCCATCCACTGTGCGCTTCCGCACCGTCCTCCAACGCGTCGGCATGTTCATGTTGCTCAGTTCACCGATCGCCCTTCGTGCCCAGGAGGGGGCCGATGCCGTGGTCGAAGTGATCTTCACGCCCGAGATGGACAAGGCCGCGCTGCAACGCATCCAGGAGGAGGTGAAGGCGAAGGGTGTGGTCCTCACCTATGAGGAGACCGACTTCAAGGCGGGACTTCTGCACCACATTGCCTTCAGCGTGACCACTCCGGCGGGCTCCGGAAAGGCCCAAGGAGAGGTCGATGCAGCGCGTCGCCCCGGTTTCAGCTAGGATCCGCGCAAGGGTGCTGACGTGCCTTTTCGTGTCGGCAGGATCGGCAGGGCCACTACGGCTGAGGTCCCAGTGCAAGACTAGACGAAGACGTTCGGATCCGAACATCCAGGTCGCATGCACCGAGGGTACGGCCTGTTCTTCCGCGCGGCGATAGGGATCGGTTCGCGGCACCGTTGAGAACTCATGGCCGGGCGGAGGGGTGATGGGTCAGCGCCGCACCTATCTTGTCCACTGAACCAACACCAGCATCGACCATGGCCGTAGAAGCATACTGCGTAAAGTGCAAGGCGAAGCGTGAAATGAAGAGCCCCGCCAAAGTGACGATGGCCAACGGCCGCAAGGCGATGAAGGGCGTGTGCCCCACCTGCGGTACCGGCATGTTCAAGATCATGGGCAAGTGACCCGGGCCGGAACCCAGGTTCCGGTGAATGGTCCTTTTCCCCTTTGACGCGCAGGCATCCTGTGCGTGGGCCGAACGCGGTCCACCGGGGATGTCGCGCGTTGCCCGTTAACCTCGTGGCCCCTCATAAAATGACACGGTTGACTTCGCATTCGCTGCGCTTGTTGCGTGATGCTTTTGCACGATGTCCAATGGATCCAGTGCAGTTGGTCTCAACCCTGAGCGCTGAACAGTAGGCTGAACAGGTTGATCGGATGCGTCCGAACATCTGTACGTTGACGCGCTTTCTCTTGCTGGCATATTGCATGCCGGTGAGCTTGGCGGTTCGGCTCAGCTGATCGCCGGTATTGTGGTTCAGGTGTTGCGGGTGAAGTGAATAGCACCTATCACCCAGAACGCCAGCTTAGCGTTGCGGCCCGTAACCGACCCGCTCCCTTACGCGCGCCAAAGTGACCTGTGCGATGGCCCGCGCCTTATCGGCACCGAGCTGCAGCTGGCGCTCGAGTTCGCCACGATCGTTCATCAGCCTGTCGAAGGTCTCGCGTTCGCTGCGGAAGCCATCGAGCAAGGCGGTGAGCAGTTCCTTCTTGGCGTGACCGTAGCCGTATCCGCCAGCGCGGAACTGCGCGGCCATGGTGGCGCTCGCATCAGCAGGGGCCACCAGCTTGAACAGCTGAAAGATCGTGTTGGCCTCGGGGTCCTTCGGCTCCTCCATCGGGGTGCTGTCGGTCACAATGCCCATCACATCCTTCTTCAGCTCCTTCTCCGGCGCGAAGATCCGCACCAGGTTGCCGCGGCTCTTGCTCATCTTCTCCCCATCCGTGCCCGGCACGATCATCACCTGCTGGTCGATGCGGGCCTCGGGCAGCACCAGCGTTTCACCCATCTGGTGGTTGAATCGCTCGGCCACGTCGCGCGTGATCTCCACATGCTGCTTCTGGTCCTTGCCCACGGGCACCACATGCGCGTCGTACAGCAGGATGTCGGCGGCCATGAGCATGGGGTAGGTGAACAACCCGGCGTTCACGTCCTCCAGTCGGTCGGCCTTGTCCTTGAAGCTGTGCGCCAGCGCCAGGCGGGAGTAGGGGAAGTAGCAGCTGAGGTACCAGGCCAGCTCGGTGACCTCGGGCACGTCGCTCTGGCGGTAGAACACCGTGCGCAGCGGGTCGAGGCCGCACGCCAGCCACGCGGCAGCCACCGCTGCGGTGTGTTCGCGCAGCACGGCGCCATCCTTGATCTGGGTGAGCGAATGCAGGTCGGCGATGAACAGGAACGACTCGTTCTTCGGGTCGCGGCTGAGCGCGACGGCGGGACGGATGGCGCCAAGCACGTTGCCGAGGTGGGGAACGCCAGTGCTCTGAATACCGGTGAGGACGCGGGCCATGGAGATAGGGATCGGCCGAAGATAGCGGGTTAAATTCGCGGCCTCCGTTGACAGGGCCTGCCTGCCATGAAGCGCACACACGAACACCACGACAAGCCGGTGATCGCCGATGGCGAGAGCTACCGCGTGCCGCTGTACAAGTGGGGCTTCGCCCTGCCGCGCTTCCTGTTCAAGCTGTGGTTCGGCTTCGCGTTCTATTTCTCCCTGGCGTTGCTGTTCCCCTGGTTCCGGTGGCTGTTGAAGCATCCGTCGCGCTACCCCAAGGCGTTCCGGCTGATGCGGCGCTGGGGCTTCGTGCTCCAGTGGATCACCTTCCTTCCGCAACGCGCCCGGTGGGTCGGTGCCCTGCCCAAGCCGCCCTATGTGATCTGCACCAATCACGCCAGCTACATCGACATCACGCACCTCTACATCCTGATGCCCGACCACTTCGCGCTCATGGGCAAGTACGAGCTGCTGAAATGGCCGCTCTTCAGGATCTTCCTGAAGGACATGAACATCGCGGTGAACCGCGGCAGCCATACCGAAGCGGCCAAGGCCTTGATGAAGGCCTCGAAGGCGTTGTCCAAGGGCATCTGCGTGGCGCTTTTCCCCGAAGGGACCATTCCGTACACGGTGCCGCGCATGAAGCACTTCAAGGACGGCGCTTTCAAACTGGCCATCCAGCATCAGGTGCCGATCGTGCCGGTGACCTTCGTGAACCACTGGCGCTTGTTCGGGGATCCCGAGAAGTTCCTGAGCCGCGGGCGTCCCGGCTTCGCTGAGGCCGTGGTGCATCCACCGATCCCCACCGCCGGACTTGGCGAGGCCGATCTGGTAGCTTTGCGCCTGCAGGTCTTCAATGCCATTGAAGGGCCCCTGCGCCAAGCCGAGAACGACAGACGCCGATGAAGATCGATACCGCCACCCTGGACCGCGTCGCCGAACTGGCACGCCTGGACTTCACCGAACCCGCCGCCCGCGAAGCCATGCTGAAGGACATGCAACGCGTGTTCGATTTCGTGGAGAAGCTCAACGAGGTCGACACGAAAGGCGTGGAGCCCCTCATCTTCATGACCGAAGAGGAGGATGTGTTGCGCGACGATGTGGCCGTGCTGGAAGTGTCCAAGCAGGAAGCGCTGCGGAACGCCCCGGTGAAGGACAGCGACTACTTCAAGGTGCCGCGTGTGGTGGATAAGAACTAGGCAAGTGTCAAGGATCAAGTGACAAGTGACAAGTCGCAAGGGCGAAGGGGCGCTTTTTCCCGGCCACGCGGACACCCACCACTACTTACAGACCAGAACCCAAACTTTTATGTACGGCGGACTTCAGCAGCACCTATCGAACGAGCTCAAGGCCATTGAAGAGGCCGGCCTCTTCAAGCGCGAGCGCATCATCACCAGCGACCAGGGCGCGGAGATCACGGTCAACGGGAAGCAGGTCCTCAACTTCTGCGCGAACAACTACCTCGGCCTCTCCTCGCACCCCGAGGTGCTCAAGGCCGCCCATGCGGCCCTCGATTCGCACGGTTTCGGGGTGAGCAGCGTGCGCTTCATCTGCGGCACACAGGACATCCACAAGGAGCTGGAGGCGAAGCTGGCCGCCTTCCATGGCGCGGAGGATACCATCCTCTATGCCGCTTGCTTCGATGCGAACGGTGGCGTTTTCGAGCCGCTCTTCGGGGAGGAGGACGCCATCATCAGCGATTCCCTCAACCACGCCAGCATCATCGACGGGGTGCGATTGTGCAAGGCCGCCCGGTATCGCTACGCGAACAACGACCTGGCCGATCTGGAGATCCAGCTCAAGGCCGCCAGTGAGAAGAAGCACCGGTTCAAGATCATCGTCACGGACGGGGTGTTCAGCATGGACGGGATCGTGGCCGACCTGAAGGGCATCTGCGACCTGGCGGATAAGTATGACGCGCTGGTGATGGTGGACGAGTGCCATGCTGCGGGTTTCATCGGAAAGACCGGTCGGGGCAGCGTGGAACATTGCGGGGTCACGGGGCGGGTGGACATCATCACCGGCACCTTGGGCAAGGCCTTGGGCGGGGCCATGGGCGGTTACACCACCGGCCGAAAGGAGATCATCGAGATGTTGCGGCAGCGCAGCCGTCCTTACCTCTTCAGCAATTCCCTCGCGCCGTCCATCGTGGGCGCCAGCATCGCCGTGCTCGATCTGTTAAGCAGCAGCACCGAGCTCCGCGACCGCTTGGAGCGGAACGTGGACCGCTTCCGCAGCGGCATTGAGGGCCTGGGCTTCAAGACCCGTGGGGCGGGGGCCGCCATCGTGCCGGTGATGCTCGGTGACGCCAAGTTGAGCCAGGTGATGGCCGACAAGCTGCTGGCGGAGGGCATCTATGTCATCGGCTTCTTCTTCCCGGTGGTGCCGAAGGACACGGCGCGGATCCGGGTGCAGTTGAGCGCGGCCCATACCGAGGCGCATATCGACCATGCCCTTGCCGCGTTCGCCAAGGTGGGCCGGGAGCTGGGGGTGATCTGATGCCGTACGTGGCAAAAGCCCATAGACCACTGAAAACCAGGCCATTATTAGCTCCAGCGGAAGCCCTGATGGGGGCTGCTGTGCGTGCCTGGAACGGCGGTCGTGGGTATTCGACCAACAAGAGCTGAACCCCATGTTTGGGACGGATCGGTATTCGATCTATCTTCGCGCCCCCTTCGGAGAGGAGGGACCAAAAACACTCAGGGAACGTGGCTTCAACGACCCATACCACCACGATGGCCAACGCGGCCAGCGTAACGAAAGAATGGCTCCTGGTGGACGCCGAGAACGAGGTGCTTGGCCGCCTGGCGAGCAAGATCGCCATGCTGGTGCGCGGCAAGCACAAGCCCACTTTCACCGCCCATGTGGACACCGGTGACCAGGTGGTGGTGATCAACGCCGAGAAGGTGCGCCTGACCGGCAGCAAATGGGAAGACAAGGAGTACCAGCGCTACAGCGGGTATCCCGGTGGCCGTTCCATCGAGATCGCCAAGGACCTGAAGCGCCGCAAGCCGGAGGCCATGGTGGAGATCGCCGTGCGCGGTATGCTTCCCAAGACCCGCCTGGGCCGCGCCCAGTTCAGCAACCTGCATGTGGTCGTCGGTAACGACCATAAGCACGCTGCCCAGAGCCCCCGCAAGATCGACCTGAACAGCATCAAGTAAGATGGAGCCCATCAACAGCCTCGGCCGCCGTAAAACGTCCATCGCCCGTGTGATCCTCTCGGAGGGTTCCGGCGCAGTCACCGTGAACGGTGTGGACGGCAAGGAATACTTCCCCATCACCCTGCAGCAATTCAAGCTGCAGCAGCCCTTCAAGCTCACCAGCACCGAAGGCAAGTTCGACGTGACCGCGACCGTGGACGGTGGCGGCATCACCGGCCAGGTGGAGGCCGTGCGTCTGGGCATCGCCCGCGCATTGGTGAAGCTCGACGAAGCGAATAAGCCGGCCCTCAAGGCCGAGGAGCTCATGACGCGCGACCCGCGCGCCGTGGAGCGCAAGAAGTTCGGACGCAAGAAGGCGCGCAAGCGCTACCAGTTCAGCAAGCGCTAAACCCTGCGCTTGTTGGTCCACCCCGATCCGGCCCGATCCTCCCCCAGGGGTGTTGTGCCGGTGAAAAGGTGGGTTCAGCATCCAATCCGGATGGACTTCGGCCCCGGCCGAGCTACCATCCGGATGCCTGCAAAACGGGAAACAGGAACGTGAACAAACAAAGACATGGCTCGTACTGAATTCAAGCAATTGCTCGAGGCCGGGGTGCACTTCGGTCACCTCAAGCGCAAGTGGAACCCCAACATGGCCCCCTACATCTTCGGGGAGAAGAAGGGCATCCACATCATCGACCTCAACAAGACCGTCGTCAAGCTGGACGAAGCGGCCGCAGCGATGAAGAGCATCGCTCGCAGCGGTAAGAAGGTGCTGTTCGTGGCCACGAAGAAGCAGGCCAAGGACATCGTTGCCGACAAGGTGAAGCCCACGGGCATGCCCTTTGTAACGGAGCGTTGGAGCGGTGGCATGCTCACCAACTTCGGCACCATCCGCCGCGCCATCAAGAAGATGGCGATGATCGACCGGATGAAGACCGACGGCACCTTCGACCACATCAGCAAGCGCGAGCGCCTGCAGATCATGCGTCAGCGGGAGAAGATGGAGAAGAACCTGGGTTCCATCGCCGACCTCACCCGCCTGCCCAGCGCGCTGTTCATCGTGGACGTGGTGAAGGAGCACATCGCCGTGGCCGAGGCGCGCAAGCTCGGCATCCCCACCTTCGCCATGGTGGACACCAACAGCGATCCCTCGCTGGTGGACTTCCCGATCCCCGCCAACGACGACGCCACCAAGAGCATCGAGCTCGTATTGGACACCATGCTCGCCGCCCTGAACGAGGGCCTGGAGGAGCGCAAGAGCGATAAGGAGCGCGGCGAGGCCGTGCCCGAAGAGGGTGAAGAGGCCGAGACCGCTGAAGAAGGCGTCGAGGAGGCCGGTGCCGCCACCGAGCCCAAGTAAGCTGCGCACCGTTCAACCATTCCCTATCCACCGGTGCGATGAGCATCGGCCCACAATCAACCAAGCATGAGCACCATGGCCATTTCAGCCGCTGATGTGAACAAGCTGCGCCAGATCACCGGCGCAGGCATGATGGACTGCAAGAAGGCCCTCACCGAGGCCAACGGCGACTTCGACGCCGCCATCGACTTCCTGCGCAAGCAGGGCCAGAAGGTGGCCGCCAAGCGCGCCGACCGCGACGCTTCCGAAGGCCTTGTGATCGCCATGACCAGTGCCGACGGCACCCGGGGCGTGCTGGTCTGCACCAACTGCGAGACCGACTTCGTGGCGAAGAACGCCGACTTCCAGTCCATGGCCGAGCGGATCGCCGGCATCGCACTGGAGAAGAACCTCGACAGCATCGAGGCCCTCAAGAGCGCCGCCTACGACAGCAACGGCCTCACCATCGCCGAGAAGCTCATCGAGCAGACCGGTGTGATCGGCGAGAAGATCGACGTGAGCGCCTGCCACGCACTGACCGCCGGCTTCGTGTACGCCTACAACCACCCCGGCAACAAGGTGGCCAGCCTCGTGGGCCTGAGCAAGTCCGGTTTCGAGCAGGCGGCCAAGAACGTCGCCATGCAGGTGGCCGCCATGGGCCCCATCGCGCTGGACAAGAGCAGCACCCCGCAGAGCGTGATCGACAAGGAACTGGAGATCGGCAAGGAGCTCGCCATCCAGGAGGGCAAGCCCGCCGACATGGCCGAGAAGATCGCCGTGGGCCGCCTGAACAAGTTCTTCAAGGAGAGCACCCTGCTCGCCCAGGAGTTCATCATGGACAACAAGCTCAGCGTGGAGCAGTACGTGAAGACCGCCGACAAGGATCTCGCGGTCACCGGCTTCAAGCGCCACTCGCTCACCGTCTGATCGACGAAGACCTTTCCCAGAGCAGCCCCGGAGACCCCGGGGCTGTTCGTTTTTAGGGGAGCTCGCTCATTTCGTCGTCGCGCGGTCGGGCGCTTTTCCATTCCTTTGGCCTCCGATCGTCGCATCCCGATCCACCACCCGATGGCAGCCTCGAACGGAACCACCACCACCTACAAGCGCGTCCTCCTCAAGCTCAGCGGCGAAAGCCTGATGGGCGATAAGGACTATGGCATCGACGACAAGATGCTGAACGCCTATGCGGACGAGATCATCGCCGTTTCAAAGAGCGGCGTGCAACTGGCCATCGTGATCGGGGGTGGCAACATCTACCGGGGCATCCAGGCAGCCGCCAATGGCTTCGACCGTGTGCAGGGCGACCACATGGGCATGCTGGCCACCATGATCAACAGCCTGGCGTTGCAGAGCGCGCTGGAGGCCAAGGGGCAGAGCACCCGCCTGCAGAGCGCCATCAAGATGGAGCAGATCGCCGAGCCCTTCATCCGGCGCCGCGCCGTGCGCCACCTGGAGAAAGGCCGCATTGTGATCTTCGGCTCCGGTACCGGCAATCCGTACTTCACCACGGACACCGCCGCCAGTTTGCGGGCCATTGAGATCGAGGCCGACGTGATCCTGAAGGGAACCCGCGTGGACGGCATCTACACCGCCGATCCGGAGAAGGACCCCACCGCCACCAAGTACGAGCGCATCAGCTTCACCGAGGTGTACGAGAAGGGCCTGAACGTGATGGACCTGACGGCTTTCACCCTGTGCAATGAGAACAAGCTGCCTATCATCGTGTTCGACATGAACAAGCCCGGCAACCTGCAGCGCGTGGTGAGCGGGGAGCGCGTGGGGACCTTGGTGGAGTTCTGAGCACTCCCGCAACTGATCCCTGTCGTGTTCCCATACCGGGGACGGACCTTATTTTCGCCACCCCTACCCGAAGACCCATGGATATCAAGAGCCTGATCGCACCACAAGAGGACCTGATGAACAAGGCCGTTGTGCACTTGGAGAACGAACTCACAAAGGTGCGCGCCAGCCGTGCCAATCCTTCCATGCTGGATGGTGTGCGGGTGGATGCCTACGGTGCCATGATGCCCCTGAACCAGGTGGCCAACATCAATACCCCCGATGCGCGGACCATCATGATCCAGCCCTGGGACAAGAAGATGTTCGACGCCATCGAGAAGGCGATCCAGGCCGCGAACCTGGGCTTCAACCCCAGCAACAATGGGGAGAGCGTGATCATCAGCGTGCCCATGCTCACCGAGGAGCGCCGCAAGGACCTGGTGAAGACCGCGCACAAGGAAGGCGAGCACGCCCGCGTGAGCATCCGCGGTGCCCGCCAGAAGGCCATGGAAGCCATCAAGGCCTCCAAGCTGCCCGAGGACGTGATCAAGGACGGCCAGGACCAGGTGGAGAAGCTCACCGCCAGCTACAACAAGAAGGTGGAGGCGCTGATCGAGGCGAAGGAGAAGGATATTCTGAAGGTGTGACTCCTCGGCTGCGCTCGGAGTGACACCTTCAGAACGTCTTTTTTGGCTGCGCTCGGAGTGACACCTTCAGAACGTCTTTTTTGGCTGCGCTCGGAGTGACACCTTCAGTCCTCTGGTCCAGACATCTTCCGGTTCCGCTCGGAGTGACACCTTCAGCCCTCTGGTCCTGACATCTTCCGGTTCCGCTCGGAGTGACACCTTCAGCCCTCTGGTCCTGACATCTTCCGGTTCCGCTCGGAGTGACACCTTCAGCGTGTCCTGCGGACACGGCTCAAGTCCGAGATCAATCATTTTCCCTTTCAGGTCGGTCGTGACGTGTGCGGTTGTTGCACCTGGCCAGCTTGTGCAGAATGGCCTCGTCCTGCATGATCAGCGCTTGTTTCTTCGGGGCTGACCATCCTTTGAGCTGCTTCTCCCGGGCGATCGCATCCAGTATCCATTGGAAGGGTTCCACATAGACCAGTTTCAACGGACGCCGCTTAGCCGTGTACGAACTCGGATGGACTCCTTCACAGTGCTCTTGGAAGCGCCGTTCCACGTTGTTGGTGACCCCAACGTAGAAGGTGCCATCGCTGCACACGATCAAGTAGACGAAGTACAAATGCATTGATCCGAATTTAGCGGACATAGGGCTTGTCAGGCCGAGCGCAGCCGAGGCCTCAAGCCCACACCGGAGAACCTTCCGAACAATTCCGGCACATCTCAATGCTGCTGCGCGAGGTGAACAGCGAGCGGCGGAAGTCGTTGTAAGGCGCGCTGTTCCACACTTCGCGGAAGGACTGCGTGCGCAGGTCGCCGAGCACGTGGTGCGCGTCCTTGTCGAAGCAGCAGGGCACCACGCGGCCGTCCCAGGTGATGACGCAGCTGTGCCACATCTTCCAGCAGCGGTCGTCGAGCGCGTTCTTCACCTCCCACACGCCGCTGGCGTTGCGGCGGTAGCGTGCGTACTTGTCCTGCGTGGGGATCAGCGGGTGGTCGTCCTTCGGGTCGTAGATCTGGGCGGTCTTGAGCCAGAGGTCGTCCACGCCGATGCGCTTCGCCAGCGCGCGGGCCTCGGGGATCTGGTGTTCGTTGGGGCGCACCACGAGGTATTGGAACACCACATGCGGCGTGCTGCTCTTCAGCTTCTTCTTCCACTTCACGATCCGCTCGGCACCCTCGACGACCTTGGCCAGCTCCCCTTCCTTGCGGTAGGCGGAATAGGTCTCCTGCGTGGTGCCATCGAGCGAGATGATCAGGCGGGAAAGCCCGCTGAGCACCGTGGCCTCGGCCTTCGCCTCGTCGAGGAAGTGCGCGTTGGTGCTGGTGGCAGTGTACAGCCCGCGGCTCCGCGCATGTGCCACCATGTCCAGGAAGCCCGGGTTGATGTAGGGCTCGCCTTGGAAGTAGAACGTGAGGCCCCAGAGGTCCGGAGCCAGCTCGTCGATCACGCGGGTGAAGAGGTCCTGCTTCAGGTTGCCGGTGGGGCGGGTGAAGCTGCGCAGGCCGCTGGGGCATTCGGGGCAGCGCAGGTTGCAGGCCGTGGTGGGTTCGAAGGCGATGCTGATCGGTAGACCTTGGATCCGTGGCTCCCTCGTGCGGCTCGCCTCGCGAAAGCTGCTCCAGATGCGGTACGCATTGGCCGTCCGCCGCCCGGTGAAGGAGCGCGCCCACAGGGCGCCATCGCGCAGGGGAGCCAGGGGATGCAGCGCCATTGGTGCGCAAGTTAGACCGCCCGTCACCGCAAGGGTGGTGCGTGTTCCCCTGTGCTGTTACTTTCCGCTGCGTTGTCCGTCCCATGGACAACCCCTTGTTGCGCATGCGGACCCCGATCCTCCTCATCCTCCTCCTGTTCGCGTACGTCGCGCAGGCCGGTTCCGTGATCACCGGCCGGGTGCTCGACAGCCGCAGCCAGGAGCCCCTGGCCTTTGTGTCCGTGCTGGTGGTGGGCGCACGCGAAGGCACCACCACCGACATCGACGGCAAGTTCAGCCTGCAGGTGGACCAGCTACCGGCCAAGCTGCGGTTCAGCTACGTCGGGTACGCCCCGCTGGAGCTTGAGGCCGATGGCACCGCACCGCTCACCGTCCGCCTGGTGGAGGCCGTGGCCGAGCTGAAGGCGCTGGAGGTGCTTCCCACCGAGAACCCTGCGCACCGCATCATCAAGCGCGCCATCGCCAACCGCAAGGCGAATGATGGCATGCGGGAGCGCAACCACAGCTACACCAGCTACAGCAAGACCATCTTCACCGTGGAGGTGGACAGCCTGTTGCGCACGGACAGCACCCGCATCGCCGAGATGGACAGCAGCGATCGCGAGGGCCTGGCCTTCGTGGACAGCCAGCACCTCTTCCTGATGGAGAGCGCCACACGCAAAAGCTTCATCCCCCCCGCGGCGGAGAAGGAGGAGGTGCTCGCCATGCGGGTGAGCGGGCTGAAGGACCCCTCGTTCCTCGCCCTGGCCGCACAGACCAAGACCTTCAGCATCTACGAACCGCAGATCACGATCAGCGAGAAGACCTACCTCGGTCCGCTCGCACCGGCCAGCACCAACAAGTACCTCTTCCTGCTGGAGGACACGCTCTACCAAGGCGCCGACAGCGTGTTCGTGATCAGCTACAAACCCCGGAGCCGCACCAAGTTCAACGGGCTGAAGGGCCTGCTCTACATCCACACCGGTGGCTATGCCGTGCAGAACGTCACCGCAGAAGCCGCCGAGCGTGAGGAAGGCTTCAGCATCCGCTTCCAACAGTTGCACGAGAAGGTGCAGGACAAGGCCTGGTTCCCCACACAGCTCAACGCCTTCATCTACCTGGACAATGTGGACTTCGGCATCGGCAAGCCCTACGGCGTGACCCGCACTTACCTGAAGGAGATCGAGCTGGACGTGGACATCGCCCGCAAGGAGGTGCGCGGCCCCGAGTTGGTGATGGACCGCATGAGCACCCGGCAGCCCGAGGACTACTGGAACGCCCTGCGCACCGACAGCCTGGACAGCAAGGACCTGAAGACCTACCACGTGATCGACAGCCTGGGCGAGGAGATCGACCTGGACAAGAAGGTGAAGTGGTTCAGTGCGCTCACGACAGGCAGGCTTCCGATCGGTCCGGTGGACCTGCTGCTGGACAAGGTGATGCGCTACAATGGCTACGAGGGATTCAGGCTCGGCGCGGGGCTGGCGACCAACGACCGATTGACCCGCTACGCATCGGTGGGCGGCTACGTGGGCTATGGCTTCAAGGATGAAGGCTGGAAGTACGGAGGCTTCCTCACCATCAAGCCTTGGTATGGCCGCGATATTGCGTTGAAGCTGTTCCACGAGAACGATCTGGTGGAGAGCGGGGGTGTGGCCTTCGAGGGTCCGAAGCGCTGGATCAGCACCGAAAGCACGCGCTGGCTCTACGTGAACCGGATGGACCGCAGCGAGCGCACCGGGGCGCAGCTCGCCTTCCGCGCCGGCGGATCGCTGAAGCTTTGGGTGGGCACCGAACGGGAGCTGCGCATCAACGACATCGGGTATCAATTCGCGGAGCCCCCGGTGGAAGGCGTGACCGTGTTGAAGAACTCCTTCCTTACCGGAGGGGTGACCTTGGGCGCGCGCTTCGCCTTCCGGGAGCGCATTGCCCGCCTGCCGGACCGTGAGGTGGCGTTGGGCACCAAGTGGCCGGTGCTCTCGGTCAGTGCGTTCCGCTCCTTCCAAGGGCTTTGGGAGGGCGAACTCGAGACCTGGCGGGTGAACGCCAGCTTGGACAAGGTGTTCCACATCCGCTTGGTGGGTGACCTGAGCCTGCGGCTCATGGGCGGCATCGCTGATCCGGACGCCCCCTACAGCTACCTCTACAACCTGCGCGGCACCAACGGCGGCGGCACCAAGGACGACCCCGCGCTCCTGCTCGCCGCCGACAACACCTTCCAGACCATGGTGGCGAACGAATTCCTCGCGGACCGTTATGCGGCGTTCCACCTGAAGCACAGCTTCGGCACCTTGCTGGTGAAGGGTAAACACTTCAAGCCGCGGCCGGGCATCGTGTACAATGCGGCCATGGGGGGCCTGAGCAATCCGCAGAACCACCAGGGGCTGTCGTTCACCCCGCTGAAGGATCCCTTCCTGGAGGCGGGCGTGGTGGTGGATGGGCTGCTGAGCTCCGTGGGTTTGGGTGTTTACTACCGCCACGGGGCCTACGCATTGGAGCAGCAGAGCGACAATTTCGTGTTCAAGATCACCAGCAGCTTCACGTTCTAGCGAGGGGCAGGCAGTGGTGCCCAACCATTTCGCACCTTTGTCCGGTAACGGCCTGGACCCCCGGGCCGTTCCCTTGTAGAACCGATGTGGGCCTGGCTTGCTAGTCGCGTACTCCGCAATCGCTTGGCGATCCTCATCGCCGTGGGCATCATCACGGTGTTCATGGGGTGGCGCGCCACCAAGGTGGGTATGAACTACAAGCACGGTGGCCTGCTCCCGAAGACGGACAGCGCCTACGTGGAGTATGAGCACTTCCTGAACACCTTCAGCGAGGACGGCAACGTGATGGTGCTGGGCACCAGTGGAAAGGACTTCTACACCCCGAGGAACTTCGGCGCTTGGTATTCACTGGGGGAGCGGCTCAAGGCCATCCAAGGGGTGGACAGCGTGTTCAGCGAGGCGCACCTCTTCGAGCTCATCCGTGATGACAGCCTGCAACGGTTCACCTTGAAGCAGGTGGTGGGCCGCCCGCCCGCTACGCAGCAGGAGATGGACACCCTGCTCGCCAAGCTCCGTTCGCTCCGGTTCTACGAAGGGTTGCTCTACAACGACAGCACCCACGCCACGTTGATGATGGCCTTCGTGAACGCGAAGCTGTTCGATACCGATGCGCGGCGCGAGGTGGTGAAGCGCGTGCAGGAGGAGGCCGCCACCTTCGAGTCCGCCACGGGGATGAAATTACACCTGAGCGGCCTGCCCTTCATCCGGGTGCAGACCACCAACCTGGTGAAGGCGGAGATGCCGCTGTTCATGGGGCTGAGCATGGGCCTTTGCGCGCTGCTGCTGCTGCTCTTCTTCCGTTCCTGGCGCGTGATGTGGATCTGCCTGGGCGTGGTGGCGGTAAGCGTGATCTGGAGCTTCGGAGCCATGGAGCTGCTCGATTACCGGATCACCCTGCTGCAGTCCGTCATCGCTCCCCTGATCATCGTTACGGGCGTGCCCAACTGCGTGTTCCTGATCAACGCGTACCACTACGAGTACATGCACCACCGCAACAAGGTGAAGGCGCTGCAGCGCGTGATCAGCCGCGTGGGGGCCGCCGCCTTCATGACCAACGCCACCACGGCGGTCGGTTTCACCACGTTCTGCCTCACCTACAGCGATACGCTGAAGGAGTTCGGCTGGGTGGCCACCATCGGCATCATGGTGCTGTGGGCCTTGAGCATGCTGCTGATCCCGATCCTGTTCAGCTACATGCCGCCACCCAAGCCGCGCCACCTGAGCCACCTGGACCGCAAGTGGCTGGACCGCTCCGTGGAGTGGATCGTGAAGACCGGCAAGACGCAGCGGCCGCTGATCTATTCGCTCACCGCGATCATGACCGTCTTCGCGGTCTGGGGCCTTACCCGCTTGAAGGACGAGAGCCGCATCGTGGACGACCTGCCGGAGGACCACCCCGTGCTCACCGACCTGCGTTTCTTCGAGGCGAACTTCCATGGCGTGATGCCCCTGGAGGTGGTCATCGATACCCGCAAGAAGGGGGGCGCGTTGAAGGATGCCACCTTGAAGCGCATCGACCAGCTCCAGGATACGCTCGCGACCTATCCGGAGTTCAGCCGGCCGCTGAGCATCACCGACGCGGTGAAGTTCACCAAGCAGGCCTTCTATGGTGGAGATCCTGCGCGCTTCGAACTGTTGAACAGCACCGACAAGACCTTCATCCTTCCCTACGTGGAGAACGCAAGCGCCAACAAAGGCATGGCGCGGGCCTTCATGGACAGCACGCGGCGCACCACCCGGGTCACCGTGCAGATGGCCGATGTGGGCACCACCCGCATGGAGGAGCTGATGGCCAAGCTGCGCGTGCAGACCGACAGCATCTTCGAGACGGACAAGTACGACGTGACCTTCACCGGCACCAGCGTGGTGTTCCTCAAGGGCAGCGGCTACCTCGTGAGCAACCTCATCACCAGCCTGTTCTGGGCCATCGTGTTGATCGTGGTGCTGATGGCGTTGCTCTTCAACTCCCTGCGCATCCTCGTCGTTTCGCTGATCCCCAACCTCATCCCGCTGCTGTTCACGGCAGGGATCATGGGTTTCCTGCAGATCCCGATCAAGCCAAGCACCATGCTGGTCTTCGGCATCGCCCTGGGCATCGCGGTGGACAATGCCATCCACTTCCTGGCGCGTTATCGCCTCGAATTGAAGTTGAGCGGCCACGACCTTGCCAAGTCCGTGGACCGTGCCACGCGCGAGGTGAGCGTCGGCATCATCTACACCAGTGTGGTGCTGCTGGCGGGCTTCTGCATGTTCGCCCTCTCCCGCTTCGGCGGCATCCAGGCCATGGGCATCCTCACCTCGCTCACCCTGCTGGTGGCCATGCTCACCAACCTCTTCGTGCTGCCAGCGCTGTTGCTCTCCCTCAACAAGGCCATCATGTCCAAGGCCTTCGAGGAGCCGCTGCTGGAGATCCTCGATGAGGAGGAGGACATCGACCTCTTCGAGCTGAAGATGGAACTGATCCCTCCCGCGCCGAAGGATCCAAACGACAAGTCCGACGCATGAAAGGCATCATTCTCGCAGGCGGTTCGGGAACGCGCCTGCACCCGCTCACCCTGGCCGTCAGCAAGCAGCTGATGCCGGTGTACGACAAGCCGATGATCTACTACCCGCTGAGCACGCTCATGGCCGCGGGCATCCGGGAGATCCTCATCATCAGCACGCCGCACGACCTGCCCAGTTTCCGCAAGCTGCTAGGCGATGGCGCGAACCTTGGCTGCCGCTTCACCTATGCCGAGCAACCCCTGCCGAACGGTCTCGCACAGGCCTTCGTCATCGGCCGGGACTTCGTGGGGAACGATGGTGTGGCCCTGATCCTCGGCGACAACATCTTCCACGGCAGCGGGCTCGGCACGCGCCTGATGGAACATAACGAAGTGGACGGTGGCCTCGTGTTCGCCTACCGCGTGAGCGATCCCGAACGATATGGCGTGGTGGAGTTCGATGCGGACAACAAGGTGATCAGCATCGAGGAGAAGCCCGCGCAACCCAAGAGCAACTTCGCCGTGCCGGGGCTCTACTTCTACGACAACAGCGTGCTCGACATCGCCCGCGACCTGAAGCCGAGCGCAAGGGGCGAATACGAGATCACCGACGTGAACCGCGAATACCTGCGTCAGGGCCGGTTGAAGGTGAACGTGCTGGACCGCGGCACGGCATGGCTCGACACCGGCACCTTCACCTCACTGATGCAGGCCGGCCAGTACGTACAGGTGATCGAGGAACGCCAGGGCCGCCGCATCGGCTGCATCGAGGAGGTCGCCTTCCGACGCGGATTCATCACCGCCGAGCAACTGAAGACCCTGGGTGAACCGCTGCGCAAGAGCGGCTACGGCGAGTACCTCATCCAAGTGGCCGAGGGCCGCGCCTGAACCATGGAACGCCATCGTGCCCTGATCGACGCCCACGTCGACCGCTGGAAAGGTGCGTTGCCGGAAAGCGGACTTTACGCCCCCATGGCCTACCTCATGGACCTGCCCGCCAAGCGCGTGCGGCCCGTGCTGGTGATGATGGGCTGCGAGCTCTTCGGTGGCAGGGCGGAGGACGTGCTCGATGAAGCCCTCGGCATCGAGCTCTTCCACAACTTCACCCTGATGCACGACGACATCATGGATGAGGCGCCGCTGCGTCGCGGAAGGCCCACCGTGCATGCGAAGTGGAACACGAACACCGCGATCCTCAGCGGCGACGCGATGCTGGTGAAGGCCTACCAGCTGATGGGCAGGCGACCGGACGTATTGGAGCTCTTCAGCCGCTACGCGCTGGAGGTGTGCGAAGGCCAGCAGTTCGACATGGAGTACGAGCAGCGGCGTGATGTACACATCGACGAGTACGTGGAGATGATCCGCCTGAAGACCGCGGTGCTGCTGAGCTGCGCGTTGCAGGTGGGTGCGGCCTGTGCCGGTGCTTCAGCGAACGACCGGGAGCACATCGGTGCGTACGGCGAGCATCTGGGCCTGGCGTTCCAGCTGCGCGATGACCTGCTCGATGCCTTCGGCGACCCCACCAAGGTGGGCAAGCAGGTGGGCGGAGATCTGCGTGCCGGCAAGAAGACCTACCTGCTGATCCGCGGCTTGGAACTGAGCGCTGCGGCCGGCCGGTCCGAGTTGCGCGAAGAGCTCGCCAAGACCCCTGCCGACCGCGATGTGCCCCGCATGCTTGGTGTGCTGGAGGAGCTCGGTGTGCGCTCGGAGACCGAGAGCGAAGTGCACAAGCACGATGCCCAGGCCATGGCGGCCTTGGAAGCACTGGATGTTCCTGCGGAACGGAAGGCGGCGCTCACCGCCTTGGCGGCCGCGTTGCTTCAGCGGACGAGTTAGGGCGGATCGCGTTCCTGCTCCCCCTACACCCCCTCGTTGTTTCCGCCTTTCGATCACCTTCGCTGAAGCTTCGGCGTTCGAAGTCGGACGAGGGGGATCGGAGGCTGCGATCCGCAGATCTCGTTCGATCATCGTGAGGCGCCGCGGTCCATGCATCCCCCGCGCCTCAGCGAGGGGGTGGAGGGGGAGCTAACAAGGGCGGCGCCTTACCCGAATTCCATCCCTATTTCAGACAATCCTTCAAGGCCGCATCGAGCGCGTCATACCGGAACGTGAAGCCCGTGCCCAGCAACTTCGCGTTCGAGGCACGGCTGCCACCGAGGAGGATGGAGCTCAGTTCACCCAGCGCGATATTCAGCAGGAAGCCGGGCACAGGCGGCAGGAACAGCGGACGCCCCAGCGCTTTCGCCACGGCCTTTGTGAAGTCGCGGTTGGTGGGCTGTTCGCTGGCGTTGACGTTGTAGGCGCCGCGCATGGCCTCGTTCGTGAGCGCGTGCTGGTAGATGCGCACGAGGTCGTCCAGATGAACCCATGGCATCCACTGCTTTCCGGAACCTAGCGGAGCGCCCAGGCCGAAGCGCACAGGCATTGCGAGCTTCTTCAGGCCACCACCATCATGTGCCAGCACCAACGGTGTGCGCAGCATTACCACGCGGCAGACCGGCGCCCACTCATCCACCGCTTGCTCCCAGACCTTGCTGAGGTGCGCGATGTGATCGGTGCCCGGGGCATCGTTCTCCGTGAAGACGTGTTCCCCGGTGACCGCCCCGTAGTAGTTGATGCCTGCGGAGCTGATGAAGCTCCTCGGCGCGAAACCTTGTGCTTTCGCCGTGCGCAACAGCAACCGTGCGCTTTCCGCCCGGCTTCGCTCCAGTTCCTTCTTGCGCGCATCCGTCCATCGCTTGTCCGCGATGCCTGCACCGGCCAGGTGGATGATGTGGTCCACGCCCTGAAGCGCAGCCGCATCAAGGGTGCCCTTGTCCACATCCCAGGCGAACGCCTTCACGCGGTTCCGCTCACCGGCCGCGCGGCTCAGCCAGTGCACGCTGTGCCCATCCTGTTGCAGAGCCTTGGTGAGCGCGGAGCCGATGAGGCCGCTGCCGCCGGTGATGAGGATGGTGGACATGGTGCCAAAGGAACACGGAGGCTCAATAGGTGTTCTGCGTATTAAGGTTTCGTGTGCGATTAGGATTTCGGCGAAGGATGTCTTAAAATCGTTCACCCAATCCCCCTCACACCATGCGCGCCGCTCTGCTAATCGCTTTCGTGGTCATTTTTCAATCTGGCGTGATGGCTCAGTATGTGCCGCCAGACTTCTACGGGGAGCCCTATTCCAAACAGCTGGTCTTCTTGGAGAACAAGGGGCAGCTCGTGGACCAGTATGGCGATGGTGCCGATGGGGTGAAGTATTACACCCAAAGCTCCATGCCCCGGATGTACATGAGCGAAACGGGAAAGATGTCGATCGCTTGGTACGCGAATGATTTCGACTTCACAGATCCGGATGAGTATCGCCGGGTGGATGTCATTCCTGTTGGCGAAAGGGCTCAGTTGGTGAATCCCATTCATTTTATCCAGAAGGACTATCACTACAACTACTACTTTCCGCATTGCGGTGCGGTTGAGGATGTGAAGGGCTATAGCAGGGTCATTTACGAGAACGTGTACCCGAGCATCGATATCCATCATTACGCCACAGCTTCTGGCACGAAGATGTCGATCGTGTGTCGACCTGGGAGTGATCCTCAGGAGGTCCAGTTGCAGTTTAATGGTCAGGACAGCTTGAAGGTGGATCTGATGGGGAACCTCAGGCTGTTCTTGAACAACAGGTGGATCGCCCTGCGGGAAGCGGTGGCTTATCAAGTGGGGTCTGGGAATGCGATCATCCCGGTGAATTGGACCGCGAACTACCTGCCGCAAGGATCGACAGGCGTCGTGACTTTCCATTTCGCTGCTTATGATGCGAGCAAGCCGTTGATCTTGCAGATCGGCGCGCCACCATTTGGGGGAGGTACGGCCTCTGAGACAGGCGTCTGCTGGAGCACTTATTTTGGATATTCGGGGGAGGAATATATCGTTGACATAGAGCGGACGCCCTCCGGAGAGACCTATGTGACGGGTAATTGCACATCGGATTTCAATCTGTTCCCTGGTATTGCGTTCACATATATGCCCGGCGGAATGTGCGCTTTCGTTTCCTATTTCAATCAGTCGGAGAACCTTGGTTGGTCCACCATCTATGGCGGAGGGACGAGTAAGAGCTGTCGGAGTAACGCCTTTGCTTTACGGGCAGGCACTGTTACTGATGTGTACTTTGCTGGTAATACAAATTCTGAGTTAATTTATACAGCTAGCTCAGCAAATGAGCATATGGAAAGTGCTCCTTCTAGCCCCATATCTAGTACCGGATTCATTGCTAATTTAGAACCTGGAACGGGTGAAGTGATTTGGGCCACATACATCAATTCCGCGCAGTATCTGGGAAGCACGGCCGAGCTTAGTGTTGAGGACATTGAGGTCTTGGATAACGATCGCTTGGTCATCGCAGGATATTCCCAGAATTCAGTCGCTGCGAATGATCCCGGCGAGGCATATCCGCCGGGATCGGGCTCCTACGGATCGCCAACGGTTGGGTCCGCAAATGGCTTCGCAATCATGTTCACGCTCGCAGACCGTGTCACGTGGCAATGCTACTTTCCGCCTGGGGTCGGTGGGCAGCCTGTTGAAGCGGTGGACTTGGCTGAGGGGAATGATCATTTTGTGGTTACATGTGTTACGATGGATCCCGACATGCCTATGGCCCAGAATTATTATCAAGGTCCACAGGGTGCGTCAGACTACGTGGTATATGAATTTGGTCCCAATGCCGAGACGATCTGGAGCACCTATTTTGGTGGTCCTGATTTCGAGAACTACTTCTACGATTTTGGCTTAGATTTTGGCTTACCTCAGGTTGGTACTTTTTCATCCTTCAACGCCACATCGATCGACCCGACTTCCGGTGACATTGTAATCGCAGGATCCACTCAGGGAGGTTTGATCACGATTCAAGGTACTGGTTGGGCACAATTGACCAATGCGTCCAATGCTTCGAGTTCATTTATTGCTCGCTTCGATGGTATGACCCATTTACCGGAGTGGGTGTCGTATCTCCACGGAGGCACAGGTAGCTTGACACATGTGTATGGATCGCAGTTTGATAACGCGGGCAACCTCGGTGTGGTTGCTTATTCTCGCAATGGAGGACATCCGCCACAAGCCTACAATGGATTCTACTATGCACCATCTGTGATCGGCAACACGAGCGGAGGGCTGCCTGCCAATGACAACGACGGGTACTTGCTCTACCTAGATGGTAATCAGAACATCATCTACGCCACCTATTTCGGAGGTGCTGCGGGTGATGGTGATGAAGCGCCGATCGCTGTCGACTTTTCTGCGGATGGGATGATTATCGCCGGATACACATCAAAGGATGTAGCGGCAGGGTTGTTCGGTAGCTACTTTCCTCAGGACGATGGCGGGGGTGGCAAGTATTTCCAAACTTGGGGTGGGTCAAATAAGGATGGATTCATCTCTCGCATTTGTCCGGAGATGGCGACAGGCTTGGTAGACCTAAGTGTCGTTGAGGGCAATGTGGTCTGCACTATTGCAGGTGTAAAGTTCAAGGAGCCATATACCGGTGAACTCACTATTTGCGATTTGGCGGGACACATACTGTATTCGAAGTCGCTTCAGGGCGCCAGCGAATATTGGCTTCCGACATGGTTGGCTTCGGGGGAGTATTTGTGCCGAGGCACTTTCGGAGTTGCCAGGATTGTGAAGCTGCCTTGATCGGATGATGCTTAGGCGCTACTGCATCATACTTCTTATCCTGCTTTCGACACAACTGGTGGCACAGTATTGGACAAATGCCAACTGTCCAATTGTGTTCGGGTCGGTCAACGATCTTGTTCCATCCCAAGATTCATCAGTACTGTATGTATGCGGTGGAACTAACCAGCCAGCGAAGAAGTTGTTGGCCTGGAATGGAACTATTTGGGTCGATGTGGTGGTATTCAACGGAGGTTCGATCTGGACGCTTGCCGAGAATGGCGATACGATGTACGTTGGTGGTAATTTCACCCTCGTTGACTCACTTCCATATTCCAAGCTGGTGCGGCGGGTCAGTAACCAATGGCACCCTACGGCCTCGTTCAATGCGGGGGTAACAAGTGTTAAGGTCTACAGTGATACCGTATTGGCAGTTGGGGCCTTCTCCGAACTGAACGGTCAGCCCTGCTCGGGCATCGCCATGGCGGTGAACGGGGTGTGGGAGTGCTTGGCAGATAGTGGCATGATTTCCACCTTGATCTACGATGTGATCAAGCACCATGACACGCTCTTTGTTGCCGGGGCCATGGATGTGACATCAGGGCCGGGGCGTGGCATCATCTACAAGACCACGGGGCCGTGGCAGCAGTTGGGTACCGGGTTCCTGGGTATGAATGGGATCGGCAAATCGCTGGCGGTCTATCACGATAAACTGTACATCGGCGGTTCCATATACAGCTACGAAGGGAATGTGGCCAACGGGCTCGCTCGTTGGAACGGGACAAGCCTTGAAGCCGTGGGTCAGCCCACCTTGTATGGTGTCTGTGGCACGCTCAACTGCCCGTGTGATGTGTACGATATGGTCGTTCACGACGACAAGCTCTTCGTATCCGGCCGGTTCGGATACGCGAATGGCACGCCAGTGACGGGTGTGGCCTATTGGGATGATGTGAGTTGGTGCCCGGTGGGTGGAGGCTTGCAGATGCCAGTGCGAGCGATCGGTTTCTTCCAGGACACGCTCTTCGCTAGCACCGCACAGCTGGACGGGGTGCAGATCAACGGCGTAGTGAAGTATGTCGCGGACACGGCATTCATTCCATGTTGGTCAACGGAAGTGCATGATGCGGTCGGCGCGGCGCATCTGCAACTATCGCCTGTGCCCTGCTCTGATCGGTTGATCGTATCAGGTATTCCCAATGGCACGCGTGAGCTGGTGATCATGGACGCACTTGGACGTGTCGTGCTTCAGATCCCGGTCATGGTTACTTCCTATGAGCTGGACGTTCATGCGCTCTTGCCCGGGGCCTACACGGTGCAGGTCCTTGGCCCGCTTGGTGTTTCTGCACGCCGCTTCGTAAAACAGTTGTAATGAAAAAGAGCGCCCCGCAGGACGCTCCTTCTTCAAGCTTGTTCGAGCGGCTTAGCGGCTCTGCTCCAATATCCGCAGGTCGTCGGTGATGAAGCCTTCCTTCTTGCCGAAGAGCGCGGCCTCGTCACGCAAGTACATCAGTTCACCGGTGCTGGCGTTGAACACGCGGCGGAAGCACCACTTGGTCTTGTATTCGCCCGTCATCACGATGTCGCTGATGGCGATGCCCGGCTCCCCCTTGTATGCGGCCGCATAGTTCTGGTCGGCGCTCATGATCTGCATGGGCTTGGTGTAGGTCTCCTTGGCCTTGGCGGCGTCGGTGATGCTCTTGTCCAGGTGCTCCCTGGCCACCCACAGGTCCATGTCCTTGACGAAGCGGTTGCGGCTCTCGTACAGGCGGTCGGCGGTGGCCTTGTCCTTGATCTTGCCGGCCTCCACCTGCTTCAGGTAATCCTGCATGCTCTTCACGTACACGTTCAGCATGGCCGGGCCCTGGCCGCTTGCCAAGGTGTTGGGGTCGATCATCAGGAAGGCCAGCTCCTGGGTGGGGGGCAGGTTGGTGACGGCGTTGTTCTCCACGTTGAGCGACTCGCCCTTCTTCTGCTTCCATCCCTGCACCAGCGTGAGGAAGTAGGCATCGTGCTTTTCCGCGTCGGCCTTCTTCGTCTTCAGCAGGTAGGTCTTCTCCGGCATCATCGGCGCGGTGGCCAGGTCGTTCACCGTCACGAAGTCGAAGCTCTTGGTGAACTTCCAGTGGGCCTTGATCGCCTCTTGGATCATGCGGTTGTAGGGAGGATCACCGGCGTCGAGGACCACGATGGTGGTGGTGGCCTTCGCTGTGGCGATGGCCTTCGCGTCGAAGGTGCCGTACTGGGCGGTGGCGGTAAGGGTGGTGAGGGCGGAGAGGGCGGTGAGAAGGACGGTGCGCATGGGTGGTTCGTTATCCGTTGTTCGTTGTTCGTCGGGAACGTACTTGCAGGGGTGGGCTCACGAACAACGGTGCACGAGGAACGGTGCACGGAGCGGAGCTGTTGGTTGGTTTCGTTGTCCGTTGATCGTTGTTGGTCGGGAACGTACTTGCAGGGGTGAGCTCACGATCAACGATGCACGAGCAACGATGCACGGAGCGGAGCTGTTGGTTGGTTTCGTTATCCGTTGTTCGTTGTTACTGCATTGTTCGTGGACGTTCCGATGTACGATGCACGGACAACGATGCACGGGCCGACGAAAATAGTGCCACCCTTATCCGGTGTGCAGCCGTAGTTTTCGACACGGTGAACGACGAGCTGTCAACAACAGGGGGCGGAGGCCTGCGGCTGAGGCTGAGCGAGGCCGAGGTGCTTGCGGACACCGTGGCCCAGTTGCGCAAGGACCTGAACGCCCCGGACCTGGTGGTGCCGGAGGTGGGGGAAGGCGCCTTTGAGGCGCTCCGTGCCCAGGTGCTTCCCGTGGTGGAGGACCGCAGCCGGCAGGGGCAACACGCCTTGGGTGTGGTGCTGTACCGGGTGGACCTGCCCGAGGCCCATGCCAAGCGCTGCATGGCGGCAGGCGGGCACCCGGAACTCGCTGGTCAGTTGGTCCTGCGGTGCCTGCAGAAGGTGCTGACGCGCAAGCGGTTCGCGGGGCTGGGTTGAAGGCGTGAGGCCGCGCAACAACCGGGGCGAAAACCCCGTAAAGCGGCCCGGATCGGTGGCTACCTTTGGAGCCCGGTCCAACCGCCGTCAATGGACAAGAACTCCTACCTGAGCAACGCCGATCCAGCCGCGCTGGACAGCATCTACCAGCAGTACCTCCAGGATCCCGCTTCGGTCGACCCCGGCTGGGCACGGTTCTTCGAGGGCTTCGAGTTCGCCCGCACGCGCCACGAAGTGCTTCCAAGGGTGAACCCCGGGACAGGAGCCGGCTCCAGCGCCTTGGACAAGGAATTCAAGGTCATCGAGCTCATCAATGCGTACCGCCAGCGTGGCCACCTGTTCACCCGCACCAACCCGGTACGTGAACGGCGCAAATACAGTCCGCCGCTGGACCTGCCCACCTACGGCCTTAGTGAAAGCGATCTGGACACCGTGTTCGCCGCCGGCAATGAGGTGGGCCTGGGTGCCGCCAAGCTGCGCGACATCATCGCCCTGCTCGACCAGACCTACTGCCAGAGCATCGGCGTGGAGTTCCGATACATCCGCAACCCCGAGAAGGTGAAGTGGCTGCAGGAACGCATGGAGGGCGTGCGCAACACACCGCATTTCAGCCTGGACGAGAAGAAGGACATCCTCGGCAAGCTGAACGAGGCCGTGGTCTTCGAGAAGTTCCTCGGCAAGAAGTTCATCGGCGCGAAGCGCTTCAGCATTGAAGGGGCCGAGGCCCTCATCCCCGCGCTGGACACCGTGATCGAGCACGGCGCTGGCCTGGGCATCACGGAGTACGTGATCGGCATGGCCCACCGCGGCCGCCTGAACGTGCTCGCCAACACCCTGCGCAAGAGCTACGACAAGATCTTCAGCGAGTTCGAAGGCAAGGACTACGAGGACGCGCTGGTGGAAGGCGATGTGAAGTACCACATGGGCTACAGCTCCGTGCTGAAGACCAACACCGGCAAGGAGGTGCGCTTGACGCTCGCCCCGAACCCCAGTCACCTGGAGAGCGTGGGTCCCGTGATGGAGGGCATCAGCCGCGCCATCATCGAGCACGACGACAAGTTCAAGATGGGCATCACGGCCCCGATCATCATCCATGGCGATGCCGCGGTGGCGGGCCAGGGCGTGGTGTACGAGGTCGCCCAGATGGCCGGCCTCAAGGCCTATGAGGTGGGCGGCACCATCCACATCGTGGTGAACAACCAGGTGGGCTTCACCACCAACTACATCGACGCCCGTACCAGCACCTACTGCACCGATGTGGCGAAGGTGACGCAATGCCCGGTGTTCCATGTGAACGGCGACGACGCCGAGGCAGTGGCCTACACCATGAAGCTGGCGATGGACTACCGCCAGAAGTACGGCGCCGACATCTGGGTGGACATCCTCTGCTACCGCAAGCACGGCCACAACGAAGGCGACGAGCCGAAGTTCACGCAGCCCGTGCTGTACAAGGCCATCGCTGCGCACCCCGACCCCCGCGAGATCTACACGCAGAAGCTCATCGACAGCGGTGTGGAAGGCGCCCGCGAGCTGGCGAAGGAGATGGAGGTCTCGTTCTCCGCCATGCTCGATGAACGCCTCAGCCAGGCGAAGCAGGAGCGCGTGGGCCAGATCACCAATTTCATGGCCGAGCGTTGGAAGGGCTTCCGCCGCGCGACCGTGAGCGACCTGGTCGCCTCGCCCACCACCGGCGTGAAGAAGGAGACCTTGAAGATGATCGGGGAGAAGCTCACCACCGGCCACCCCGACGGCAAGAAATTCTTCAGCAAGCTGGAGAAGATCCTCAACGACCGCAGGAAGATGATGGCCGACGAGGTGCTCGACTGGGGCCTCGCCGAATTGCTCGCGTATGGATCCCTGCTTATCGAAGGGCACCCCGTTCGCTTCACCGGGCAGGATGTGGAACGCGGCACCTTCAGCCACCGCCACGCTGTGGTGAAGGTGGAGGACAGCGACGAGGAGTTCATCCATCTGAAGCACATCCAGGACGGCCAGGCGTTGCTGCAGATCTACAACTCACTGCTCAGCGAGTACGCGGTGCTCGGCTTCGAGTACGGCTACGCGCTCACCAATCCGAACACGCTCACCATCTGGGAGGCGCAGTTCGGCGATTTCGTGAACGGCGCGCAGATCATCCTCGACCAGTACCTGTGCTGTGCAGAGGAGAAGTGGAACACGCAGAACGGCCTGGTGCTGTTGCTGCCACACGGCTACGAAGGCCAGGGCGCGGAGCACAGCAGCGCGCGCATGGAGCGCTTCCTCCAGAGCTGCGCCGACGAGAACATGCTCGTGGTGAACTGCACCACGCCCGCGAACTTCTTTCACGCGCTGCGCCGCCAGATGAAGTGGGACTTCCGCAAGCCGATGGTGGTGTTCAGCCCCAAGAGCCTGCTGCGCCACCCGCGTTGCACGAGCCCGCTGGATGAGTTCGTGAACGGCCGGTTCCAGCCCTTCATCGATGATGCCAAGGCCGATCCGAAGCAGGTGCGCACCGTGATCCTTACGCAGGGCAAGGTGCACTACGACCTCGCTGAGCACCGCGATAGCAACGGCATCACGGACACCGCGCTACTGCGCATCGAACAGCTGCATCCGCTTCCCATCGACGCCATGAAGGCCGCGCTCAAGCGATACACCAAGGCCGAGCGTTTCGTGTGGGTGCAGGAGGAGCCGCACAATATGGGCGCCTGGACGCACATCCTGATGCACGCACAGGATGCCCTCGGCGTGACGCTCGAGTGCATCAGCCGCCCGGCCAGCGGTGCCCCCGCCACCGGCAGCAGCAAGCGCAGCGCCAACCAGCAGGTCGCCATCATCGAACAGGCCTTTGGCGCCGGTGCACCGAACGGTGAGAAGACCACGACGAACAAGAAGGCCCGCGCCTGATCACCACCGATCCAACGTTGAACTTCGAACTTTCCACCTCGCACTTTCAGTAGCATGGCCACAATAGACATCAAGGTCCCAAGTCCCGGAGAAAGCATTAGTGAAGTGCGCATCGCGCAATGGCTCGTGAAGAGCGGTGATGTGGTGGAGAAGGACCAGGTGATCGCCGAGATCGACAGCGACAAGGCCACACTGGAGCTCAGCGCCGAGGCCGAAGGGAAGATCGAAGTGCTCGCCGCCGCCGATGCCACCGTGAACGTGGGCGATGTGGTGGCGCGGATCGATACCTCGGTGAAAGCGGAGAAGTCCGCCTCCGCCAAGGCTTCGGCGGATGAAGAACCCAAAGCCCAAGCTCCCGCTCCGGAGGCCAAGAAGCCCGCCGCCGCTCCTGCAGCTGCTCCGGCCGGTGCGACCGCCGCGCACGCCACGCCTGTGGCAAAGGCCGTGATGGCGGATAAGGGCATCGCTGCTAACACCGTGAAGGGCAGCGGTCCGAACGGTCGGATCATGAAGAGCGATGTGGAGGCTTATGTCTCCGGTGGAGTCACCGCACCGCTTATGGGCGGCTGGGGCGGCTCGCGTGACAACCAGCGCACCAAGATGACCACGTTGCGCAAGAAGGTGGCCGAGCGCCTCGTAAGCGTGAAGAACACCACCGCCATGCTCACCACCTTCAACGAGGTGGACATGAGCGCCGTGATGGCGATGCGCGACAAATACAAGGACAAGTTCAAGGAGCAGAAGGGCGTGAACCTCGGCTTCATGAGCTTCTTCACCAAGGCCGTCACCGAGGCACTGCGCCAGTTCCCCGCCGTGAACGGGCAGATCGACGGAGACGAGATCATCACGCACGACTACGCGGACATCGGCATCGCCGTGAGCAGCCCCAAGGGCCTCATGGTGCCGGTCGTTCGCAACGCCGAGCGCATGAGCCTCGCCGAGATCGAGGGTGCCATCAAGGCGCTCGCCGTGAAGGCCCGCGACGGCAAGCTCACCATCGACGAGATGACCGGTGGCACCTTCACCATCACCAACGGCGGTGTGTTCGGCAGCATGCTCAGCACGCCCATCATCAACCCGCCGCAGAGCGCGATCCTCGGCATGCACAACATCGTGGAGCGCCCCATCGCCGTCAATGGCCAGGTCGTCATCCGCCCCATCATGTACGTGGCCCTCAGCTACGATCACCGCATCATCGATGGCAAGGAGAGCGTGAGCTTCCTCGTGAAAGTGAAGGAGATGATCGAGGACCCCACGAAGATGGTCTTCGGTGGCAAGGAGCCCGGGGAGGTGTTGTTGGGGTTGTAGCCCTTCATTCGCCGTCTCCGTTTGCTGAACGATGTCGACCAAGGCTCAACGGCACAGGGAGCACTTGCTCTGGACATTGACCAAGTTGGCGTCTTGGGAAGAGCAGACAGCCTACAAGAAGCTGACGCGGTTTCATGTTCCGCGTGAACTGTTATCCCATTGGGAGGAGGTTTGCGAGGATAGAATTGAACCGTGGTTCACGGGCGCCTATTCCGAGCGTGAGCGAGAAGCGATCGATGATTTCCAGAAGTTGCTCATTCAGCAACTTCCCGATCCTTTGGTTCTCCAGGATGATGTGCCGGAGGTCTTCGAATCTTCTGAATGGATGGTGGTTCGGAATGGTGCCGCTGAATTGCTCAAGGTGTTTGGAGAATGAGGAGATCTCTCCAGGATGGAAGAAGAGTTCATAGTGGCACAGGCGTCCCGCCTGTGGCCGGTTGGTTCATCTGTTGGTGGTAGTCCTTCATTCACAGGCGGGACGCCTGTGCCACTATGAGGCTGCCTACCTTTCTGTTACATGGATCCGCTTGATTTGTTCTATGATTCACAGGCTGGGCTGAAGACCACCTTTCGTGAGCTGCCGCATTGGAAGCAGCAGGGGAAAGTGCATTTCCTGACCTGGAGGCAGGCCGATAGCCTTCCGCGTGCAAGGCTTGAGGAGTTGCAGAGCGAACGCGAAGCCTGGCTGAGGCGCAATGGCACGGCCGATGTGAGGGAGCTCGATCATTTTGAGCGACACGCCTATTACAAGTTGTTCCACCAGCGCTTGGAACATTGGTTGGATGCTGGCTCTGGATCGTGCTTGTTGAAGCGTTCGGAAGTACGCGAGATCGTGGCGGCGGCCTTACTGCATTTCAATGGCGAGCGCTACGCGCTCGGTTCCTACGCCATTGCGAGCAACCATGTGCATGTTCTCGTAGTCCCGATGAACGGTATTGACCTCTCCAGCATCACGCACAGTTGGAAGTCCTTCACGGCGAAGAAGATCAACGCCGTGTTAGGTCGATCCGGAACGTTTTGGCAGGACGAGAGCTTTGACCATCTTGTGCGCAATGAAACCTCGTTGCGACGCATTGAAGAGTACATCGCCGGACACGAGAGTCACGGGGCACTGGTCTGGAGGAAGGACTTCCAATGATATGTTGGACAGGAGTCCTTCTGCCTGTGGCTGAGAACGCATCACACATAGCTCAACCACCACTGCGTGTGGCGCTGCTTGTACCCATTGAACCAGCGGCACAAGGGATAGAGGGCGAGCACCAGCCCGATCCAAATGCCATAAACCGCCGTCAAGGAGACCCCTTCTCCGGGGATGAGGAAGAGGAAGGGAAGGCCTTCCGCCCCGGGCGTTTCCTCGCCGAGGGAATGCCCTTTCGCCAGGAAGAAGCCCATGAGCAGCAGGTGCAGCAGGTAGAAGTGCAGCACGTAGTAGAAGAAGGGCACGCGACCGAACACGCTGATGGCCCGCGTCAGTCCATTGTTCACCGGTTCCGCCACAGCAAGGAAGAGCAGCGCCGGACCGATGGTGATGCACATGTAGAGCAGGGAAGGCGGATACTTCTGTACGTCGAAGAAGGCCATCAGCGTCCGCGTAAGCCCCGCGTGCGCGGCCCATGGGTCCGGATCGCCGTAGACGTTCACGGCGCGCAGCAGCACGAAGAAGAGGATCAGGCCGGCACCACCGAAGAGCAGCGTTCGCTTCCGCCGCTCGACACTGAAGTCCGGTGCGTAAAGTTTCCCGGCACAGTAACCGAGCATCATCAGCCCGAGCCAGGGCAGGATGGGATAGATGATCAGCAGCCGGTGTGAAGCGGTGATCGGGTAGGAGGCGAAGTCGCCGTTGCGCAAGAGGTCCCACACGAAGCCATGATGTGTCGAGGGCACATGATCAAGTATGTTGTGCCCGAGAACGATGACCAGGCCCAAGGCCAGTATCGCCTTGTAGGGCAGACGGATCAGCGCCGACATGCCGATCATGCCGAAGCCGATGGCGGCGATCACGCCCATGATCAACGAAGGGTACCGCCAGCTGAAGGTCCACGCGAAGGTGATGAGCACGAACTCCACGACCAGCAGCCAGAGCCCGCGTTTCAGTAGGAAGCCGCTGAGCTCCGGGGTGGACTTCCGCAGGTGTTGGAGAAAGATCGAGGCGCCGGCCAGAAACACGAACACGGGTGCGCAGAAGTGCGTGACCCACCGCGTGAAGTAGAGGACCGGCGTGGTGGTGGCCCAGTCCAGCGGGTCGTGCAGGAAGGCGTCGTAGTGGAAGAAGTCGCGCGTGTGATCGAGGGCCATGATCACCATCACCAGGCCGCGGAGCAGGTCCAAGGAGTAGATGCGGTGGCGTGCGGTGGAGTTCATTGCGAGCTGGGCCCTAATGTTCCTAAAGATGACAATTCGCTTGGATGTTCATCCTCGGGGTTGAGCACTACCTTGGCCCGCGGCCGTCCATCCGACCTGGCCGATCATCCACGAACAACAAGCCTATGGCCGACCAGCAAGACCTCGACGCGCATTACACGACAATGGACAAGATCTTCCGCCTGAGCTTGGGCGAGAAGGGTGGGTACAGCGGTGCCCGTTTCGACGGCGACTTCTCCCTCACGCTGGAACAGGCGCAGGAGAAGAAGCACAAGTTCATCATGGACCACTGCAACATCAAGCCGGGCGACAAGGTGCTCGACATCGGTTGCGGTTGGGGCGCGTTCATCGACTACCTCGATAAGCAAGGGGTGAAGACCACCGGCGTGGTGCTGGCGAAAGGCCAGGCCGATGCCTGCCGTGCGAACGGGTTGAACGTGCACCACATGGACTCCAAGGCGATCAAGCCGGAGACCTTCGGTAAGTTCGATGCAGTGTGCGCGATGGGCAGCCCGGAACACCTCTGCAGCGTGGAGGAGTTCCGCGCGGGCAAGCAGGACGAGATCTACCGCACCTACTTCAAGCAGGTGAGCGACCTGTTGCCGGTGGGTGGCCGTTTCTACTGCCAGACCATGGTGTTCGGCCCCAACATGGTGAAGTTCGAGGACATCAAGTTCGGGAAGACCAACGTGTGGAAGCCGCGCAAGAGCTACACCGGCGAGGAGCTGATGGACCTGGTGTGCGACGTGTTCCCCGGCTCCTGGCTGCCCTATGGTAGCGAGGGCATGGTAGAGCCTGCGAAGGAGCACTTCAAGCTCGTGTCCATCGACAGCGGGCGCCTGGACTACATCGAGACCATCGACCGTTGGACCAAGGCCTTCAACAAGTTCAACCTGGAGAAGTACGGCCTCTACGCCACCCTGCTGCCGAAACTGCTGAGCAGCGACTTCCGCAAGTGGGTGCGCCGCTACCAGATCGCCCCGAACCTCCAAGTGTTCGAGCGCGAGATCTTCGAGCACTACCGCATGGTGTTCGAGAAGGTGAAGGACTGATCCTTCAAAAGCCAAGGCCAGCTCTTGTGGTCGTGCGGAAGACCCATGTGCGTGTCGTAACCATGTGGTCATGCGCTGCGAACGGTCGCCTGAGCCACATTCTTGAAGCGCGCCTGTGAGGCCTTGAAAGACCGAAGGGTCATGGCTGAACCGACCTTAGGCTCAACACCGCCGTGTTCACAACTGCGTGATCCACACGGGATATGGGGGGCGTGGTCGAAACTAGGTTTGGCGCGGCACCCGACCGGAACAGGCGCGTTGTGCGGAACCCCTATGGCGCGAGCCGGCCCTTGCCGGAGCTCACCGTATCAGGAACGCAACGTGCCGGTCCTCAGACCCGACCTCTTCACTTGGTGCGCTCCAGGTGAAGAGGTCGTGTGAAAGCGGGACCGACATAACGGAGGTACATGGCCCAACAGTTACGCTCGCGCTTCGGCGCTGTGGTCCCCGGGACCGCTATCCGCTCTCTCTTCAGCAACCTCCTTCTCGCTGGCGTCCTGCTTCTGGTGGGAGCCGGTGAGGCACGTGCCACGCACGCCATGGGAGGTGATCTCACCTATACCTGCGTGGGGAACAACCGGTACAAGGTGACGCTGAGCTTCTACCGGGACTGCAACGGCGTGGCGGCTCCGACCAATTGCAACAATGGCCTCGCGTTCAACTACCGCTCCACGGACTGCGGTGCGAACGTGAACGACTGCCTCGCCTTCGAAAGCGTTCAGGTGATCACACCGATCTGTGCCACCGAGATCGACCGATGCAACAGTGCGTCGGGTGTTTATGGGGTGGAGAAGTACACCTTCAGCAAGATCATCAACCTGACCCCATGGGCCGGGTGCGGTACGGATTGGATCATCAGCTGGGAACTGTGCTGCCGGAACAACGCGGTGACCTCGTTGGTGAACCCCGGTAACCAGCGCCTTTACCTCGATGCGCGCCTGAACAACACGGTGACACCGTGCAACAACTCCCCCCAGTTCCTCTCGAACCCCACTCCGTTCTATTGCCTGGGCCAATCCATCAGCTACAACCCTGGTGCTTCGGATCCGGATGGTGACCAGCTCCAGTTCGCACTGATCGCGGCCCGTGGCCTAGGGGGAGCCAACCTGACGTACATCCCTGGTTTTTCCGTTGCCCAGCCCGTTGCCAACAACGGTGGCGGGAACGCGGTGGTCCTCAACGGGACAACGGGTACCATGACCGTGGTGCCCAGCATCCAGCAGGTGGCCGTTGTGACCTACCGTGTCCGGGAATTCCGCAACGGTGTTCAGGTGGGTGAAGTGACCCGCGATGTGCAGGTGGTGGTGCGGCCCTGTCAGGGGAACACGCAGCCGTTCGCCACGGGCATCAACGGTACCAACCAGTATACCACGACCGTGTGTGCCGGCACGCCCGTGAACTTCTCCATCAGCTCGAGCGATCCCAACGCCGGCCAGGCCGTCACACTCACCTGGAACGGGGGCATTCCCGGGGCCACCTTCACCACGAGCGGTTCGCCGCTCCAGACCGGCAGCTTCTCCTGGACGCCAACGGCGGCGAATATCGGGAACAACAGTTTCGTGGTGACCGCTGCCGACAACGCCTGTCCCCTTGTCGGCACGAACGACTATGGCTATACGATCATTGTAACGCCGCCGAACACACCGGTGGACGCCGGACCCGACCAGAACGTGTGTGGGACCTCCACCACAATGGCGGCAGTGGTTCCCTATCCTCAAGTCCCCGGTACGTGGCAGGTCATGGTCGGCTCGGGCACCTTCTCCGACATCACCAGCCCGACCTCCACGGTCACAGGTCTCGCCCAAGGCACCAACATTTTCAAGTGGATCGTGGACTATGCCCCTTGTGGTCAGGTTTCGGACCAGGTGGTGATCACGAGCTTCAACTCCTCACAAGCATCGGCGAACGCGGGCCCCGATCAGCAGTTGTGCCTGCCTGCGAACAGTGCCACGCTGGTAGGGAACTCGGCCTTGTCTCCGGCGGTGGGCTCCTGGGTCCTCCTCCAAGGATCGGGCACCATCACGTCACCCAACTCAGCGACCACCACGGTCACCGGCCTTGGCGTGGGACTGAACATCTTCGAGTGGGGAGTCAACAACGATACCTGTGGTCGTTCCTCGGATGAAGTGTCCATTACGGTCTTCAGCAATTCACAGACCCCGGCCAATGCCGGACCGGACCAATCCATTTGCGCGCCGGCGAGCAGTGTGACCATGAACGCCAATGCGCTCGTCAGTCCGGCCACGGGTACCTGGACGCTCGTCAGTGGCACCGGCACGATCACGTCTTCAGGGTCGCCCAACACCACCATCACCGGACTGCCGGTCGGCGTGCATACGTTCCAATGGACCGTGAGCAGTGGAGCTTGCGGAAACACCAACGACCAGGTGACCATCACGGTGTTCAGTGCCTCGGGCACGAACGCGAACGCGGGTCCCGATCAACAGGTGTGCGCGACCACGGCCACCTTCGCGGGAAATACCCCCACAGCGCCCGCCACCGGGCAGTGGACCTTGGTGAGCGGCTCGGGCATCATTGCCAATGCCACTGCGCCGAACTCCGCAGTAAGCGGTCTAAGCGCGGGTGCCAACGTGTTCCAGTGGACCGTGAACAACGGCCCCTGCACGAACGGCATCACCACGGATCAGGTGACGATCACGGTGTTCAGCGCGGCGGCTCCTGCGGCCAATGCCGGTCCGGATCAGAACATCTGCGGCACCGGCACCACGCTCGCCGGGAACACGCCGCTTGCGCCGGCTACTGGTACGTGGACCTTGGTGAGCGGCACAGGTACACTGGCGAACGCCAACGCTCCCACCACGGCCGTGAGCGGACTCGGAATTGGACAGAACATTTTCCGTTGGACCGTGAACAACGGTCCTTGCGCTGCGCCCACCATCGACCTGATGACGGTCTTCGTGTTCAACCCGGGTCAGGCACCAGCCAATGCGGGTCCGGACCAGAACCTCTGCGTGCCGACCACCATTGCCACGCTTGCGGCCAATGCCCCGACCTTCCCGGCCACAGGACAGTGGTCGGTGGTGACCGGCAGTGGCGTCTTCGCCAATGCAAGCAGTCCGACCACGTCGGTGAGCGGCCTGGGCCTGGGCACCAACATCCTGCGTTGGACCATCAACAACGGCCCCTGCGCGAACCCGGTGACCTTCGATGAGATGACCATCCTGGTCTTCAACATCAGTGCACCGATCGCTTTCGCCGGCCCGGACCAGAACATCTGTAGCACCTCCCTGGGCACCACCTTGACCGGTAGCGCGCTCGTTGCGCCTGCCATCGGTAACTGGACCTTGGTGAGCGGTTCCGGCACGATCGGTACGCCCAACAGCAGCAGCACGGCCGTTACCGGGCTAAGCATCGGTGCCAACGTGTTCCGGTGGTCCGTGAGCAACGGCCCCTGCGGAAGCAGCGCCGATCTGATGACGGTGTTCGTGTTCGACAACGCCGACCCGGTGGCCTCCGCTGGCCCTGACCAGCAGTTCTGCACCACCACCACCTCGGCCACCATGGCGGGCAGCGTGGTCACCTTCCCTGCCACGGGTGCGTGGTCGCTTGTAAGCGGTAGCGGCACCATCACTTCCACCGCATCGCCCACCACCACCATTACGGGCCTTGGCGTGGGAACCAACGTGTTCCGCTGGACGGTGAACAACGGCCCCTGTGGCGGGGTGACCACGGACGAGGTGACGATCCAATTGTTCAACAACACCGCGCCCCTTGCCAACGCCGGTCCGGACCAGAGCATCTGCAGCAGCAGCACCACCGTGCTCATGGGCGGAAGCGCACCCGTAGCGCCGGCCGTTGGAACGTGGACGCTGGTGAGCGGCAGTGGTACCATCACCGCACCCGGATCACCGTTCACGTCGATCACCGGTCTGGCCGTGGGGCAGAACGTGTTCCAATGGACCGTGAGCAATGGCCCTTGCGGAACCACCAGCGACCAGGTGAACATTTTCGTCTTCAACTCCACTACCCCGGTGGCGAACGCCGGCCCCGACCAGAACCTGTGCACCCCGATAACGAGCACGGTCATGGCCGGCAGTGCCGTAAGCCTCCCGGCCACCGGCACCTGGACGCTGGTGAGCGGGGTCGGCACCATCACGGCCCCGGGTTCGCCCAGCACGTCGATCACCGGGCTTGGTATCGGCACCAACGTGTTCCGCTGGACCGTGAACAATGGCCCATGTGGCGTGCAGACCAACGACCTCGTTTCGATCGTGCTGTACGATCAGGACGCGGACCCTGCGGATGCGGGCGCCGATCAATCCCAGTGCAGCACCACCTCGAGCGCCACGCTGGCCGGCAATGCCCCGGTGGGCAGCGCCACTGGCAGCTGGACCTTGGTGAGCGGTTCCGGCACCATCAGCTCGCCGAACGCATCGAACAGCGGAGTGACCGGTCTTTCGGTCGGCACCAATGTGTTCCAGTGGTCCATCAACAATGGTCCCTGTGGCACCAGCAGTGACCAGGTCACCATTTTCGTTTACTCCCAGAGCACGCCCCTGGCGAACGCCGGTCCGGACCAGAACCGCTGCACGCCGGGTACGAACGTGTCCATGGCGGGAAGCATCCTCACCGGGCTTTCCACCGGCACCTGGGCCGTGATCAGCGGAAGCGGCACGATCACCGCTCCGACCAGTCCCACCACCACCATCACCTCGCTCGGTGTCGGCACCAACGTGTTCCAGTGGACCGTGGACAACGGCCCTTGCGGCACCAGCAGTGACCTGGTGTCCATCCTGGTGTACGACCAGAACAACCCCGTGGCGAACGCCGGCCCCGACCAGGAGCTGTGCCGTCCCACGTTCAACACGGTGCTTCAGGGTAGTTCCTTGATCGCGCCTGCACAAGGCATCTGGACCGTGATCTCAGGTACCGCTGTGTTCGCCGACCCGAACAGCCCGAACACTGCGGTGAGCGGCCTTTCCCTGGGCGTGAACCAGATCCGCTGGACCGTGACCAACGGCCCCTGCGGATCGGCCACTACGGATGTGATGACCATCACCGTCTTCGACGACCGCAACGACGTCGCCTTCGCAGGTGCAGACCAGAGCATCTGCGTACCCACACTGCCGAACTCCACGACCCTTCAAGGAAGCGCGTTCCTTGCGCCGGCGACGGGTTCATGGACCCTGGTCAGTGGTAGCGGAACGATCGTTTCCCCCACCAGTTCCACCACTTTGGTGAGCGGACTGAGCGTTGGGGAGAACATCTTCCAATGGACGGTCAATAACGGCCCTTGTGCCAACCCGGTCACCAGCGATCAGGTGAGCATCTTCCTGTTCGATGCCACGAATCCAGCGGCCAATGCCGGCCCGGACCAGACCCTGTGCACGCCGATCACCAGCACCTTGATGAACGGCAGTTCCCTGACCTTCCCGGCCACGGGTACATGGACCTTGGTCAGTGGTTCGGGCGTCATTGTCTCGCCCTCTGATCCGGGCACGCAGATCACCGGGCTCACGGTCGGTGCCAATGTGTTCCGCTGGACGATCAACAACGGTCCATGTGCGCCTGGTATCAGCAACGACCTGGTGACGATCAATGTGTTCAATGGGGCGGCCCAGACGGCGTTGGCCGGACCGGACCAGAGCATCTGCACCACCACAGCAAGCATCTTCACAGCGGCCAACACCGCGATCGGACCGGCGACCGGGTCATGGACCGTTCAGCAAGGCACCGCCACATTCGCTGATGCGACCGATCCCACCACCACGGTTACGGGACTCAGCGTAGGACTCAACGTGTTGGTGTGGAACATCACGAACGGAGCGTGTGGGATCAGTTCGGACCCGCTCACCGTGCTGGTCTATGACAATGGCCAGAGCGTCGCGAACGCCGGGCCTGATCAGGAGCTCTGCATATCGACCACCGTCACCACCTTGAACGGGAGCAACACCATCTTCCCCGGCCAGGGAACATGGACCTTGGTGCAGGGTTCAGGTGTGCTCGCCGATGTCAATGACCCCAATACCGCCGTTTCGGGACTTTCGATCGGTGCGAACGTGTTCCAGTGGACCGTGGACAACGGGCCCTGTTCCATCGGTATCACCACGGATCAGGTGACCGTGTTGGTGTACGAGGCGAACAACCCGGTGGCCAACGCAGGCCCTGACAAGGAGCTCTGCACACCCACGGCCTCCACCCAGCTCGCCGGTAGTTCAGTGGTGTTCCCCGCCACCGGCCTCTGGACGGTCGTGCAGGGTACCGGTGTGTTCGCGAACGCTTCCGACCCGACAACGCAGGTCAGCGGTCTTTCCGTCGGGGAGAACATCTTCCAATGGACCGTGAACAACGGCCCCTGCGCCAACCCGTTGACCACGGACCAGGTGAGCATCTTCGTGTTCAGCGCCAGCAACCCAGTGGCCAACGCGGGTGTCAATTGGGAGCTCTGCACACCGAACAACACCTACAACCTGCAGGGCAGTTCGCTCAGCTTCCCCGCCACGGGTGTCTGGACGCTGGTGAGCGGCACCGGCACCATCACCAACCCGGCCAGCCCCACCTCCAGTGTGACCGGACTTGCCATCGGGGAGAACATCTTCCAATGGACCGTGGACAATGGGCCGTGCGCGAACGCGATCACCACGGACCAGGTGAGCATCTTCGTGTTCGACGAGAATAATCCCGTGGTGGATGCAGGCCCTGACCAGGACCTGTGCACGCCGACCACGAGCACCGTGCTCCAAGGCAGTGCTGCCATCTTCCCGGCGATCGGGACATGGACCGTGGTGAGCGGCACTGCCGTCCTCGCCGATGACAATTCCCCCACTTCGGCGGTGAGCGGCCTGTCCATCGGCCTCAATCTGTTGCAGTGGTCGGTGAACAATGAACCCTGCGCTTCCGGAACGTCCGATGACCTCGTGGCCATCAGCGTGTACGATGCCAGCGCGCCGGCCGCTGCAGCTGGCCCCGATCAAGAGCTGTGCACCACCGCCCCAACCACCACGCTGCAGGCCAATGCGGCAGTGGGCGTGGCCATCGGGCAGTGGACGGTGCTGCAGGGCAGTGCTGTGTTCGGGAATGACAATTCAGCGGTCTCATCGGTCTCCGGGCTATCCGTGGGTGAGAACATCCTGCAATGGACCATCACCAACGGCCCTTGTGGAACAACTTCCGATGTGGTCAGCGTCTTCCTTTTCGACGCGAACAACCTCAGTGCGGATGCGGGTGCTGACCAGGACCTCTGCACACCGAACACACAGTCGACGCTCGCTGGCAACGCTCCGATCTTCCCTGCATCCGGTTCTTGGACGGTGGTGAGCGGATCGGGCGTGGTCACGGACCCGAACGACCCGACCTCCACCGTGAACGGCCTGGGCATCGGGGCCAATGTGTTCCAATGGACCGTTGACAACGGGTCTTGCTCCAACGGCATCACCACCGACCAGGTCACCATCAACGTGTTCGATGGCAACGCGCCGGTCGCCGATGCAGGCACCGATCAGGAGCTCTGCACGCCTGCGACCAGTGCCACGCTGGCTGGCAACGCCACTGTCGGTGTCTCCGTGGGAACTTGGAGCGTGGCGCAAGGCACCGGAACGTTCGCCGATCCGAACGATCCCTTGACGACGGTCACCGGGCTCAGTGCAGGGGCGAACGTATTCGTGTGGACCATCGACAATGGGCCCTGCGGCAACAGTACGGACCAGGTGAGCATCGTCCTCTTCAACGCGGGCAACCCGAACGCCAATGCGGGTCCGGACCAGGAGCTGTGCGCGCCAACGAACACCACCACGTTGTCCGGAAGTGCGATCACCAGCCCTTCGGTGGGCACATGGGTGCTTGTGAGCGGCAGCGGCACGATCGCCGATCCGAACGATCCGAACACCGCAGTGAGCGGGCTTACGGTCGGCGAGAACATCTTCGCATGGACGGTGGACAATGGACCCTGCGCGAACGGCATCACTACGGACCAGGTGAGCATCGTCCTATTCGATGAGCTCAACGAGACCGCCAATGCCGGTCCGGATCTGGAGTTCTGCACGCCGACCACCACCGCGACCTTGTCGGGCAGCGCGATCACCTTCCCTGCGACGGGTACCTGGACCTTGGTGAACGGCACGGGAACCATCACTGACCCGAACGATCCGAGCACCGCGGTCACCGGACTTGGCGTGGGACAGAACACCTTCGAATGGACGGTGAGCAATGGCCCCTGCTTCAACGGGCTGACCAACGACCAGGTGAGCATCTTCGTGTTCGACGCGAACAACGCGGTGGCGGACGCGGGTCCTGATCAGGAACTGTGCTCACCGATCACCACGACCATCCTCACCGGCAGTGCTGTCACCTTCCCGGCACAAGGCCAATGGACGGTGGTGCTGGGTACCGGTGTGTTCTCCAATGCCACGGACCCCAATTCCTTGGTGACCGGCTTGTCCTTGGGGGAGAACATCTTCGAGTGGAACGTCGACAACGGGTCTTGCTCGGACGCGCTGAGCACCGATCAAGTGAGCATCTTCGTGTTCGACGCGAACGATCCCGCGGCGGATGCGGGTGCCGATCAGGACCTGTGCACTCCGACCCTGAGCACCGTGCTATCAGGCAACGTCCCCACCTTTCCGGCCACCGGATCATGGACCTTGGTGCAAGGCACAGGCACCATCGCGAATGCCACCGACCCAAGTACGACCGTTACTGGTCTTGGGGTAGGGGAGAACATCTTCGCATGGACGACGAGCAACGGCCCCTGCGCCCAAGGGCTGACCACCGATGAGGTGAGCATCTTCCTGTTCGACCAGAACACGGCCGGGGCGAACGCCGGTCCGGATCAGTCCCTCTGCACACCGACCTTCTCCACCACTCTGCAGGGCAGTAGCTATGCCGCTCCATCCGCAGGCAGTTGGACCCTGTTGAGCGGTTCCGGCATCATTGCCGATGCCACCGACCCGAACACCCTCATCACGGGCCTTGCCGTGGGTCAGAACATCTTTGAATGGACCATCGATAACGGACCGTGCTCGAACGGCATCACCACCGACCAGGTGAGCATCTTCGTGTTCGACGCGAACACCAGCGCTGCGAATGCCGGCGCGGATCAACTGCTGTGCGCACCGATCAATACGACGGTCTTGCAAGGCAGTGCCGTCATCTTCCCGTCCTTCGGAACGTGGACCCTGCTCAGCGGCAGTGGCAACGTGGTTGATCCGACGGATCCCAATTCCGGGGTCACGGGCCTTGCCGTTGGCGAGAACATCTTCGTCTGGTCGGTGAACAACGGTCCTTGTACGAACGGGTTCACCAGCGACCAGGTGAGCATCTTCGTGTTCGACGCGAACAACCAGGTGGCCGCCGCAGGACCGGACCTGGAGCTTTGCACCCCGGCCAACAGTGTCGCGCTCACCGGCAGCACCGTCACCTTCCCGGCGGTCGGCACGTGGACGGTGACCCAAGGCACGGGCACCTTTGCGAACGCCAATGATCCACTGACCACGGTCAGCGCCTTGAGCGTTGGGTTGAACACGCTGGTCTGGACCGTGGAGAACGGCCCTTGCGCAAAGGGCGTTACAAGCGATACGCTCACCATCACCTTGTTCGACGACAGCAACCCGGTGGCGGATGCAGGACCGGGCGCGCAGCTCTGCACACCCACGACCAGCTTCGTGCTGGGCGCCAGTACCGCGGTCCTCCCGGCCATCGGCACCTGGACCCTGGTCAGTGGATCGGGCACCTTCGCGGATGTCAACGACCCCACTACCACGGTAAGCGGCTTGAGCATTGGCAACAACGTGCTGCAGTGGACGGTGAGCAACGGTCCTTGCACCACACCGCTCTCCAGTGATCTGGTGACCATCACCGTGTTCGATGAGAACAACCCGCTGGCCGCTGCCGGAAGCGACCAGCAAGTGTGCACTCCGCTTACGGGCGCCACGCTGGCCGGCAGCCCTGTCATCTTCCCGGCGGTGGGTACCTGGACCCTGGTCAGTGGCCAGGGCACGATCACCGATGTGAACGACCCGAACACAACGGTCACCGCCCTCGGCATCGGAGAGAACATCTTCGCGTGGTCCCTGAGCAACGGCCCCTGTGCGAACGGATCCGCCTCCGACCAGGTGAGCATCTTCCTCTTCGACCTGAACGCTCCACCGGCGGTAGCGGGCCCTGACCAGTCGCAGTGCACGCCCAACACCAGCACCGTCCTGGCCGGCAACCAGCCCACGGGTGCCGCGATCGGCGTCTGGTCCCTGACCCAAGGTACCGCCACATTCGCCGATCCGAACGATCCCCTGACCGGTGTGACCGACCTGACCGCAGGCGAGAACATCCTGACCTGGACGATCGACAATGGCCTCTGCGGCATCAGCAGCGACAACGTCAGCATCTTCATCTACGACGAGAACAACCCTCCTGCGGATGCCGGACCTGATGTGGAGATCTGCACGCCACAGGACAGCGTGTTCCTGGCGGGCAACCTACCGACCTTCCCTGCACAGGGCACGTGGTCGTTGGTCGCAGGTGCCGGTCTCTTCCAGGATGTGAACGATCCCACATCGAAGGTCGTGGGCCTGGCGATCGGCAACAACACCTTCGTTTGGACCGTGGACAACGGGCCTTGCAACAGCCCCATCACCACCGACACGATGACCGTGGTGCTCTACAACGATAGCACCTCTGCGGCCAACGCGGGACCCGACCTGGAGACCTGTATACCCCTCACCTTCGTTCAGCTGCAGGCCGACACGCCGCAGCTGCCGGCCACAGGTACATGGTCCATCGTGAGCGGTCCCGGAACGGTGGTCGACCCTGCTGACCCGACCTCGGTGCTCAATGGCCTGCAACTGGGCATCACCACGTTGGTCTGGACCCTGGATAATGGTCCGTGTGCCAGCAGTGGTATCCTCACCGATACGGTGCAGGTGGTCGTGTACGACCCCAATGCCCCTGCGGCGGATGCCGGTGCCGATCAGGAATTGTGCACGCCGCAGGACAGCACGGTGCTCACCGGCAATGTGCCTTCCTTCCCCGGTGTGGGGACCTGGTCGTTGCTCGCGGGCACGGGTGTCATCAGTGACCCGAACGACCCTGCCGCCACAGTGACGGGGCTCACCATCGGCGTGAACACCTTCGTTTGGACCATCTACAACGGACAATGCGGTGTCGGTCCGCTCT
>JBIIYP010000064.1:0-15171 GCA_044346705.1 Flavobacteriales bacterium
AAGAGGTTCGCGGCAGAGGTGAATTGTCGGCCGTGTAATAGTTCAGCAAGGACTGGCTGTTGCCCGCGCCGGTGAGGGTGGCGACCGCCTCCCACACCTCGGTGTCCATGGAACGCTCCACGGTGAAATAGGCGTTGTTGATCTCCGTTGCCGTGGCCCAGCTCAGGTCCACGCGCAAGCCCACCGGGATCGCCCGGAAGCTGAGAAGCTCGATTGGAAGCAGGAGCGCGTTGAAGGTGCCCAGCGTGTAATATCGGTTGGTCTGGAGCAGTGAGGCATCAACGGTGAACAGCACCCGATCGCCCACGACCGTGGCACTCGCACCAGGCACCACGGAGAAGTTGCCGCCCGGTGCGCTCCGCGTCAGCAGCACGTTCAGGTTAGCCGGATCGGGCAGGCCGGGCAGGCCGTAGTCGCTGTGGTCGAAATAGAGGATCGCCGTTCCGTTGTTGGCCCCCACGTCGGCGATGTTCAGGTACCAATCGTTGGACCAGCGGCGGGTGACGAAGGAGGGCACGTTGGCGGTGGTATAGGCCGGTGCGGGGCAGCTCATCCCGATGGTGAGATAGTCGCCGTTATCCTTTAGAAATCCTCCCGGCCCGGTTCCCACGGAGATCCCCATACCGGCGCTCTCGCGCGTGGCGGCCACACTGTCCGTGGCGCTCTCCCGGCCGATACCGTTCACATACCGGAAATAGGTGCTCCCGGTCGGCAATGCGTACTTCGCGCCGGTGATGGCCATGCCGTAGTAGGCCCCCTGGTTGGATTCGAGGAGGATCCGGCGTGTCTCGGACAGCGATCGCATGTACAGCCCGTATTCCGACATGCGGCCGGTGAGGGCCTCGCTCCCTTCACAGCACGGATTGATGCTTTGCAGCAAACGCAGCGAGCGGAAGTCGAACGTAGCACCATCGCCGACAGTGGCCGTGCCCACCCCATTGTTGAACAGCTGCCGCGTGGTGCCGCTGAAGCGCATGGAGAAAGCGAAGGGCACACCGATCGTCGCAGAGAAGCCCGGGCTCACGCCATTGCGCTCGATGAAGAACTGGTTGGTATTGCGCTGGTTGATGTTGCAGTTGGCCGCATTGCTCCAATCGGAGCTGTTCAGCAGGTCGTTGCCCAGGGACATGATGCGCCGGTTCCCGTTGCTGCCCTCATCGGTCTGTACGATGCCGTTCGCTGTGAGGCGGGAGCCGACCTGGGCCGTCGGGAAGATGGTTGTCAGGTTCGTCTGGTTCGCGTTGGTGCCCTTGATCGCCGGTCGGCCGTTGATCCTCCAGATCACGCCCGAGGTCATCAGCTCGGGTTGCCGGCTGTTCGTGGCCTGCGCCAGCTGGTTGCCGCTGCCGCTCTGGTCCAGCCAGCTCGTAACGAACACCGAGGGCAGGTTGCTCAAGGTGACCGGTGCCGGACCGGCGATGCCGTAGTAGGTGGATTGGCTGAACTCCAGCCGCTGTCGGTCCGTCGTGGAGAGTGCCGCCGGGAAGTAGATGCTCTCGCTGATGAGGCCGCGGTGGCCCTGGTTGGCGCCGATCGCCGTGGGGATATTGCCCAGGCAGAACTCCCCCCCGCTGATGGTCGAGTTCACCGGAGTGCCGAACACCTGATTGACCTGCAACGTGCCGTTCAGCCACTGGGACATGCTGGTCGGGTTGCTGCCGGGCATCACTTGGGTATTGATGTACCAGGTGTTAATGTTCGAGATGGTCGGGGTGCCGATGCCAGCATTCTGCTGCTCCATGCCAATGCGGCCCTGGGTGTTGTTGAGCCTGGAAACCCAGACCCCGTACCGGCGGCCGGTACCTCCATTGTCACCCCAGCCGAGCAGCTCGCCACCGGGCGGTGCGAAGCTCGTGGCCTGCCACACGCACGAGATGCTCACCGGTTGCGTGGGAAGCACATAGGGATGTGTGAGCCCCTGCGAACCGTTGAACAGCACGGCCGGACGCGGGCTCCCGTTGTAGTACAGCTGCCCGGCGTTCATCACCTGCGGCTGGGTGGCCGCGCTCCCCTGGGTCACGTGCCGGTTGTTGCCGGATTGGTCGTACCAAGTGCTTACGAAGGCATTTGCAGCACCGGTGCCCATGGGCACCACGGCCGGGCCCGCGATACCGTAGTACAAGGATTGCAGATACTCCAGGATCTGGCGGTCGGTATTGGATAATGCACTTCGAAAGAGGATCACTTCCGACATTTGACCGGATATGAAACGGCTGGGTCCGCTGTTCCATGCACCGATCAGGAACCGGTTTTGAATGGTGTACGCTCCGCAGTAGGTGCCGGCTGATACGTTACCGCCATCCCTGTATAAGAACTCATTGGTCGTGTTATTGACCCACGTGAGCAGGCGGAGGCTGCCATTTCCGGTGGTGATCCCATCCTGACATATGGCCCCGGGGCAAGTGCCGCACATGGTCGGATTGGTGAGCGCCGCTTGAAGTGGTCTATTGACCCAGTCCGGTCGGTCCTGCATGATGAAACCCGGAGAGGCGCCTCCGCAGAAGTGCGAGTTGTCGATCAGGGCCTGGATGTTCGATATGGAGTTTCCAACTGTGGTCCATGCAGCAATTACACTGGCGCTGAATCCCGTGTATCCCGTGGTGGGGAAAGAATTCGTGGCGAAGAAATCGTTTACTCCGTCAAAGAACAACGTGGGATCACCATTTCTACGCTGAACAACGCCGGCATTGACCACGCGGGGTTGGTTCGCCACTGCAGGAGGGGATACGCTCACTCCGCTTCCGCTCTGGTCGTACCAGGTGGTCACGAAGCCGCTCCCGGTGGTGACGAAGTTCTTCAGCGCCACGGTATCCAGATCGCCGTTCACGGTGAACCCGATGTCCTGCAGCGCATTGTCGCTGCTGCGGCGCACGCGGATCGCCGGTCCGGCATACCCGCAGTACAAGCGGCGCAGGCTGTAGGCCACATTGGCCGGGGCGGTTATCATGTTCAAGGGGCCGGCGCCGAGCACGAAGCTCTTCAGGGCTGTGGTATCCAGGTCGCCGGTGGCCGTGGTGCCGATGTCCGTTTGCGCGTTGTCGCAACTGCGGCGCACACGGATCATGGGGCCGGTGTAGCCACATCGCATGCGGCGCAGGCTGTAGGCTCCGACAGCAGGTGAGCCCAGCTGGTCCACGATGCCGTTGGCCAGCGCGAAGGTCTTGATCGCGTTCGTGTCCAGGTCGCCGCAGGCGGTCTGCCCGACCATCATCGTGGCATTGTCGCAGGAGCGGCGTACCTGCACCAGGTTGCCCGTGTAGGCCGGATCCACCCGGCGGAGCGCATAGCTCGACAGTGCATCGTACTGCACTTGTGCCGATGCGGGAGCGAAGTCCAGGACGAACAAGGTCGCCAAGGCCAAGATGGATCGGATCCCTGCCTGCGCAGGGCCGCTCACCGCAATGGAGGGGCGCCCCAACGGACGAAGCCCCCGGCCCTGGCAAGGATGACCAAGCTGCTGTTCATTCCGACCCCATGCGCCGATGCATGTCAAGATCATCCTCATATCAACTTCCATTGCATAGCAAGGTTGAATGAGGCCGTGATACGGCATCTGGGGTGGGAAAGTTCCACCCTCGGCGGCATCCGCAGCGTGTGGCACGACCCGGTGGACGGCACGGCGATCACCACGGTGAGCATCGTGACCACGGCGGCGAACCCACTGATGGCGGGCATCCACAACAACCCGAAAGGCGAAGGGCCTCGCATGCCCTTCATCGTTCCGCGCACGCTGGATGAACGCTGGCTCAGATCGGAGCCCGACAACGATCGGATCTCCAGCCTTATTCGTCCCTTTCCGGAAGTGGATCTTGAAGAGTGGACGGTAGCGCCGTTGCTGGGCAAGCACGCTTCACCGAACACCGCGGAAGCCCTGAAGCCTTTCGACTATCCGGAGCTCGCGCTGCTGGGTTGAGCCTAGTGGCGCACCACCAACCGGTGGGTGATCACCGTGCCGTTCGTGGTCAGCATCACCACGTAAGCACCTGTCGGCAGCGTGGACACGTCGAACTCCGAACGACCTTCGTTCATGCGCACCGGCAAGGTCATCATCTGGCCGAGGTCGTTGAAGATGTTCAGCACGGCGTTACCGTCCTCCGCATCATAGATCACCGTCACCAGGTCCTGCGCCGGATTGGGGAACACGTTCAAGGTGCCCACCTCTCCCTCGAAATGTACCGGGACGATATCCGACAGTGTCGTTGCGCCATCGAAGTCGGTCTGGCGCAAGCGGTAGTAAGAGGTTCGCGGCAGAGGTGAATTGTCGGCCGTGTAATAGTTCAGCAAGGACTGGCTGTTGCCCGCGCCGGTGAGGGTGGCGACCGCCTCCCACACCTCGGTGTCCATGGAACGCTCCACGGTGAAGTAGGCGTTGTTGACCTCCGCGGTCGTGGCCCAGCGCAGGTCCACGCGAATGCCCACCGGGCTCGCCTGAAAGCTGACAAGCTCAACGGGGAGAGGAGTGGAGAGCCCCGTAAGGATCCCGGAACCGGGTACACCGGCACCCGCTGGGGCAGAGTTGACACAAGGTGTCTGGTTGCAGCCACCGGCACCGCTCGTAGTGGTGGTGGTCACACCGGAAGAAGGCAGTGATCCCGTGTATATCACAGCACCCTGTCCTCCCCCACCTCCACCACCGTGGGTGCTTGAGTTCACCGACCCACCATTGCCACCATTGGCCTGCACGGTCACGGGGCAGGTGGAGGCCACGAGGTAGGTGCCGATGTTCAACACGACCGTACCACCGGCTCCACCTCCGCCTGCTCCGTCGTTGCCGGAATTCGCCGCAGTGATGCCGTTGGCGGAGATCCGTCGGCCACAAGTACCCACCGTGGAGAGCCCCCCCGCTGCGAGCAGGACGATCCCACCCCCGTTGCCGCCATCCGTTGAATTATTGTTGTTCCCTTCACCACCACCACCACCACCGCCCATGAAGATGCGCTGGCCGCTGATATGACCGCTCAGTGAAATACCACCGATGCCACCGGCATCGGCCGTGCAGCTCCAGCCCAATACGGCGCTACCACCTGCCGAATAGTTGCCGCCTCCACCACCGCCCGCATTGATCTTGTTGGCACCGCCGCCGCCATTGATGATCTTGCCACGACCATCGGCCCAAGCGGTGTTGGTCAGCCTGTAGACCCCTTCGCCTTTCGTTGCGAATAGATCGGTCCCGGCACCCACGCTGGTCCAACGGAAATCCGTGGCGTTACAGGGGCTTGTATAGTGGAAGGGGTCACGGGCACCGCCTCGAAAACCCGCACCATCGGCCGTGATGTTGTGCTGCAGTGTCAGGATGCCCCCCACCTGCAAGGCGACCATGCCACCCAGGGTGCCGTTCCAAGGCAGAGCCTCGATGTTGGCCACGGTGGTATAGTCCCCTCCGCCACCAAGCAGCTCGTATGTAACGATCTGTAAAGCGCTGTTCGCACCCAAATTGAATGCGATCCCGGGTGCGGCATCCAGGGTGACCCCCGTGAGCACTGCCCCGCTGCGGCTCACCGCCGTGATGCTTCGCACCGTGAAACGACCAGCCTGCTGGATGTTCGAGAGATCGCCGAATGCTACGTTGTTCCCTGTGTTCGCGCCGATCACATCGTCCTGCATCTGCATGATGACCACGTCCTTGCCCACCGCAAATGTGGTCGCGCTCTCGTTGGAGGTGCCGATCGTGAGCACGTTGCCCGCAATGGCCGTGACCTGGGCATAGCCGTTGATCACCTGGGCGGTACCGGTGAGGTTCGTTGACAGCAAGGCAAGAAGCAGAAAATGGCGCATAGGAGGTCTTGGGGGATGACCGTTCAACGCCCACAGATCGCCACTGGTTACAGCAGGAGCATGACCCGTGATGAAGGATCACCAGAGGTCGAAGCCGAGTATCCTGAAGGTGGTTCGGGGCAACCCGATGTACAGGCCGTCCTTTCGCTGTTCAAGCGGGAACACGGGAATGTCGGAGCATATGCCGTTGCGCGCCTTCCCCGTGGCGGGATCGAAATGGAACCGATGCCACGGACAGACCACATGGCCTTCATCGCACCAACCACCGCTCAAGGGCCTGCCCTGGTGGGGGCATCGGTCCTCAAGGGCGTACAGGGCCCCGTTCATCCGCACGAAACACAGTGCCTGGCCCTTCAGCTCCACGCGCAACAGCTGGCCTTCGGCCAAGGCTCCACCTTCCACTCCACACAGCTTTCTCCAACGCGTCGAACGCACGATCATGGCCCAAGGATAAAGGCTCCGTCGCGATCCACGTCGTGCACCGCCACCGCCTTGTCCACGAACCACCTGTGCAGGAAGGCCCTTCGCTTGCGTGGAATGTCCGGCGATAGCACCACCTGCGTCAGTTCAGGCCAGAGGGCCATCAAGCCCTCCAGGTCGAACCGACTCTCTCCGTGCAATACGCAAAGCTTGGTCCTCAGCTTCGTCTCCTCCGGTGCCCGGCCGGGTGGAACCAATGCGATCAGTGTTCCTGGAGCACCTTCCAGGAACTGCAACGAATCACTGAGCACCTTGGAAGCCGTGATCTTCGCGCCTACGGAACGCGCATGGGCTTCAACCTTTCGCTGCAGGAACACATCCACCGTATCGACAAGTACCGTCATGCTCCGGCCATTCACCACTGCAAGGCTCAGGCGATCGCGTTCGGCATAGACCGTCAGGCTGTGCTGGTGGTTCCTGGCCCGCGCGGTAAGGCCCCAGGAGACCAGCAGGATCAACACCACCACGGCGGACAGCGACCGTGCGGGGCGCCATCGCCAGAACGCAAAGCCCGCCACCAGGCCGAGCAGTGAGTAGAGCAGGACCATCTGCACCGCATCGATCCGGATAGCCGGATAGGCGCCCGGCATTTCGGCGAACACGCGTGAGCACCAACCCAGCAAGTGCACCAACTGTTCGTTGCACCAGATCACCGCTTCGCCCACCACGGGCACCCGGTGCAGGATCACCATCAACGCGCCCGCGTAAACTGCGATGGATACCAACCCGACGATCACGAGGTTCGCTGGCAGGAACCACACCGGAAAAGCCTTGAACATGTAAAGCGACAGCGGCGTGGTGATGACCTGTGCCGCCAGGGAGACCGCCGTAAGCGACCAGAAGTAATGCATGACGGTGTTCGGCGCTTGCCAAAGGCGAAGGATGGGTTTGTAGAACAGCAGAATGCCCAGCACCGCCAGGAAGGACAACTGGAAGCTCAGTTGGAAGAGCATCAGCGGATCCCAGAGCAGCAGGACGAAGGCTGCGCCGAACAGGCTGTTGAGCGGCTCGGTCTGTCGACCGCTCATTTCCGCCACCGTGAAGAAGGTGAACATCACCGTGGCGCGCAGCACCGAAGGCGACCATCCCGTGAGGCCTGCATAGCCCCAGAGGAACAGGATGATGAGCAGTCCACGGCCGAACCGGGCCCCGGACTTCATCCCCCACCAGCCCAGCAAGGCCATGAGCACGGCATAGACCAGCCCCACGTGCATGCCGCTCACCGCCAGCACATGGATGGTCCCGCTCCGGGCGAAGGCTTGCTTCTGATCCGCATCCAGTTCATCCCGGATGCCCAATAACAAGGCCTTCACCATACCTCGTTCCTCCTGGTCAAGGCCGCTGGCCTCGATCCACCCCAGCGTGGCGCGCCGCATGCGGTCCGTCCATCGATCCACCACGGACGGCTCGCCGATCACCGTCCATTGCTCCGGGCCAACGAACACCTCATGCGTCGCACCGTGTGAAGCGGCCCATTGCACCGCATCGAACCCGCCAGGGTCCGCCACGCGCCGGATCCGCTCAGGCCCGCCCATCACCAACAACCGCTCACCGTTGCGTAACGTGGGCGCCATCGTACGATCGAACAGGGTCAGCACGATGACCCCTCCAGCAGGCAGCAAGCGCCCGCCCTGGAACGCAGCCTCCACGCGAGCGAAGCCCTTGGCGGTGCGTGGTGAGGTGCCGGTCACCTCCTGCATCCGGACCATGAGCCCCTCCGTCCGGTGATCATCCAAGAGGGCGGCTCCCGGCGCCTGGCGAGGATCACGAACGGCCAACCAGAGCGCACCAAAGGCGAGCATGGTACAGGCGAAGGCCACACCCCGATGCCATCGCCACGGATAGGTCGTGCGACGCACGCTGAGCACTACGAACGCGAACAGCGCCGGACCGAACATCAGCCAGGAGATCAACGCTGATGGGCGCAGCCACGCGGCAAGCACCGACCCGACCATGAACGGCAGTGCGGCCCGCAACATCGGTGCGCGGGTGAACGCGCTGGCCAACGGACGATGCAGGAACGGCTTGGGGGTCATGACCGGTCCATCGAAACTAACGTCCTGCGCTATAGCACCTGCATCACCAGGCACTTCAGGTAGTGCGTCTCGGGGATGCTCCAGTGGATGGGATGGTCGGGCGGTTGCGTGCCGTAGTACACTTCGCGCACTTCCCGGTAGGCATCGTGTGAGGCGCTCGCGACCATGTCGCGGAACAGGTCGGGTGTCATGTGCTGGCTGCAGGAACAGGTGACGAGGAATCCACCGGGAGGCAGCAGCTTCATGGCCCGCAGGTTGATCTCCTTGTAGCCCCGCGTGGCACCTTCCATGGCCCCGCGGCTCTTGGCGAAAGAGGGGGGATCGAGGACGATCACATCCCATTGCGCGTCGTGCTTGCCATTCGGGCCGGTCTGCCGGCGATCCGCCTCGGCCAGAAAGTCGAACACGTTCGCGGCCTTGAAGGTGCAGCGTTTCTCGAGCCCGTTCGCGGCCGCGTTCTGACGCGCCAGGGCCACGGCCTCCTCACTGATGTCCAGACCGAGCACCTGCTTGGCACCATACTTCGCCGCGTGCAAGGCGAAGCCGCCGGTGTGCGTGAAGCAGTCCAGCACACGGGCTTGGTGGCTGATGCGCGTCATGGCCGCGTGGTTGAGCCGCTGGTCCAGGAAGTGGCCGGTCTTCTGTCCGCCCGCCACGTCCACTGAGATCTTCAATCCGTTCTCCTCGATCACCATCGAGGTGTCGAAGGGCTCGCCGATGAAGCCGACGTGCTGCTCGAGTCCTTCCTTCTCCCGCACGCTCGCGTCGTTCCGCTCGTAGATCCCGCGGGGCTTGAGCACGTCGCGCAGGGCCTGCACGATGATGCCCTTGCGCAGGTCCATGCCCAGGGCCATGGTCTGCACCACCAGCACATCGTTGAACTTGTCCACCACCAGCCCGGGCAACCCATCGGCCTCTCCGAACACCACGCGGCAGCTTTCGGTGTGCCCCATGCGTTTCCGGTAGCTCCACGCGGCTTCGATCTTTCGTTTGAAGAAGTCCAGATCGATGGGCTCGTCCAGGTCCTTCGTGATCAGCCGTGCGCGGATCTTGCTCCTCGGGTTGAAGTAGGCCTGGCCCAGCGGCCCTTTCTTCACGTCAAAGACCTGTACGATGCCGCCGGCCTGGGGCCGCCCCTCGAAGCGCAGGACCTGGTTGTCGTAGACCCACGGGTGGCCTTGGCGTATCCTGAGGCGGGTATCGTCGATGTAGAGGCGGTCGCGCATAGGTGCCGCCGAGACCTTCGGCGCCGGGATGATGAAGCGCGAAGGTATCCTCTTCCGCACAGGCCTACTTTCGTCCCGGATGACGCCTGTAACGATGCCTCCACCATCACCCGCCGAACGCGCCGTGCTGCTGCAGTTCCTGGCAAAGCTCGGGCAGGCGCAACTGGCCTGCGGCAATGCGGTGCCCTTGGTGGAACGCGACATCGTGCTGGTGGCCCGGCAGAACGGGCTTCAGGGGATCACCGCCTTCGTGCTACCCACGGGATTGTTCATCGAAGTGGACGACGGTGTGCAGCATGCCCTGGACCTGGCCACGGGCCCGTACCGCACGGGCATGCTTCGGCTGGACCAGATCGAGGAGGTGCTGGTGATCGCCCGGGATGCGCGCACCGGCCGGCTGACACCGGAACGTGGGCTGGATCGCTTGGAGGCGATCTGGCGCATGCGTCACCGCTACGGCGACCTGGGTTTCGTGCTGGGCTACCTGGTGACCACCTTGGGCGTGGCGCTGATGCTTCGGCCCTCGCTGGTGGGACTGGGCGTGGTGGCCCTGCTGGCGCTGATCTGCGCGGGGTTGATGCTCGCCGTGCGCAAACGACCGGCCTGGGCCGTCATCATGCCGGTGGTGGCCTCGTTCACGTTGAGCGCCGCTGTGGCTTTCGGCTACCGGCTGGGACTGCAGGAACCGGCCATGGGGCTGCTCATCCCTCCCTTGATCACCTTCCTGCCCGGGATGACCCTCACGGTGGCGGTGATCGAACTGGCCTACGCCAACATCATCAGTGGTGCCAGCCGGTTGGTGGCCGGCTTCGCCCAGTTGGTGCTGCTGGCGTTCGGCATCCTGGGCGGCTTCAAGGCATTCCCTTTCCCCACCAGTGGTGATGTGCCGGTACCCCTGCTGGCACGGCTCGGGCCGTACATGCCCTGGATCGGCGTGGTGGTCTTCGCCATCGGCCTCCATGTCTACCAGAGCAGCAACCGGCGAAGCCTCGGGTTCATGCTCCTCACCGCGGTGGCGGCCTATGGTGCACAGTCGCTCAGCGGCCTCTACATCCACGGGGCCAGCACCGCGTTCTTCGGCGCAGTGGCCATGACCATGACGGCCCTTGTGATCGAGTTCCGCTTCAACGGCCCACCGGCCATCGTCACCTTCCTGCCCGGCTTCTGGCTCCTGGCGCCGGGCAGCTTCGGGCTCATCAGCATGGCCAGCATGGCCACGGGCCAAAGCACCGCCCAGGACATCCTCACCCTGCTCTTCACCCTCACGGGCATCGCCACCGGATGCCTCATTGGCGCTTTCGTCTACAGCGCCCTGCTGCATCCGCGCAACATCAAGTGGTGGCGGATCGAAGAACACATGCATTGACCGCGATCCTTTTCATGCACTCATACGTTCTTCCTTCGCTCCCCCGTTGAAGTTCCCATCAACGACCTCCATGAACTCGAAATTGCTCCTGCCCACGATCGCTTTGCTCCTCGCTTCCTGCGCAGCGGAAAGCCAACCTTCCAAGCCCATGCCCACCACCGCCAACCCCTATTACAGCCGAACCGATACCACGCCTCTCACCATCGCCGATAGCGAATGGAGGAAGGTGCTTCCGGCCGACGTCTACTCCATCGCCCGCGAGCAGGGCACGGAACGCGCTTTCACCGGGAAATACTGGGACTTCGAAGGGCTCGGGACATACTATTGCGGCGCCTGCGGCAACCAGCTCTTCCGTAGCGACAGCAAGTTCGGCAGCGGCTGTGGCTGGCCCAGCTTCTACGAGCCGGTGCGAAAGACCGCGGTGCGCTACATCGAGGACAACACCCACGGCATGGTGCGCACCGAGGTGCGTTGCGGCCGTTGCGACGGCCACCTGGGCCATGTGTTCGATGACGGGCCGCCCCCCACCGGACTGCGATTCTGCATGAACTCCGTCGTGCTGGAGTTCGAGCCGGACGCTGGGAAGTAGTGGCGGATCGGCGATGGCAGATGGCTGAAGGTCGAAGGAAGATGCCTTAGGTCAGGCTTCGCCATTCATCCTTCGCCGATCGCCCATCGTCCTTCAACGGTATCACTCCTCGTCCCTGAAGAAGTCAATACTTCCAAGGTCCACCAGGTGCACGTCGGCGAAGTAGTGGTGCAGGATGGCACTGAAGTCGTAGCCGCTCTCGGCCATGCGCATCGCCCCTTCCTGGCACAGGCCCACGCCGTGTCCGAAGCCGCGGCCCTCGAAGACCACCTGATCCCCGTTCGGCCAGATGGTGAAGTAGGCGCTGTTGAACTTCCAATCGGCCCGCACGCGCTCCAAGGGCACCAAGGGCCAGACGTTCTCCAGATAGACCTCGCGGCAACGGGGCTCAAAGCTCACCGCCGCCCGCACCATCGCGCTGTCGGCGATGTCCACGCCGTGGTTCTTCCGCAGGTACTCCAGCCATTGCGCGCGACCAATGCTCTTGCGCCAGGTGGCGTGCGGAGAAGCGGTGCAGAAGCTGTCCATGGTGCTCACCAGATAGGTCTCTGAACGGCTCCAGAGGTCCTCGGCGTTCATCGTTTCTCCCCCGCAGTTGCTGTGGAAGGTGGCATGGATGAGACGGATGTTGGCGTCCACGGCGACCATGCGGTTCGTTCCGTCCACCGCCGCCAGGATGTCGGGTAGTGTCGTCCGGCCTTTGTAGACCTGGCAATGGACCCCATCGCACACCTCGAAGCCTTCGGGCAGGTGCTTGCGTTTGTTCACCAGGGCGTAAGTGCGGCAGCTTACCGCCTGCAGCTTGTAGTACTCGAGCGCCTTGCCCTTGCCGGCCTCGCTCTGCACCACGCCGGCCACGTACTCTTCGATCGGCACTTCATTCACCAGCAACAGGTCGTTGCCCTGAGCACTGAAGACCATCACGCCGCCGTAGTTCCGCTCGGGTACGCCGGGCTTCACGATCGTCAGGCGAAGAAGGCCCTTGGCCCTGTGCGGGCGCAGCTCCAGGCGCTTCAGGCCCTTCAAGGAGAAGGCCAGTGAGCGGGCCTGTACAGCACCCTCCAGAACGGTCACCTTCAATCCATCGGTGGACACCAGCTCCCCCTTTCGCACCCCGTCCGCGAACAGTTCGTAACCGCTGCCCTGGGCCATCACCAGCACCTCGTTCAAGGGTTTGTCCCGATAGAGGCCGACACGCATCAGGCTGTTGTCCTGTGCGGAGGACAGCACCACTGCGGCCAGCCCAAGGGCGGTCGCGAACGAACGAACGGTCTTCACGGCGGCGAAGCTACCCGCACGGCAGTGCGCGTCAGGTGCGGCCGGTCAGAATTTTCCACATGCCCGAAGCGGCTTTCGCGGAAGCACCGGGGCCTCCCAGCTTTTCACGGAGCGCGGCCAGGTCCTGTTCCACCCGAAGGCGATAGGGCGCATCGTTGAGCAGCCGGTCCAATTCGTTGCCCAGCGACTTGGGCGTGAGGCCCTGCTGGATCAGCTCGCGCACCACCTCGCGTTCCATGATCAGGTTCACCAGGCTGATGAACTCGATCTTGATGAGGCGCCGCGCGAGCCACACGTTGATGGCGCCACCGTTGTAGCACACCGCCTCGGGCACACCGAACAAGGCGGTCTCCAGGGTGGCGGTGCCACTGGTGACGAGCGCGGCCTTCGCTGTACGCAACACATCGTAGGTGCGGTTGAACACGAGCGTGACCGGTGAGCTCCCGATCAGGTCGCGGTAGAACGCCTCGGGCAACGAAGGTGCAGCGGCGATCACGAAGCGATGATCCGGAAACCGTTCCGCAGCCTTCAGCATGATGGGCAGCATGCCGGCCACCTCCTGCTGCCGACTGCCGGGAAGCATGGCCACCAACGGCCGTCCATCGTCGCCGGGCAGCGGTTCCAGCGGACGTGTGCCTTCCTGTTGGATCGCGTCCAGCAAGGGGTGACCCACGAAGTCCACGTCCATGCCGTGGTTCGCATACCACTGTTGCTCGAACGGCAGGATCACGAACATCCGGTCCACATCGCGGATGATGGCATGCACGCGGCCCTTCTTCCAGGCCCAGACCTGCGGGCTGATGTAGTAAATGACCTTGATGCCGCCCAGCTTCCGCACATGCCCGGCGATGCGCAGGTTGAAGCCCGGATAATCGATCAGGATCACGGCGTCGGGCTTGAACGCCTCAAGATCGGCCTTGCACCAGCTCATGTTCCGCAGGATGGTGCGGAGGTTGAGGATCACCTGCGTGAAGCCCATGAACGCAAGGTCGCGGTAGTGCTTCACGACCTCGGCACCCGCCTCGGCCATGCGGTCGCCGCCCCAGGCCCGGATCACCAGCTCCTGCCCGTCCTGCATCGCGCGCGCCTTCAACGCCTTGATCAGGTTGCTGCCGTGGAGGTCGCCGCTCGCCTCGCCGGCAATGATGTAGATGCGCTTCGTCATTACACGTAGCCCCAGTTCAGGAGCTTCTCGTATACGATGAGGCCCACGATCACCAGGCCATACGTCAGCATCGCCAGGATCACCCCGCGCATGCTCGCATACCGGTCCTTGCGGTCGAACCAGAAGAACAGGAAGGCGTCCGCGATCAGGCTGATGGAAAGGATCGACGAGGTGTACTTCAACGTACCGAAGAACATGTCGACCAGGAACCACTGCATGTCGTACATGGGACGGATGGCCGTGGTGTAGATGAGGCCATAGCCCAACACGCCCAGCACCGGCGCCACCATGCCCATGATGAAGCCCGTCCACCGGCTATTCCACACCATGGTCCCAGGTGTTCAGCTCAGCGATGGTGTGGTGCGCGGTCATGTCGAACTGCGTGGGCACGATGCTCACATAGCGGTTGTTCACAGCGTACACGTCGGTGTCGTGGCCATGGTCCTCGCTCTTGAACTCACCGCGCAGCCAGTAGTACTCCTTGTTGCTTGGATCGAGGCGCGTCTCGAACTCATCCTCCCAATTGGCCTTGGCCTGGCGGCACACGCGCATGCCCTTGAGCGGCATGCCATCGTTGCGCGGCACGTTCACATTGAGGCAGGTGCCTGGCGCCATGCCGTGCTTGATCGTGTTGGCCACCACCTTGCGGATCACCGGCCTCACCTGGCTGAAGTCGGCATCGATGCCATGGTCCATCAGGCTGAAGCCGATGCTGGGAATACCCTCCATCGCCCCTTCCACCGCCGCGCTCATGGTGCCGCTGTAGAGCACATTGATGCTGATGTTGGCACCGTGGTTCACGCCGCTCACGAGCAGATCGGGCTTGTTGCCGCCCAGCAGCTTGTAGATGGCCAGCTTTACGCAGTCCACCGGGGTGCCGCTGCAGCTCCAGGCCTCCACACCATCCATCAGCGGCACGCTTTGCAGGCGCAGGAAGCTGTGGATGGTGATCGCGTGCCCCATGGCGCTCTGCGGCTTGTCCGGCGCCACCACCATCACCCGGCCGTAAGCCTTCATCTCCTCGGCCAGGGTGCGGATGCCCGGCGCGAAGATGCCATCGTCGTTGGTGACCAGAATAAGGGGGAGATCTTTCATCGGCCGCAAAGCTACCTGTTGGGGAATGTGGAAATGTGCACATGAGAGAATGTGCAAACGAGGAAATGGACAATGTGCCAATGAGAAGATCAGGAAATATGGGAGTGTGCAATTGGCTCATTGCCAAGATCGAACACATTGATCCATGGAGCATCGGTCGT
>JBIIYP010000065.1:0-15107 GCA_044346705.1 Flavobacteriales bacterium
AGCTTCCAGTGCTTGAGCACGGTGATGTCGCCGTTGAAGAGGATGCTCTGCTGGGTGGCCTCGAGGAATTCCGCTGCGAACCAGGTGCGGCTGACGGTGATGGTGTGGTTCACGGCCAGGCGCCACGGCAGGTTGAAGTCGGTCTCCGCGCCGCGTGTGGGGTCCGTTTCCTCCACCACCTGCTGGTCATTGGGTGCTGCCCCTGCGGTGACCCCGTACTTGCCGCTGCGGAACTCGAAGCCGGTGGCGATGTTGGCGAAGGTGAGCCGCGCCCAACGGCCACTGGTCTCCGCTGCGGATGCTTCGATGCGCTGCCCTTGGGTGTTGGTGCCGTAGGTGTCCCACACCCCGTTGAGGTTGATGTTGATCTTGTCGAACAGGCTGGTGCGCGCACTGGCGTTGATGGGCGACCAGTTCAGGCTGTCCCGCATCCAGTCGTAGCTGCTGTTGAGGCCGAAGAAGTCGATGATGCGCACCTTCTTGGTGGCCTGCTTGCCTTCGCGGAAGGCCTTGCCATCGCGCACCTTGGCCTCCACGCTCTGGATGAGCCCCAGGTTCAACAAGCCGCTGGCGGCGCTGGGCGGCTTGCCGTAGATGCCGATGTCGTAAGGGCTGTAGCTGCCGGTGGCGCCGTTCGTTCCATACGGCCCCGTGATCTCGGTGCTGAAGTCGGGTTGGTAGCTCACCGTGGCGCTGGGGGTGATAACGTGCCGGATGGCGCGCAGACCCGCCCCCCGGAACTGGTACATGCCGTAAAGCTTGGTGGTGACCGTGGCCCCCAGGCGCCAGTCGAACAGGTTGCGGAAGCCTGGCAGCGTGTCGGTGATCAGGGTGTCCGCACCGGGGTCATAGGTCTTGGTGATGTACTTGAAGTACATGCGGTCCTGGAAGGCCAGCTCGGGGTTGATGCTGAAGGGTCCCGCCTTGAGGGAGGTGTTCACCGCGCCGCTGTGGCGGATGCCGTTGCGCATCCTGCTGCGGAGGTAGCTGCCGTTGCCCAGGTAGAGCTGGTCCTCGGCCACGGTGAGGCGGTTGTCGAAGTTCAGCGCGTAGCTCACCCCGATGCGCTCGGTCCATTGGGGTCCCACGGCGGTGGGGGAGCGCAACAGCAGGGCGGGGTAGATGCGCTGCATGTTCAAGGTGAGCGCCGGGAGGGTGAAGTCGTAGATGCCCGTTTCCGAGTTCTGGCTGTGCCGCATGGCCACGGCGGTGGTGAAGGGGCTGCGGGGGAACACGTGCGACCACTGCACGTTGCTCTGGAAGGTGTTGCTGAGGTAGCCCAGGTTGCTGCTGTTCAGCGTGTTGGTGAAGTTCTGGCTGCTGCCGAAGTTCACGCTGGCGCTGAACCGGTCGTTGACGGTGGCGCGGGGGTCCACGGTGTGGTTCCAGCGGACGAAGAAGTTGTCCTGCCGGCTGTAGCCTGGCGTTTCAGGGATGCCGTTCAGCAGGGTGTTTCGACTGAGCTCCAGGTTGCCCGAGTACCGGTAGCGGGTGCGGTAGTTGGATCGGGCGCGAAGGCCCCAGCTGCCCTTGCTGTAGATGTCGCCGGTAACGCTCAGGTCGGCGTGCTCGCTCAGGGGGGTGTAGAAACCGCCGTTCAGCAGGAAGGTGCCGAGCTGTTCACTGGCGCCCCACACCGGGATGAGCACGCCCGCAGCACCGTTCTGCTTGTTGGGGTAGAAGCCGAAGGGCACGGCCAGGGGCACGGGCACCTTGCCCAGCTTCATGATGGCCGGGCCGGTGATGATCTGGTCGTCCGGGATCACCATCATCCGGCTCACTGCGAAGTGGTAGTGGGGGTGGGGCCGGTCGCAGGTGGTGAGCATGCCGCCCTTGCTGTGCACCTCCTGGTTCGGCTGCAGCTTGCTGAGGTGGGCGAGGGCAAAGAGCTGGCTTTCCGTGGTCCGCACCTCGCTGATGAAGGCCTTGGTGCTGCGGAAGTTGTAGCGGATGGTGTCCGCCCCGATGGTGTGCCCGCCCTGGATGAACTGCGGCTGCCCGACCGGCGCGCCGGTGCTGTCCAGCGTACCAAAGGCCTCCGCTTCCTCGTTCTTGAAGTCGTAGCGGATGCGGTCGGCTTTCAGGGTGACATCGCCATAGGAGACGGAGGCCTCACCATAGAGGAACGCCGTTTGCGTTACGGCATCGTAGGTGGAGCTGTCGCGTGCGCTGGCCAGCACCTTCTCCTTCAAGGCCTGTGCCCGCGCGGCGCCACCGCCAACACCCACGAACATGAGCGTGATGAAAACTGCGATCGGTGCGGGTCCCCTGCGGGAAGGCCACCGGCTAGTTTCGCGCCACACAGGCCGGATGCAACGCAGAGCCCCCATCAGCGCCACGAAAGTAGCGCATCCCCCCGCGGGGACCGGTGTGAACATGAACGTGCGCAAAGGAACGGCCCTCGCCGTGCTGGCGATGCTGCTCGCGCCATGCGCACATCCCATGCCAAGCCCGGGCCTTCCACCGGGCACCGACCCCAACGGCATCGACGTGGTCTGCTTGGACGCGGGCCACGGCGGCAAGGACCCCGGCAACCTGGGCACCGGCCGCTTCAAGACCACCGAGAAGCACATCGCCCTGAACGTGACCCGCCTGCTGGGCAAGTACATCAACGAGGGGCTGCCCGGGGTGAAGGTGGTGTACACCCGCGAGGACGACCGCTTCATCGAGCTGAAGGAGCGCTGCGCCATCGCCAACCGCGCCAAGGCGGACGTGTTCATCAGCATCCACCTGAACGCCAACGACAACAAGACCCCCCACGGTTGCGAGACCTACGTGATGGGCCTGCACAAGACCGAGGCCAACATGCGCGTGGCCCAGAAGGAGAACGAGGCCATCCTGTTGGAGGAGGGGCACGAGCTGAAGTACGATGGCTACGACCCCAAGGATCCCGAGAGCATGATCGCCCTCAGCCTGCGCCAGAACGCCTACCTGGACCACAGCTTGCTGCTCAGCTCCCTGATCCAGAAGCAGTTCAAGGACCGGGTGGGCAGGGTGGACCGGGGGGTGAAGCAGGCCGGTTTCCTGGTGATCAGCTACACCACCATGCCCAGCGTGCTGGTAGAGCTCGGCTTCCTTACCAACGTGGAGGAGGAGGACTTCATGCAGAGCGAGAAGGGCCAGGACTACCTCGCCAGCGCCATCTACAGGGCCTTCAAGGAGTACAAGGCCACCTTGGAAGGCACCGACGTGTCCACCACCCCGAACGAAGCAAAGCCCGACAGCACAAGGGTGGCCGTGGAAACACCCCAGGCCGTGAAGCCCCCGGTGCCGGTGGAGGCCCCACCGGTCAAGGACAGCGGTGTGCGCTTCAAGGTGCAGATCATCACCAGCAGCAAGCGCATCGACGCCAGCAAGCCCAAGAACTTCAACGGGTTGGAGGGCGTGCAGGAAGTGCAGGGGGCCGGCCTGTACAAATACCAGGTGGGCAACGAACCCGACCTGGAGAAGGCGCGGGCGGTGCAGGCCACCTGCCGGGAGAAGGGCTACGAGGGCGCTTTCATCGTGGCCTACCACAATGGGGAGCGCGTCGATCTGCAGAAGGCCGTTACTTTAGCCCAGGACCACTGAGCCGCGCTTTTCGTGAAGATCAAACGGGAATACACCATCGCAGGCATGATGCTGGGCGGCATCGCCCTGCTCGTGTTCGGCCTCAATTACCTCAAAGGACTTGACCTGTTCCAGAAGCGGAACGTGTATTACGCGGTCTACAACGATGTGAGCGGCATCAGCTCCAGCAGCCCGCTGTTCTACCACGGGTTCCGCGTGGGCCAGGTGGTGGGCACCACGCTCATGAAGGATGGCAGTGGACGTATCGCCGTGGCCTTCCAGGTCGATGTGGACCACCTGAAGCTGCCGCGCGACTCCCGCTTGGAGATCTACAGCGCCGACCTCTTCACCCGCGCCGCCCAGATCCTGCTCGGCGACAGCACCGTTTACGCCCAGAGCGGTGACACCCTGTTGGGCGACGCGCAGCTCAGCCTCACCGAGACCGTGAACCAGCAGATCGATCCCTTGAAGCGCAAGGCCGAGGCCATGATCGCCAGCGTGGATTCGGTGCTCACCAGCCTGCAGGGCATTCTCAACAAGGACGCCCGTGGCCACCTCGACGCCAGCTTCGCCGACCTGCACGGTACCATGACCAGTGTGAAAATGACCGCTGAGCGCATGGACGCGCTGCTCGCCGCCGAGAGCGCCAACATCCAGCTGGCCATGGCCAACGTGACCAAGCTCACCTCCACCCTGGCCGCCAACCAGGAGCGCCTCAACCACATCTTCGCCAACGTGGATTCGCTCACTGCTACGCTTGCGAACGGCCAGCTGGAGCGCCTGTTGAAGGACCTCAGCGACACCAGCAACGAGCTGAAGGGCACCATGGCCAAGATCAACGGCGGCCAGGGCACTCTGGGCAAGCTCGTTACCGACGACAGCCTCTACAACAACCTGGAGGCGGCAAGCCGGGAGCTCGATCTGCTGCTGGAGGACCTGCGCCTGAACCCCAACCGCTACTTCAGCGTTTTCGGAAAGAAGGACAAGCTGCCGAAGTTGAGCAACAGCGACGTGGAACGCATCCAACAGGCCATGCAGGCCGCACCCGCCAAGTAGATGGGCCTCGGGAACATCCTCTTCATCGTGCTGCTCGCCGGGGCGAGCGGGTTGTTCGCGCGCAACTTCAGCCGTATCCGGCGCAACATCCTTCTGGGGCGGGATGTGGTGATCAATGACCGGAAGAGCGAGCGTTGGGCAGTGATGACCCGTGTGGCCTTGGGCCAGAGCAAGATGATGGTGAAGCCCATCGTCGGCCTCCTGCACCTCGTCGTTTACGCAGGCTTCGTCATCATCAACATCGAAGTGCTGGAGATCCTCATCGATGGCATCTTCGGAACGCATCGGGCGCTCAGTTTTTTGGGCGGCTTCTACGACTTCCTCATCGGTAGCTTCGAATGGCTGGCGCTGGGTGTGCTGCTGGCCTGCGTGGTGTTCCTTATCCGTCGCGAAGGCCTTCGGTTGAAGCGGTTCTGGATGAAGGAGATGACCGGTTGGCCGCGCAGCGACGCCAGCATCATCCTCTTCACGGAGATCGCGCTGATGGCGGCCTTCCTGGTGATGAACGCGGCGGACATGGTCCTGATGGACAGGTCGGCCCATTCCGCTGGTTCGTTTCCGGTGAGCCAATGGATCGCTGCCTGGTGCGGGTTCGGTTCAATGAGCTCCGGAACGCTTCACGTGATCGAGCGGTTCTGCTGGTGGTTCCACATCATCGGCATCCTGGCCTTCCTGAACTACCTCGTGGTCAGCAAGCACCTGCACATCCTGCTCGCCTTCCCCAACGTGTGGTACAGCAGCTTGAGGCCGAAGACCGAGGTGAGTAACATGGAACGGGTCACCGGGGAGGTGAAGAGCATGCTCGACCCCGGTGTTCAGCCGCCGGTGGCCGTGGCGCGTAAGGTGGCCGGGGTGGAGATGCAGGAACGCTTCGGAGCCAAGGACGTCTTCGACCTGAGCTGGAAGCAGCTGATGGACGGCATGACCTGCACCGAGTGCGGCCGGTGCAGCAGCGTATGCCCGGCGAACCTCACCGGCAAGCTGCTGAGCCCGCGCAAGATCATGATGGACACGCGCGACCGCCTGGAGGAGGTCGGCAAGGTGATCGACGCGAAAGGGAAGTGGGAGGACGATGGCAAGAGCCTGCACAGCCGCATCACCGAGGAGGAGCTGTGGGCCTGCACCACCTGCAACGCATGCACGGAGGCCTGCCCCGTGAACATCGATCCGGTGGGCATCATCATGGACCTGCGCCGCTACCTGGTGATGGAAGAGAGCAAGACCCGTCCCGCCCTGGCGAACATGCTCACCAACGTGGAGAACAACGGCGCCCCCTGGCAGATGGCCCAGGCCGACCGCATGAAATGGGCGGACACCTGATCTGTAAGCACCTGTACCGTCGACCCCGTGGGTCGACCTGACGCCGCGCAACGATGAAGCAGCCCGAACTCATAGAGACAACGGAAGGTGGCAGGAAGGTGAGCCCCAAGCTGCCCGCGCACATCAAGAACTTCCTGATCGACATCGACGGCACCATCTGCGACGACATCCCCAACGAGGAGCCTTGGCGCATGGCCGATGCCGAGGTGTTCCCCGAGGCGCTGGAGAAGCTGAACACCTGGTACGGCGAAGGCCACATCATCACCTTCTTCACCAGCCGCACCGAAGAGCATCGCGCGGTGACCGAGGCGTGGCTGAAGAAGCACGGCTTCCAGTACCACGGCATGCTGATGGGCAAGCCCCGCGGCGGCAACTACCACTGGATCGACGACCGCGAGGTGCGCGCGACCCGGTACGAAGGACATTTCACGGATCTCGTGGAGCGGAACGCGACCGTGCAGGTGTTCGAACAATGAACTGTACCGTCGACCCCTTGGGTCGACACATACCACAAGAAATGACCGAACCCCTCCACGTCCGCACCATGGCCGATTACATGGCCTCCGGGGAAACTCCCGAGGTCCTGTTCTGGGTGGGCTGCGCCGGCAGCTTCGACGACCGCGCCCGCAAGATCACCAAGGCCTTTGTGCGGATCCTCAACGCCGCCAAGGTGAAGTTCGCCGTGCTCGGCACCGAGGAGAGCTGTACCGGTGATCCCGCACGTCGCGCTGGCAATGAGTTCCTGTTCCAGATGCAGGCGCAGACCAACATCGCCGTGCTGAACGGCTACGAAGTGAAGCGCATCGTCACCGCCTGCCCGCACTGCTTTAACACGCTGAAGAACGAGTACCCCGCGCTGGGCGGCAGCTACGAGGTGATGCACCACACGCAGTTCATCAACAGCCTGCTGAAGGAAGGCCGCATCAAGGTGGAGGGCGGCAGCTTCGCCGGCAAGCGCATCACCTTCCACGACCCCTGCTACCTGGGCCGTGGCAACGACGAGTACGAGGCGCCACGCGAAGTGCTGCTGAAGCTGGATGCCGCGCTGGTGGAGATGAAGCGCAGCAAGCAGAACGGCCTCTGCTGCGGTGCCGGTGGCGCGCAGATGTTCAAGGAGGCCGAGCCCGGCACCAAGGAGGTCAACATCGAACGCACCGAGGATGCGCTGGCCGAAAGCCCGAACATCATCGCCGCCGGATGCCCCTTCTGCAACACCATGCTCACCGACGGCGTGAAGCACTTCAACAAGGAAGGCGAGGTGGTGGTGAAGGATGTGGCGGAGCTGATCGCCGAGGCGGGGGAGCTGTGAGCGTGATCCCTTTTCGCGTTGCCGGGTCAAGCCCGGCATGACAGTTCGCAAAGTGAAGAAGGGCCCGGAGACCGGGCCCTTCTTCGTTCCTGTGCGCTGTCACCCCGCCTTGCGCCGGGGTCGCGCAGATCACCTGCCCAACAGCAGCTTCACCGCTGCCTCCAACTGCTGGTCGCGGCCCTGGCTCACGGGGCCGGGTTCGTTGGCCTGCTTCACATCGGGTTCCAGCTGCTGGTTCTCCAGGTACTGGCCGTTGTTGTCGATCATGCCCACCTGTGGGATGCCGAAGTACATGCCGTTCTGCAGGCGCTCCCACCACACGGCGGTACCGGTGCCGGCCACGGGCATGCCCACGAGCTTGCCCACGCCGAGCGCGCGGTAGGTGACGGGGAACATGTGGGCATCGCTGTAGTTGCCTTCGCCCATCACCACGGCGCTGGGCTTGCTCCACTTGAACTGGGGTTCGCTGCCGAGCTTCTGTCCGCGGGGCTCCATGCGCATGTACACCTTGCCGCTCAGGAAGGTGGCGAGGTCGTCGTGCAGCCAACCGCCACCGTTGAAGCGCGTGTCCACGATCAGGGCGTCCTTGTCGTGGTATTTGCCGAGGGCGTCCTCATACACCGTGCGGTAGCTGCCGTCGTCCATGCCTTCCACGTGCACGTAGCCGATGCGACCTCCGCTGAGGCTGTCCACCAGGTGGCGGCAGCGTTCCACCCAGCGGTGGTAGAGCAGGCCGCCCTCTTCACCGGCGTTGATGGGCTTCACGGTCTCCTCAAAACGGCTGCCGGACCTCGGGTCGAACAGGCTCAGCAGTGTAGGCTTGCCGGCCTTGCGGTTCAAGAGCTTCCAGGCGCCTTCGTTGGTGGTGATCTCCACGCCGTCGATCTTCTCGATCACCACGCCGGCCTTGATCTTGCTGCCCTCCTGGATCACGGGGCTCTTCTCCATCACCTCGGTGATGCGCAGGCCCTTGGTGGCCGGCTCGTCCGCATAGAAGACGCCCAGGCAGGCCGTCTCGTCCGCGTTGGGCACGGAGGTGAAGAAGCCCGATCCGGTGTGCGAGGCGTTCAGCTCGCCGAGCATCTCGCTCAGCAGCTCGGCGAAGTCCCAGTTGTTGTTGACGTAAGGCAGGAAGCGCTGGTACTCGGCCTTCTGTGCGGCCCAGTCAACGCCCTGGAGATCGACGCGGTAGAACTTCTTCACGACCTGTCGCCAGGCATGCTCGAAGAGGTACTCGCGCTCCTTGGTCTCGTTCAATGACATCTCGCCACTGATGCCGATGCCCTTCACCTCGCCGCCTTCGAGCACCACCTTGGAGATGCCGCCGTTGTTCAGGAAGAAGAGGTTCTTGCCGTCCTTGTCGAGGATCAGGTCGCCCGCCCCACCGGAGCCCAGCTTGGCCAGGATCTTCGTTTCCTTGGTGCGCAGTTCGGTCTGCCACAGGTCGTAGCCTTTCTCGAAGCTGGCGAGGTAGTAGAGCTTTTCCCCGTCCTTGCTCAGCACCGCGCCGCCCAGGTCGCTGCTGTGGATCGTCAGGCGCACCTTGCGGTCCTCGATGTCGTGCAGGTCGATCTTCAAGGGCTCCACCTTCTCCTCTTTCTTCTTGTCGTCCTCGTTTTTCTTGTCGTCCTTCTTCTTGTCCTTTTCCTTGTCGCCGTCCTTCTTCTTCTCCTCGTCCTCCTTCTTCTTGTCGTCGGCTTCCTTGCGGAGCTCGGCCTCCTCCTTGCCCAGCTTGAAGCGGTCGAAGGCCTCCTGGGTGAAGAAGATGGCGTAGGCGTCCATCTGGCCGCCCCAGCTCGCATGGTTCTTCATGCCATCGCGGTTGCTGTAGAAGAGCATGGCCTTGCCGTCCATGGCCCAGGTGGGGTGGTAGCCACCGTAGCCGCTCTTGGTGAGGTCCACGATGTCGGCGGGCTTGTAGGCGGCATCCGTGGCGATGCCAACGTTCACCAGGCCGCATTGGGTGAGCCACTGCTCGGGGTGCAGGAACTCCACCAGCAGCCACTTGCTGTCGGGGCTCCAGCTGAAGAACTGGTCGCCGTCGCTGTAGCTGTAGTTGCGGTCGCCCGGCATCACCACGCGGCTCTTCTTGTTCGCCACGTTGAACACGTTGATGGTGGTGCGCTCCTCGAGGTAGGCCACCTCCCTGCCGTCCGGTGACCACACCGGTTGGAACTCCTCGGCCGCGGTGGCCAGCAGGGCTTCCTCCTTCAATACCGTTGCGGTGAAGAAATAAAGCTCCTCCTTGCGCGGGATGGTGGTGGTGTAAAGGTCCCAGCTGCCGTTGCGTTCGGTGGCGTAGAGCAGGGTGCGGCCATCAGGGCTGAAGCTCACCGAGCGCTCCTGCTCGGGGGTGTTGGTGATGCGGCGCGTGGTACCCTCGGCCACGCTGGTCACGAAGACCTCGCCGCGGTGCACGAAGGCCACCTCCTTGCCGTTGCTGCTTACGGAAAGTTCGCGGGCTCCCCCGTTCACGCTCTTGGTCACGTCGGGGTTGTAACGGCTGTCGGCCGCGAAGCGTACGTTCAGCTTCACGGGCTGGCCGCCGTCCTTCTGGGTGTAGACCTCGCCTCGGTAGTTGTAGCAGAGGGTGCCATCGTTGCTCATGGTCAGGGAGCGCACCGGGTGGTCCTTCAGGAAGCTGACCTGGGTGGTGGCGCCGCCGCCCACCGGCATACGGAACACGTTGAACGAACCCTTCTCTTCGCTCAGGTAGTAGAGGCTCCTGCCGTCGGCGCTGAACACGGGATTGCGGTCCTCTCCGATGAAGCTGCTGACCTGCTTGTATTGCTTCGTAGTGAGGTCGTAGGTCCAGATGTCGCGGGTCACCGAGCTGGTGTGGTGCTTGCGGAATTCGTCCTCATACCCTTTCACATCGTGGAAAGCAAGGAGGGTGCCATCGGGGCTGAGGCGCGCGGCGATGGCGGGTGTGGTGATGATGCGGTCGGTGGCGCCGCCGCCGACAGGGACGGAATACAGTTCGCCGAGTCCGCCCACGGGGAACATCTGGTTGGCCGCATCGTCCAGGCGGTTGGCCGAGAAGATGACCGAGGCATTGTCACGCGTGAAGTCGCTGGGCCCGTCCCAGGCGCTGTGGAAGGTGAGTCGGGTGGCCTCCCCACCTGTGCTGGGCATCACGTACACATCGCCGTTGCCGTAGCGGTTGCTGCTGAAGGCGATGCGCTTCCCATCGTGCGACCACACCGGTGATCCATCAAAGGCCTCGTGGGTGGTGAGCAACTGGGCGTTCCCGCCGGTGGTGGGCACGCGCCACAGGTCCCCTTGGTAGCGGAACACGATCGCTGAACCGTCCGGCGCGATGGCCGGCTCACGCAGCCAGAGCGGTGGAATGTCCGTGCGTTCCTGGGCAAAAGCTCCGTAGGTGAGCAGGCTGGCAGCGAAGAGGGCGGTGGTGTGGTTCACGCGGGGTGGGAATGAGGAGCCAAAGATGGCAGAGTGCGGCGGTTCGGCACCATAGCCTGGCGGAAGTCCTCACCGTACATCCCCGTCCCACGTCATCTGAATGGTCGACCGCCGGGCAAGTTTTCCAACAGGTGCTACCGATCGCCCGTTGCGTAGCGATATTTGAGGAACATCGCGCCCACCCATGATCACCCGGACCACTTCCCTTACGACCATGCCTGCGCATGCGCGGGTGTGGGTCTACAAAAGCGCGACCCCGTTCACGGTCGATGAACAACGCCTGATCGCCGACCGCGGGGCCGCCTTCACCACATCCTGGGCCGCCCACGGAGCCTCGCTTGACGCGGTGGTGGACGTGTTGCACGGCCACTTCGTGGTGATCTCGGTGGACGAGCAACAGGCCCGGGCCAGTGGCTGCAGCATCGACAAGAGCGTACAGTTCATCCAGCAGATGGAGCGCGAACTGGCCCGTTCGCTCACCGACCGCATGGTGGTGCTGTATGAGGTCAACGGCGTGGTGCGTTCATGCCGCGTGGACGACCTCGATGACCTGCTTGACGCCGGTGAGCTGCAGGCGGGCACTGTCGTGTTCGATGATCTGGTAGGCACCAAGGGCGATCTCGACACACGGTTCAGGGTCCCGCTGAAGGACAGCTGGATGCAGCGGTTCCTCTGAGCGCGGTCCGCTCAGGGCAGCACGACCTTTCCGTTCTTCCGCAGTGCACTGCCCGTGAGCTTCCACGCGTACAGGCCTGCGGCCAGGCCATCCACGGCGATGGTCATGCGGTCCGTGGCCTGTGGTGTGGAATGTGCCACCAGGCGGCCTTCCATGGACCAAAGCTCCACGTCCGATCCAGCAGGGATCGGCCGCGTGAAGGTCCAGGTGAGGAGCCCGTCCACCCGGGAGAACAGGATGTCCTGTTCCAGTGGTCGTTCAGCCACGGAGACGGGCAGCTGCGCGCTGTTCAAGCCCACCAGCACCGGGTCGTGGTCGCTGCAGCGGAAGGCGCCGGGTTGGTAGAGCGGCAGGTTGGCATCGGCATAGCCCAGGGCCTCCGGTTCGTCACTGTTGATCGCCCAGGTCGATGCCCCGGCCAGTGCATCCACCAGTTGCGTAGTGCCCAGCGCATGGTCCAACGCGCCGAAGGTGCCGCCATAGAGGTAGCTGTACGCGTCGGTCGCAAGCAGGTCGCTGAACGCGTAGGCGCGCATGATATCCAGCGGGTCCTCTTCGGTGTAGGCGTTCATATCCCCGATGGCCAGTTGTGCATCGATGCCGGTGATGCCACGAACCGTTCCCCAATGGTTGAGCAGTTCATAGGCCTGCACCTTCCGGGTGCCGTTGTAGCAGCCCTGTCCGTCGCCCTGGTCCTGATCGCTGATCCCACCACCCCCGCAGTTCTTGCTGCGCAGGTGCAGCATGCTCACCAGCAAGCGGCCGCCCGTGGCGTTCACTTGGAATCCCTGTGTATGGTGCGGACGCTGGAAGGTGCTCGTGTTCAAGGTGTACAGCGGTGTGCAGGGCGTCACCGTGGAAGGCCGATAGAAGTACACGCTTTTGGTGGCGGCGCCAACAGTGCCGTCATCGATCGCCAGGTAGGAGGCGCCAACCACCGTGTTCAAGGCCCCCAGCAGGTCCGTGAAGGCCGCTGTGTTGTTCTCCAGTTCGTGCAGGGCGAGGATGTCCGCGTCCATGGCTGCGAGCGCCGCCACCAGCTTGGTGCGCTGACGGGCCAGCTCGGCACTGTTCGTTGCACCCCATCCGCCCAAGGTCGTCCAGTAGTTCAGCACGTTGAGGCTCGCCACCCGAAGCTGACCACCCACCACAGGCACCAACGGCCGCGTGTTGTGGACGATCGGAACGGTCCCCGCCGGTTGCAGGCGGTACGTGTTGAAACCATACGAGAGCACGGCGTTGAGGCCCGTGATCATGCTCCCGGCGCGCAAGGTGCCCTCCGGACCCATCATCGGCGGCGGATCGGGATAGCTGGAGCTGCCCCCGTCGTCGAGGATCATCGTGCTGCGCGCGTTCAGGGCATCCAGTGCCACCACGGCCGGCACATTGCTGCTGCCGTTGCTGCTGGTGCCGCTCGCCACCGCATCGTTCGGGTCCACCTCGTTGGTGGGGGCGAACAGGCGCTGCGGGGCCAGTGTCACCTGCCCGTAACGCGCCCAGTCCGCCACGTCGTTCACCACCAGGGTCTGTGGGAAGTGGAGGAGCATGCCTTCCAACGGCTCCAGTGAAAAGGTGAACGAAAGTGGCAGCGTGATGTCGGTCGGTGGCACCTGTCCGGTGCCGATGACCGTGGCGGACTGCACATTGGTGAGTTCGGTGAGGCCCTGGTATTCCACGACCTGCCCGGTCACCTGCACCCGGTCGCCAACGACAATGCTGCCCGGTGTGGGGTCGTACACGAAGATGCCGTTGCTCGAAAAGGGGTCAGTGTCGCACCCCGGTTCCTCCATGAAGAACCCCTCCAACGATCCGGTCCCGAGGTGGATGGCGGTGATGATGCCCGTGGTGGTGACCACCTGGTTCGCAACGGGAGAGGACGTACCGGTGCCCTGCAGCGCGCAGATGGGCGTGACCTGGGCGAAGGCCGAAGCACGGATCAACAGGAGCGGCAGGAGAGTGGCGTAGCGCATGGATAACAGGTGGGGAAGTTACTGCCACGGGGGGCGGGGCCAAGGTGTGCCAGCGGGCACCTGCCGTTGGTCAGCGCATGGGAACTTCTCAACAGGAGGCGGTTTTCTCACCCTGCTGTTCGTCACGCGCGCCTACCGAATGTGCCACTGATCCATGCGCGCGATGACCGGGCGGTTCCTTCTGGCGGGGTTGATGACCCTGCGCGCGGCCGTTGCGCTTGCTGGCGCGGCTGCAGGGAACGTGAGGTTCGACGGCATCCTGAAGGTGAAGGGAATGCCCTTTTCCGGTGCGCGGTCGGTGATGGTCGAGCACGACGGATCCCAAGTGATGATGGAACAGGGCTTGGAGCGCTTCAACCTCACGCTTCAACTGAACAGCGAATACCTGCTGGAGTTCACCCGGGAGGGTTGTGTCACCAAGCAGTTGCTGGTCGACAGGCTACCTGTTCGGGGACCGAAGCTGGAACGCGCTACTTCAGCCGGGAGGTCATTGCGTTCGGCGTTGTCAACCGCGCCATCAACCGGTCCGGTGCACCGCAAGGACGCGAGGCCCTCGAACGCCGTTCCGGAACACGCTGCGCTGCAGCTCAACGGAAGTTCCCTCGAGGACGGGTTCGTGAAGGAGAAGCAGCACATGTCCAAGATCGTGCGCATCGTGGAGCAAGGAAGGTTGACCGAGTACCATCGGGTGGAGAACCGGTTCGGTGCGGTGGACCACTTCCGCAACGGTGAGGTCTGCAGGCGGAACACGTAGGAGCTCGGTGCAGGCCCCTGATCCCGTTCAAAGAACCTCCACCTGTGTGCGCAGCAGGTCGTCCAGCGTTTCCCGCCGTCGGATCACGTGCGCCTTGCCTTCATGCACGAGCACCTCGGGCGGACGGAACCGGCTGTTGTAGTTGCTGGCCATGCTCCAGCCATACGCACCCGCATTGCGGAAGGCCAGCAGGTCACCCTCGCGCACCTCGCTCAGCTTGCGGTCCCAACCGAAGGTGTCGGTCTCGCAGATGTATCCTGCCACGGTATAGATGCGTGGCTTTCCCTCGGGGTTGCTCACGTTCAGGATGTGGTGGTAGCTGCCATAGAGCATGGGGCGGATCAGGTGGTTCAGTCCGCTGTCCACACCGGTGAAGACGGTGGCCGTGGTGTGCTTCACCTGGTCCACCCGCGCCAGCAGCACCCCCGCCGCGCTCACCAGGAACTTCCCCGGCTCGAACCACACCTGCAAGGGCACCGCGCGATCGGCGTTGAAGGTCGCGATCCGCTCGCTGAGGCGCTGACCCAGCTCCTCGATGTCGGTCTCGATGTCGTCCGGCTTGTAGGGCACCTTGAAGCCGCTGCCCAGGTCCAGGAAGGTGAGGTCGGGGAAAGAAGGGGCGAGGTCCAGGATCAGCTCCGCGCCCTGCAGGAACACCTCGGCGTCGAGGATGTCACTGCCGGTGTGCATGTGCAGGCCGTTCACCGTCAGGCCCGTGCTCTGCATGATGCGCTGCACGTGCCGCAGCTGGTGGATGCTGATGCCGAACTTGCTGTCGATGTGGCCGGTGCTGATGCGCTCGTTGCCGCCCGCCATGATGTGCGGGTTGAACCGGATGCACACGGGCACCTTGCCGCCGAAGTCGTGGCCGAAATGCTCCAGCACGCTGAGCGAATCGATGTTGATGTGCACGCCCAGCTCAACGGCCCGCTGATATTCGGTGTACGCCACCATGTTGGGCGTGAAGAGGACCTCGTCCGGTGTAAAGCCGGCGTGCAACGCCAGTTCCACCTCCTGGATGCTGACCGCATCGAGGCCGCAGCCTTGCGC
>JBIIYP010000093.1:0-4776 GCA_044346705.1 Flavobacteriales bacterium
AGGGGCAAGGGGACATGATCGTCTCTCGTCTTGCGGCGGACGGAGCGAACATCTGGTCCAAGCGCATGGCCACCCTTGACCAGGCGGTATCCCTCATTCCGAAGACCATTGAGCCTACTTCGGACGGCGGGATGATCGCGTTCGGCTACCGGTCCGCAGGGTATTCGAACATGTTCGCCGTGAAAATGGACAGCCTGGGTAACCGGGAATGGGCACGGATCTACATGATGAACAGTGTGCCGGGTTATGATCCTACATGGACGAGCAGCCTGAAGCAGATGCCCAATGGCGCCTACAGCTTGGTGATCTCGCGGAACACCGGCATCAGCGTGGTGCGCCTTGACCAAGGCGGTGTACCCGTCTGGCACAAGACCTACGCCACTGTAAGCGGGTTTGCTGCTGCGGCTCCAACGTTCCATGTGACCGCCGATGGCGACCTGATCCTTGCAGGGATAGATAACTCCCACCTGATGATGATCCGCACGGATAGCCTGGGGGCCGTGACCTGGTCGAGCCGCTTCGAGAACACGAATTTCATCGCCACTACGTTCGTGGAGGATGCCAACGGCGACCTGCTGATCGGCGGTCGAAGCAACGGAACATTCTGGGCGGGAGGGCATCCGGGGCTTCTCAAACTGAGCGGCACCGGCTCATTCCTTTGGCACCGAGAATACTCCCCCTGGGGACCTGCCACCGGCATGTTGGAGTTGTCGAACGGCGATCTGCTCCTCTCCTGTGCAACATCAACGATGGACTTTCTCCGGACCCAACCCGATGGCACACCGCTGGGTGCATGGCAGTTCCAACCTGGCGATGACGCTGACCTTCTCAGTGTTTCCGATGGCACCATTGCATCGGCCTTCAATGCAGCTCCGTTCCTGCACCCAAAGATCTTCATTGCACCGGACGCTGCATCCCTTGCTTCCTGCGGAACCGCGACGGCAGCGACCCTGAGCACGCAACCCCTTCCCACCACCGTGCTGAACACGATCACGGTGCAGAGCGATTCCATCAAGAGCTGGACCATGGCCTTCGTGAATAATGCACCGCTCAGTTCGGCGGGGATCTATTCCGGTATCGGCGCTACAACGCCGCGCCCAGGTTTCGGCCAAACGATCTTCGGTCTGGTCCAGAACCAGAGCATCCTGGGCACGGGGCCGATAGACGTCGAAATGACCCTTGACCCTGTCATGGTCTATTTCAACGCCACACCGCCTCCAACGAACGTGGTCGGCAATGTGATCACGTGGACCGACATGCCATCATTGGCTCCGGGGAGCTATCAGTCCATCCAGGTGGACGCCCAGATACCGGCGACCACTCCGCTGGGAACCATGATCGTTCACTCCCTTGCTTGCTCCATCGATAGCGTGGAAGTGGATACGACCAACAACACAAGCACCTTCACGGCTCCGGTGGTGGGCAGCTTCGACCCCAACGACAAGCTCGTGTGGCCGGAGGCGCTGTATGACATCACTACCGACAGCATCCTCACGTACACCATCCGGTTCCAGAACACCGGCACGGACACCGCCTTCACCGTGGTGGTGACGGACACGCTGCCGGAAAACGTCTCAGTGGGCAGCTTCGAGTTCCTCGGGGCCTCCCATCCCTGCACCTACGAGATCACGGCGGCAGGTTTGCTCACCTTCACCTTTGACAACATCCTGCTGGTAGACAGCAACATGAACGAACCGATGAGCCACGGTCTCCTGAGCTTCCGCGTCCGTCCCGATGCCGACATCACGATCGGGGAAACGATCAGCAACTCCGCCGACATCTACTTCGACTTCAACACCCCGGTGCGCACACCGCCTGCGGTGGTCACGGTCGGCATTCCCACTGGTCTTGCGACAGTAACACCCGAGCCGCTCCGGATCTACCCCGTTCCGGTGAGGGACATGCTGAACATCGTGCTACCGGCCGGTGTCGTGGCAAGGCGGGTAAGCATCACGGCATTGAACGGACATGCGGTCCTCAACGCCCCGGTGAACGCGACGCCCGGTCTGGCGCAAGTGGCAGTGCGCGACCTGGCCCAAGGTTCCTACGTCGTGACCGTTGACGGCTCTGACGGCCTGCGGCGAAGCGCCCGCTTCGTGAAGGAATAACAACGAAAGCCTACCGCACCAACTTACTCGCCGGCAAGGGCTTCAGCTTCTGACCACCACCCTGCGGTGGGCCGGGCGGAATGTACTTCACACCGGTGCGCAGTTCCTGCTTGATGTAGGGATCGGACGGTGCACGCGGGGAACGGTAGCGGGGCTTCGCGGAACCGAAGTAGATGTCACCCGAAGCACTGCGCTTCACCTGGGCGATATCCACCGTGGGAACCGGCCCACAAGGTGAGGGAAGCACCGTTCGCACGGCGCCCACATGCGCGGTCCGGGTCACGGAATTCCCAGCGGCATCGGAAACGGTCACCCGCACCATGCCGGGCATGGCACTGCACGTGCTCGCGTCGGCCATCATCCCATGCCAATCGTACCGGTAGGGAGGCACACCGCCGCTCACGGACACGGAAACACTGCCTGGAAAGCTCCTCTCCACTGGTGAAATGAAAGAATTCGTGCCGGCCGGGAGCAGCGCCGAGCTGGTATTGGCACCTACCATGTCCGGGCACAGATATTGGACCACCACACGCCCGGGGCTCACCATCAACCGGACGCTCAGTCGCTTGGCCTGCGCTTGAAGGCTGAACAGCGCGAGGAGTATGACAGGTAGTGTTCTCATGGCCAGTAGGTTTTGCGTTATACAAACCTAACTATAACCACGCCGATCCCCACAGGCCGGCCTTTGGCCTTCGCATCGCAGGAAGGGCGATCCACATTACCCTTGTCCCGGTACCTTTACCGCCCTCGACGAAGTAGGCAGCAGCAATAGGCAGGTAGCTGGATCCACTGCCCACTGCCCACTGCCCACTGCCCACTGCCACTGCCAACTGCCTCCATGGGTTCCACCCGCACCGCCGCATACCACACCCTGGGCTGCAAGCTCAACTTCAGCGAGACCAGCACCCTGGCCCGATCGCTGGAAGAGGCCGGCTATGCCCGCGTGAAGGTGGAGGATCGGCCGGACGTGTTCGTGCTGAACACGTGCAGTGTGACGGAGAACGCGGACAAGGAGTGCCGCCAGTGGGTGCGGAAGTTCCAGCGGATCAACCCCGAGGCCTTCATCGCGGTGGTGGGCTGCTACGCGCAGCTGAAGCCCGAGGAGATCGCCGCCATCCCCGGCGTGGACCTGGTGCTCGGCGCCAACGAGAAGTTCGACCTGGCCACCTATATCGAAGCCCGTGTCTCCTCCCCTTCTACCCGGGAGAAGGGGCAGGGGGATGAGGTCGGGGGGCGGGGCAAAGCCATCTTCTCCCCCATCAAGGAGGTGAAGCGCTTCATCCCCAGCTGGAACTCCGGGGACAGAACGCGCACCTTCCTGAAAGTGCAGGACGGCTGCGACTACTTCTGCAGCTTCTGCACCATTCCGCTGGCCCGTGGGCGCAGCCGCAGTGGCACCGTGGCGGAGACCGTGGCACAGGCGGAGGCCATCGCCGCGCAGGGCATCCGCGAGGTGGTGCTCACCGGCGTCAACACCGGCGACTTCGGTAAGTCCGGTGGCACTTCGAGCATTGCCGCAGGCATGGACCTCAGGGCGCAAAGCGACCGAGGGATCGAGAAGGAGGACTTCCTGCAGCTGATCGAGGCCTTGGACCGGGTGGAAGGCATCGACCGTTTCCGCATCAGCAGCATCGAGCCGAACCTGTGCAACGATGATGTGATCCGTTTCGTGGCCGCGAGCAAGCGCTTCGCACCGCACTTCCACATGCCCCTGCAGAGCGGCAGCGACGTGATCCTGGAACGCATGCGGCGCCGGTACGACACCGCGCTCTACGCCGAACGCGTCCACGCGATCAAGATGCTGATGCCGCACGCCTGCATCGGTGTGGACGTGATCACCGGTACGCCCGGCGAAACGGAGGAGGAGTTCCTGAGAACGCACGCGTTCCTGCGTTCGATCCCGGTGGACTACCTGCACGTCTTCACGTACAGCGAGCGCGCCAACACTACGGCCGTCCGCATGGACGACAGCGTGCCGATGGAGGTCCGTCGCGAGCGCACCAAGCAACTGCGCATCCTCGGCAGCAAGCTCCAGCGTACGTTCTACGAGAAGCATATGGGGACCATCCGGCCGGTGCTCCTGGAGAGCGGGGAGGCCTCAGGGTCCTCTGCGAGAGACCCTGAGGGAAAGGCGGAGGATCTGGAAGGCTACACCGACAACTACATCCGCGTATCCCTCCCTTACGACACATCGCTGGTGAACACGATCATGGCGGTGACCTTGGACCGCATCAATGGCGATGGACATATGGCTGGCACGATCGATCCCATGAACAGGCAAGCTCCTGCCCCCTGCCAACTGGCAACTGCCAACTGACCATGTACCCCACCCTCTACCACGCCTTCGTCGACCTCTTCGGGATCGAGCTGAGCGGATTGAAGTTCCTCAACAGCTTCGGCTTCTTCGTGGCGCTCGCCTTCCTGGTAGCCGGTTGGACACTGAGCCTCGAACTGACGCGCAAGACCAGGCAGGGTCTGATCACCGGCACCACGCGCATGGTGTGGGAAGGGAGGCCGGCCCGGCCGCTGGACCTCTTCCTTAACGGGGTGATGGGCTTCGTGATCGGCTGGAAGTTCTCCTACATGCTGCTGAACTGGAGCGAAGTGACGGCTGCTCCACCGCAGTTCCTGTTGAGCGGTAAAGGCTACTTCCTGCCCGGCATCGTGG
>JBIIYP010000094.1:0-4759 GCA_044346705.1 Flavobacteriales bacterium
CAGCTTGAACGGCCCGTGCATCTTCAGGTAGACGTCGAAGGTGATGGGGCCTTCCTGGTCGGCCTTGAAGTTGGTGTGCCAGTAGTTGTTGAGGGCGTAGAGGTAGATGGTGCTGCTGCTCTTCGCCTCGGTCTTCCAGGCCTTGTACTTCTCTGGGTTCGTTCCACGCCCGGGGTTCACCTTGCTTTCGTCCACCATCTCTCCTACTTCCCAGATCGCGCCTTGCGGACACACGATGGTGACGCCCATGCTGTCGTTGCTCACATCGATCCAGCGCTGGGCACAGAAGAAGTCGTTGTTGGATCCGGGTATGCGGCCGCTCTCAGGCGTCACGCAGGTATCGCCAATGCCGATGCGGACGGTGGCGTTCGGGATGTTGAAGGGGAGTGCGAGGTGCAGGGATTCTTTGTTGCGGATGGGGATCTTGTTCACTTCAAACCTGAGTTGTACCAAGTCGCGGAAGTGCCATGCACGATGCTCGATCCACTTTGAATAAGAGGCGCTATCCTGACCGACCATGTTTACTACGTACGGCCCGGATGTTATTGTGTCTTTCAAATTGACCACCAGAATAGACTGAGGCATAGTGTCAGATCCAAGCTTGTAAATCAACGGTGTCTCGGGAAGCCATTCGGCAACATGAATTGCTTGGCCTGAATGATCTGTTTGCTTCATTGCCACGCGCCAATTCTTAGTTGTGACCAGCTGAATGTCGACAGCGGTCTCAGCCGGTACGCTGGTTTGTGCAAATGACAAACCTCCCTGTCGTGTCCGCTGTACTTTGTGACTCATCCCAGAGTCGTCTATTACCTGAGTAACGAAGGTTGTTTCGAACGACTCCGCATCTCTAGGATCGCCTAGCTCAATGGGCGCTGATTGCTCCCAAGGAAGAGTATTGATCAAGGCTGCCTTGTCGGTGTAGTCGTCCATTGGTATCACTTGATGTTCAATCAAGTTGATATACCACCCCGCACTATCCGCGAACGCCTTCTTCACCCGCCACTGATCGGTGGTGAAGTGGCTGTCCGGATCGCTGATGCTGCACCACGCGCCCCAGGTGTGCTCGTGCCACATCACGATGCTGCGCTTGGCGCGGTAGAGCAGATTCGGGTCGATGGGCTTCTTCAGCATTTTGGCCGCTTCGATGAGGTTGGTGAGCCGCGCGCTGAGCACGCGCACATCGCCTTCCTCCTTCGCCGTGCTGTAGGCGCCATCCTCCCAATAGGGCGTGAAGTCACCGCTCCAGGTGGGGATCTGCGTGCCATACTTCGTCTCAAACTGCTGCATCATCGTGCCCGCATTGGCGATGATCAAGCGCGGTGAGGCGTACTTCTCGTTCCAGTCGCGCACGAAGTCGCTGAGGGTGCTGTCCACCGGACCGTTGTCGCTCACGATGTTGTAGCGCCACTGCACCATGTCGTAGGGATAGCCCTTCGCAGCCAGGTCGTTCATGTAGGCGGCGATCTTCCGGGTGCCGCGTTCCTTGATCGCACCGGCCGTATAACCGTGCCAGCCGCCGTAGCCTTGTCCGGCCGTCCACACCAGGATGCTGTCGCGACCGGTCGTGCCCTTCCACCAGTAGGGTTTGTCGCCTTGCTCACGCAGGGTGCTACCGATGCGGTCGCCGCCGTCGGGCATGTCGGGGATGTAGTTGGGCCCCTGGCTCAGGTGGCGGATGCCATGCGCGGCGTAGGCGTCCACCATGCTCCAGCTCATGCCGGGCACATCGGTCTGCATGGCCATGGTGATCGGCAGGTCATGCCAAGCGCGCAGCGAATCGGCATACTCCACGATCCAGTGCATCTCCTCGGGCGTGCAGAGGCCGGTGAGGACGTTGGCGTAGTTGGCGCTGAGGGCGATGCTGCCCGCCTTCACCGCTGCGATGAAGCGTTGCTTGTCCGCCTCGCTGGCGATGCCCAGGAAGTTCTCCACGGCCCAGAGGCTCTCCACGTTCCACACGAAGCGGCTGTCCTCGGGATAGTCCTTGGTGCGGTCGATCAGCTCCAGCGCTTTCCAGATGTTGTTATTCTGGATCTTCTCCACCTCGGATTGTAGGTGGCTGTAGCCGATGTCGGTATGGCTGTGGTGAACGAGGTGGATGTCGCGGTGGATGATGGGTGAGACCTCGATCACAGTGTCCAAAAGCGCCTTGTCATTCACCCAAGCTTGCGCACTGCATCGCTGTGCGGTAGAGGAGGGCTCGATGGCGGCTTGATCCACATTGATGCCGTTGCTTACCTGGGAGCATAGCGGAATTACATGATGGGATCGGCCCAAATTCAATCGATAACAGAACTGGGCATCTGATCCGAAGTGCATCACGGTGAACTGCAAAGGCTGTTTGCCATCCTTGGTCAGGAACGGCAGCACCTCCACTTCCACCTTCTCTTCGAATGTGTACCGGAAGGTCATGAACCAGTCCGGGCTCTCCTCCGCGTGGCCCACCACCATCAACCGCAGCGGCTGCCCTGGCGTGATGTACTTCCTCGGCACCCGTAGGTGCGCGAAGCCGTGCGCATCGCCGTGGCGGTCGGCCTTGCTGAACTCGAAGACGAGCTTGGTGCTGTCGGCTCCGGCGGCGCTCCACGAACCGGGCTTCGTGTTGTGATGCGTGGTGAAGGTGAGCGCCTTCACATCGTTGATGTACAGGTCGAACGAGCGATCGCCGCCGCTGGTGGTGCTGTTGTGCGCGGCGATCCAACTGAAGTAGAAGTACTGCGTCGATTCACGTTCCGAGAATGGCACCTCGGCTGTCTCCCACGCGATCGCCTTCGTTCCATCCGTGCACCGCGTGAGCAAGGCGGTGGTGGCATGCTCCGGGTACACGCTGAAGTAGGAGAGGACCTCGCCCTCCACATCCTTCGCGTAGCCGTTGATGACCTGCTGCTTGCCGAAGACGGGCAGGTCCACCTGGGCCAAGGCGCCGAAAGGAAGGCCAAGGGCACCCAGCAACAAGCCTCGGAGCAGGGATCTATGCATGGCCCTAAAGTAGCCGCTCTGGCCCGGTCCTTGCCAACGGCTATCTTGCACGTCCACAACATCCGCCATGCGCGTTCCTGCATTCCTTTTCCTCTCGCTGGCCTTTTTCGGTCCGGTGGCACCTTGCCAGGCCCAGAACGTTTCGGCCTTCCTGGACTATATGGACCGGCTCTACGCCTTTGAACGCGGCGGCTTCCACCAATTGGAGAACCTGCCACCGCGCATTGTCGAACTCGGCGATGGTGCTGTCTTCTACACCTCCACGAACGGTGACCTCAAGGTCTTCCGGAACGGTCAGGTGAAGGTCCTTGACCGCAGCTCCGCCATCGCGTTCAAGGTCACGGATCACCTGGTCGGGTACAAGTTGGCCACCGCCCTCAAAGTGTACGAGGATGGCAACATGGGCGTGATGTGCTACAACACGGGCAATTGGGCCATCGATGACAGCCTGGTGGCCTGGGTGGACGAGGCGCAGCGTACGATCAATGTGCGTTACGCCAAGCAGAACTACCAAGTGGCGGATGCGCTGGCCAACGAGCCCATCCTGAGCTGGAAGACCGGTGATAACATCGCGGCCTGGGTCACCACCATCGAGAACAAGCTGATGGTCTTCTACCACGGCGAGACCTACGAGCTGACGCCACAGGCCAGCGAGGTGCCGTACGAAGCCGCATTGGACATGGTGGTCTACCAGGATTCACAGGACAACGGGTTCAAGGTCTTCCTGCGTGGCGAGGTGATCGACCTGGAACCGATCATGCCCAAGAGCTGGAAACTGGGCAAGGGCGTGCTGGCCTACATCGACCAGACCGGCAGTTTGAAGGTGTTGAACGGCAGCAAGGTGTACACGGCGTACACCTACGAGCCCCAGGAGTACTTCGTGGTGGACAGCCTGGTGATCATCAAGGACCGCGACCGCATCAAGGTGTTCGCGGACGGCCAGTTGCAGGAGCTGGAGAACTACTGGCCGGAGCGTTGGTCGGCGAGTTGGGGCTCGCTCGCTTACCTGGATGTGAACGGTGCCATCAAGGTGTGGCGCAAGGGCCGCACGCAGGTGGCGCTGCAACGGGAGACCTTCAAGGACTTCATCTTCAACCGCAACACCCTGCTGGTGAACATGCCGAACCGCAAGGTGAAGGTGTGGTGGAACGGGCAGGTCTACGCCTACTGACGTTCACTTCCCGAAGCGGTAGGCCAGGCCCGCGTTCAGCACCATGCTGCGGGTGAGGCCGTCGGGGCGCACGTCGCGGGTCACCAAAGGGGAGCCGTAGGCCAGTTCCAGCGCCCAATGATCAGATAGCTTGTAGCGCGCATCCACGGTAAGGTTGAGGGTGAGGCCGTCGGAACCAGTGATGGTAAAGCGATAGGGCGTTGTGTCGTTCGACCAAACTGAAGGCTCGGCTACTGCCAAGCGGCTATCCATGGCCACGTGATAGATGCCCAGCAGCCCCAGTTGCAGTGTGAGGCGCTTGATCGGTATGGCATACTGCAAACGCGCCACAGCATCATCGGCGCGATCCAAGTCCCAGCTCTCGAAATAGCCCTCGGCATCCTCATTTCCGGGCCAGGCACTGTGCCTGAAGCCGTTCGCGTTCCCATTGGTCAATACGTGCTGGTAGGCCAGTGCCGTGTTCCATCGCTTCGACCGGAAGTTCACGCCCAGCAGCAGATCCGTGGTGCCCAGGCTGGTCTGGTAGGGCATGGGCAGGGGCTTGCCGTCCAGCCCGGCATCCGCCTTGTTCGCCGGGAACTTGGCACCCACGATGGCCTCCAGCCTCCG
>JBIIYP010000066.1:0-14914 GCA_044346705.1 Flavobacteriales bacterium
TCGAGAGCGAGAACCCGACCGCGATGGTGGAGCACGAGGCCACTACCAGCAAGATCGGTGAGGACCAGATCTTCTACCTCAACCAGCGCGGCATCGAGACCGAGAAGGCGGTGAGCCTGATCGTGAACGGCTACTGCAAGGAGGTGCTGAACCAGTTGCCGATGGAGTTCGCTGTCGAAGCCCAAAAACTTCTCGCAGTGTCGTTGGAGGGAAGTGTGGGATAATTAAGAGATTGCTGATACCGAATTGCTGATTCGCTGCTACAACCCTCAACGCTGCACCCAAACCACCTCACTCCGACCCGATCGGAACACAGCGAATCAGCAATTCAAAATCCAACAAATCAGCAATTGCCCCATGGCCCACTACACAGCTTTTGAGGACTTGCCCATCTGGCAACATGCAAGAGAGATCTGTAGGGATGTGTATGCCCTGACCTCGAAGGGTTCCTTCGCGCGGGACTTTTCGTTGAAGGATCAGATCAATCGTTCCTCCGGTTCCTGCATGGACAACATTGCTGAAGGGTTCGAGCGGGACGGCAACAAAGAGTTCAAACAATTCCTCGCGATCTCGAAAGGATCCATCGGCGAGACAAGGTCGCAACTGTACCGTGCTCTGGATCGGGCGCACATCACACAAGAAGAATTCGACCTCGTGTTCTACAAGTGCAAGAATGAGAGCCGGGACATCGGAAGCTTCATGCGTTACCTCAGGGATAGCGAGAAGAAGGGAAACAAGTTCAACGCACCAACTCCTCGGATCAACCACTGACGGTGGTGCGAAGGGAATCAGCAATCAGTAATCAAGCATGCTAAAGATCGACAACCTCCACGCCCACATCGAAGGCAAGGAGATCTTGAAAGGACTAAGCCTTGAAGTGAAGGCTGGTGAAGTCCACGCCATCATGGGCCCCAATGGATCCGGGAAGAGCACCCTGGCCAACGTGCTCGCCGGCCGCGAAGAGTACGAGGTCACCGAAGGCTCTGTGACCTACCAAGGCGCAGACCTGCTCGAACTGTCGCCCGAAGAGCGCGCCTGGAAAGGCATCTTCCTCGCCTTCCAGTACCCGGTGGAGATCCCCGGGGTGAGCAACATGAACTTCCTGCGCACGGCCATGAACGAGACGCGCAAGGCCAACGGTCTCGCGGAACTCGGTGGTAAGGATTTCCTCACCCTCGTCCGCGAACGCGCCAAGCTGGTGGAGATGGACGCGGACCTCATGAGCCGCAACCTCAACGTGGGTTTCAGCGGGGGTGAGAAAAAGCGCAACGAGATCTTCCAGATGGCGATGCTCGAACCCACCCTCGGCATCCTCGACGAGACCGACAGCGGACTGGACATCGACGCACTGCGCATCGTCGCCGGCGGCGTGAACAAGCTGCGCTCCACCGACAACGCCTTCATCGTGGTGACGCACTACCAGCGCCTGCTGGACTACATCGTGCCCGATGTGGTGCACGTGATGGCCGATGGCCGCATCATCAAGAGCGGACCGAAGGAACTGGCGCTGGAGCTGGAGGCGAAGGGGTATGATTGGGTGAAGGGATGAATCTGTACGGGCGGGAAATTTCCCGCCCCAACGAAATGACAACAACGACCGCCACCGACCCCAAGGCTTCCGTCCAGCATCTGTTGGATGGCAGCCATTGGACACATTCAGACGAAGCTCTTGAGCTGTTCCAAGGCCTTCCCATCCCAGGCACAAAGACAGAAGCTTGGAAATACACACGCGTTGCTCGTCTGTTCGGCGAGCCCTTTGAAGTGCCCCGGAACGACGGTCTCATTGCACTTCCTGAGCGCCTTCCGTTCTCGGCGCTTCGTATCGTTTTTTTGAACGGACGTTTCCGAAAGGACCTGTCCGACGATATTCTCAGTGCCGACAACCGTCTTCGGCTCGACCTAGCCGCCATGGCCGCGGCAAGAAATCCGAAGGTGGCAGCCCTACCCAGGACGATCGGTGATGTGCAGGACCATTTCTTCACCGCGATGAATGCTGCTAAGCCTACTGACGGGCTCTTCATTCACGTTGAGGCCAATTATTGTCCTTCCATTCCCATTCACATTCTACACATCGCCCGTGATGGTCATCAGTTGATGCAACCAAGGGATATTGTGTGGCTCGATGAAGGTGCTTCATTGGAACTGATCATTGAGCACATTGCCATCAACGGCAAAACTTCGCTGCTCAACTGCGTACGCGAATTCGTTGTCGGGCAGGATGCCCGCTTGACAGTCCACAAAGTGCAGCATGAGGTAAATGGACCTGCGCATATCAGTCAGGAGAGCGTGATAGTTCATGGAAGGGGTACCTTCAGTATGGATACTACCACGATAGAAGGAGACCTGGTACGGAACAATGTGCACGTGCAACTTGTCGGCCCTGAGGCACACGCCGAGTTGAACGGCGTCTACCTGCTGAATGGCACCACGCACTGCGACAACCACACCTACATCGGCCACGATGTACCCGACTGCACCAGCGACGAGCTCTACAAGGGCATCATCGCGGAGAAGGGAACCGGTGTCTTCAACGGCAAGGTCTACGTGAAGCAGGATGCCCAGCGCACCCGCGCCTACCAGAGCAACGCGAACATCCTGCAAGGCGATGATGCGCGCATCTTCACCAAGCCCGAACTGGAGATCTACGCGGACGACGTGAAGTGCAGCCACGGTTGCACGATCGGCCGGTTGGATGAGAAGGGACTGTTCTACCTGCGTTCGCGAGGGGTGAGCGAGGCAGAAGCCCGGAAGATGCTCTCCCACGCGTTCATGACGGACGTGCTGGAACGGATCACGAACGAGGATTGGCGGAAGCACCTTGCCTCGCTCATCGATGCGAAGCTCGAAGCGCTATGAGCACCAAGGCTGACACGGTCGCGAAGAAGGGCTTTGATGTCGAGGAGATCCGTGCGCAGTTCCCGATCCTGAAGGAGCTGGTACACGGCAAGCCGCTGGTTTACTTCGACAACGCCGCGACGAGCCAGAAGCCGCGCCGCGTGATCAAGGCCGAGAGCGCCTACTACGCCACGATCAACGCCAACGTGCATCGCGGTGTGCACACGCTGAGCACCAAGGCCACCGAGGCGCAGGAAGCCGCCCGCGAGACGATCCGCCAGCACATCAACGCGAAGCATGCGCACGAGGTGATCTTCACCAGTGGCACCACGGCAAGCATGAACCTGGCGGCGTTCAGCCTGGGGCAATTGCTGCTGAAGAAGGGCGACGAGGTGCTGATCTCCGGTATGGAGCACCACGCGAACATCGTTCCGTGGCAGATGGCCTGCGAGCGGCACGGGGCGAAGCTTAAGGTGATCCCGATCACGGACAGTGGTGAGTGGGATATTCAATTAGCTAATTCGCTAATTAGCCAATTAGCTAATTGTCGCGTCCTCGCGATCTCGCATGTGAGCAACACGTTGGGTACGATCAACCCGATCAAGGAGCTGATCGTCGAGGCGAAGAAGCGAGGCATCATCACCGTGGTGGATGGGGCACAGGCCATCGCGCACTTGGACATCGACGTGCAGGACCTCGGCTGCGACCTCTACGCCTTCAGCGGGCATAAGGCTTACGGCCCCACAGGCACCGGCGTACTATACGGCCGCGAGGAATTGCTGGATCGCATGCCTCCCTGGCAGGGCGGCGGCGAGATGATCGACGTGGTCACCTTCGAGAAGACCACCTACGCCAAGCTGCCCTTCAAATTCGAGGCCGGCACGCCGCACATCGCGGGCATCATCGGTCTGGGCGAGGCCATCCGCTGGATGGAGGATTACGATAAGCAGGCCATGGCCGTGCACGAGCACATGCTCCTGGAACATGCGACCAAGGAACTTCTCGCCATCGACGGCCTGCGCATCATCGGCACGGCTGAACAGAAAGTGGGCGTGATCAGCTTCGTGATCGAAGGCGTACACCACTACGACCTCGGCACCCTGCTCGACCAGCAAGGCATCGCCGTACGCACAGGCCACCACTGCACTCAGCCGCTGATGGAGCGGTTCGGTGTGAGCGGGACAACGCGGGCGAGCTTCGCGTGCTTCAATACGATCGCGGAGGTGGATGCGCTGGTGGTTGGGGTGAAGAAAGGTGTGAAGATGCTGCGATGAAGAGTGTTCTATTCATAGCGTCCGCAGGCTTGCTACTTATTGGTTGTGGTCAATCAGATGCAACCCGAACTTCAGCCTCGGTGAACTTTCCTGACTCCGTATGGGTGAGTCGTACTTCGCCGGATAGTAGCATGCAGGCAACGGTGTATTACTGGAGAGATGCTGACGCTAACTTTCTGGCTCAAGAACGTTGGTGTCTCGGATTCGAGAAGAACGGCACCAAGTGGTTCATCGATTATGACTTGAGCGACGGGAAAGGCTCCTATGAGGGAGGCCTATTCGACCTGCAGTGGATCGATGAAAGGAGAGTTCGGATATTCCGTCGCATAGATGACCGAGATGCAAACATCGTGTTCGACCTAGAGCGGAACAGCTATAGCCTCGATAGCGCTTATGCTAGGACACCCAACCCACAGCCCTTCTTTCCCGGCCATGGCTTCGACATTGTCCTTTCAGCTAAGAACAATGGATATCCTTCATCATTGAAAGACACTCTTCGATGTATGAACTGGCAAATGAGCATGGAGCAGTGTTCGACCGCTCTCTCGACAATGCAGCCCATTACCGGAGAAGATTGGCATCACTTGTTCGAACATCTTCCGTGTCAAGTCCTCGGTACGATCGACCAAGCGAATGCCGAGTTCTATTTCAACATGAATGCTGGTTCCTGGGCAAGCATTACTGATTCTTTCACGACACAGTATTTCGGAGACTTGTCCGGCCAATCAAAGGCGCTTTTCCTAACGAGTGCTTGGGACCCAAGTCGAGACAAATGAGTTCGCCAATATCCATCACCCAAGCCCAACAAGAAGTGGTGGACGAGTTCGCCATGTTCAGTGACTGGCAGGACCGCTACGAGCACCTGATCGAGCTGGGCAAGGACCTTCCCGTCATCGCACCGGAGAAGAAGACCGAGGAGAACATCGTGCGCGGCTGTCAATCGCGCGTGTGGCTCCATGCCGAGCCCCGCGCTTCGACTCCGCTCAGCGCTGGTCCCGTGATCCACTTCACTGCCGACAGTGACGCCATGATCACTAAGGGCCTCGTCGCCTTGCTGGTCCGTGTATTGAACGATCGAACACCACAAGAGATCCTGAACACCCCGCTCACGTTCATCGATGCCATCGGGCTGCGCGAGCACCTGAGCCCGAACCGCAGCAATGGGCTGGTGGCGATGCTGGATCAGATGAAACGCTATGCACTTGCCTATTCCTCCCAGACATGACCGCCGAAGAGCCGACGATGCCCCCTTTGTCCTCCGATCCGAACGCTTCGGAGCCGACGAGCGTGAGCGCTTCGCCTAGCACTGGTGCGCAGGCTATGTCGGCCGAAGGAAAGAAGGTCCTGGAGGAGAGCATCATCAATGCGCTCAAGGCCATCTACGACCCGGAGATCCCCGTGGACATCTACGAGCTGGGGCTGATCTACGACGTGGTGATACACGATGATGCCAGCGTGTACATCAAGATGACCCTGACCAGTCCGGCATGTCCGGTGGCGGGCACCCTGCCCGGCGAGGTGGAGCAGAAGGTGGCCGGTGTGCAGGGCGTGACCAGCGCCAAGGTGGAGATCACCTTCGAGCCGCCGTGGGATCGAACGATGATGAGCGAGGCGGCGCAATTGGAACTCGGTTTCATGTGACCCTGGTGAGATGATCCGGCAAACTGCCTTTGCACTTCTACTCATCGGGATGTGGTCATGCACACCATCGAACGAGTTCATTCCTGTCGTCAAGGTGGGCGATAACCTGGTCAGTAGGCCCGAGCTCATGAGTGATACCCTTAGCAAGAACATTGTTCAGGTTCTCACCTACTACAATGAAGCTTGGAAGCTGGAAGGAGGTCGATTGCTGGTGTCCCAAGATGATCGCGAGTTACTTTGGAACTATACAACGAAGGCCATGGACCGCGACTGGCTGTCGGCACATCGGCCAGATCAGCACAAATGATCAGCGACGAAAACCCGATCATCAACAAGGTCGCATCGAGTGGTATCATCACCCTCGACCTGGAGGAGCTGTACCCGGCCGGTGAGCGCATGGTCTTCGACCTGAAGCCGCTGCTGTGGCAGGAGATCGCGCTGAAGGAGGATGACCTTCGCACCTTCTGCAAGGACCACGACTGGGCGCAGTACCAAGGCAAGTTCGTCAGCGTGCATTGCTCCGCGGATGCGATCATCCCCACCTGGGCCTACATGCTGGTGGCCACGCATCTGCAGCCCTACACTGCGTTCGTGACACAGGGCGATGCCGATCAACTGGAGCGGGCCGTGTTCACGCGTTTCGTTCACCAATTGGATGTGGAGCCCTACCGAAACGCCCGTGTGGTGGTGAAGGGCTGCAGCAAGGTCCCCGTGCCGCTCAATGCTTACGTGGAGTTGAGCGCGAAGCTGCTGCCCGTGGTGAAGAGCCTGATGTTCGGGGAGCCGTGCAGCACCGTGCCGCTTTACAAGGCGCCGAAGGCTTGACCCCTGTCGAGACCCACGTGTCCTTTGCGCGATTCCGGGTCAAGCCCGGAATGACAATGCGAAGAATAGGGTAGCACTACCTTCGTGGCCATGCGTCCTTTCCTGCTGTTGCTGTTCGTTGTGCGGACCACATGGTCCTTTGCACAGGCCGACAGCGCGAACGTTCCCTTCAGCGAGAACGGCTGGCACCTGAGCCCCCACGGCACCATCCGTGTGCTGGTGCTGTATGCCGAGATCGAATACGATAAGAACCCCGGCAAGGACCCGCAGCCCAAGGGGGCCGATCACTGGCCGAAGGGACAGCTCCCCACCTGGAAGGACGAGGTCTTCGAGGCCATGCCGAGCGCCTCGCCCAACGCCATGGTGACGCGCTACTACCACGACATCAGCCTGGGCCAGTACGTGGTGCTGGGGGACTACGTGGACCGGCAACTGGTGCTGAAGGAGAGCGAGCACGCCAACCTGCAGTCGGCCGGGAACCTGAGCGGTGCCGCGGTGAAGGAGGCGAACAAGCTCGGCGCCTTGCGTACGGCGCACAACCTGTCGGTGGCGGACTTCGACCTGTGGCGCGACGGGGGCAAGGCGGGCCTGCCGAAGGTGAACGCGCCGGACGATCCGCACAGCTACGACCACGTGATGGTGATCCTGCGGAACAGCACCCTCACGCATGGCCAGGGCAGCACCGATGCGGGCAGCAGCGGCAAGCTCTTCGGCTACGAGAGCGACACACAGAGCCGATTCGGCGGCATGAACGCGCTGCCCTTCGAGATCCTGAAGCACGAGTTCAACCACCTGCTGCTCGGCGGCAACAACTTCCACAGCGGCGGCGGCAACGCATCGCAGTTCCAGAGCTACTTCATTCCGTTGCAGGGCGGCTGGAGCATGATGGGCGCCGCCAGCAGCAGCTTGCTCACGTGCAGCGGCTGGGACCGCGACCGGCTCGGCTGGCGGCCCGTTGGCTCCCCGCACCGGATCACCGCGCACGACCCTGCGGGGTCCATGACCAATGGCGACCTCGATCCCCTCGCGGGTGATACCGGGCTCTTCCTGCTCCGCGATTTCGTCACCACGGGCGATGCGCTGCGGATCAAGCTGCCCTACCTGCCGGAGGATGAGTTCCCGCAATGGATCTGGCTGGAGAACCACCAGACCTACGCACGCAACGGCAGTCCCACGGACCGCTTCCACTACGAGGACGTGATGCGCTGCACGGAACGCGCCGTACCCGGCATGCACGCGATGCTGCAGGTGGACCGGGACAGGAAGCGCGGTGACCGCGTCTTCGGTGGCGATGCGGATTACCTGCGTCCACTTCCCGCCGGTGGCGCGCACGACATCAGTTTGCGCGGCGACACGGTGACCTTCCAATGCCTGTGGCCCGGACCCACAGCGCCCTACATCGTGAAGGACCGCTACGCCAACCCGCTCACCGGGCACCACGACCTGGAGCTGCCGGTGTTCGACCTGAACGGCGATGGCAGCATCAGCCGCAAGGAGAACCTGGTGCCGCGCATCGAGGAACGCAACGGCGTGCAGTTGGACAACGGCCTCTTCTTTGGTCACCCCCGCCAGGTCTTCACCACCACCGGCAACCGCAAGCTGGGCATGGGCACCAACCCCACCACCGCCAATTCGCTCACGCTGGTGAGCACACCGGGTCGCGACACCTATGGCGGCAAGAAGCCGAACAACCGCGTGGTGTACCTCAACGGCATCAGCATCGAACTGCTGGATCAACGGGCCAATGGTGACATGCTCATCCGTGTGCGGACCAACGACACGGTCCTCGATCAGGATGTGCGCTGGTGCGCCGACAGCATCGTGTTGAACCCGATCGCCGGTGCGAAGGGCGCTTCACTCCTGCTGACCGCAGGCCATCGGATCACGCTGGACCGTTCGCTCACCCCCACGCGCATCGACAAGCCGGAGACCGTGCGGAACACCACCTATTTCAGCGGGGCCACGCGATTCACGGTGCTGGCCGGTGCCCGTGTGGTGCTGCAGGGCAACACGGAACTGGAACTGCTGAACGGCTCCGAGCTTCACCTGATGCCCGGGAGCACCCTCGAACTTGCGCCCACCGCGAAGCTCAGTGCGGACGGCACTTCACGCGTGGTGCTGCACGGCGATGCCAGCATGATCACCACGCCGAAGCAGGTGAAGAAGTTGAAGAAGAAGTTCCGGGTGGTGCAGCTGTGATCGATCATGCGCACATGGGCACATCCGCCCATGAGCACATGCTCAATAGGCCCGCACGTTCTTCCCCTGGTACCAGTTGAGAAAAGCGCGGTTCACCACGCGGTTGCCACCCGGTGTGGGGTAGTTGCCGGTGAAGTACCAATCACCGGTGTGACCGGGGCAGGCGGCGTGCAGGCCCTCGATGCTCTGGTACACGATGCGCACCTCGGCGTTGATGTCGGGTGTGGTGAGCAACTCGGCGATCTTCTCGCTGATCTGGAGCGCAGTGAAGGGGCGGTAGATATCCTGCACCACGTTCACCTGCTCGTGCATGGGGCGTTCCACCATGGCGAGGCAACGGTCGTGCACGTCGTCGATGATGTTGGCCTGCTGCGTTTCCTTCAGCAGTGCGATGGCGGCCTGGAACGCGATGAGGTCGCCCATCTTGGCCATGTCGATGCCGTAGCAATCGGGGTAGCGGATCTGCGGCGCGCTGCTCACCACTACGATGCGCTTGGGCTCCAGGCGGTCCAGCATCTTCAGGATGCTCTGCTTCAAGGTTGTGCCGCGCACGATGCTATCGTCGATCACCACCAGGTTGTCCACGCCAGGGCGTACGGTGCCGTAGGTGATGTCGTAAACGTGCGCGACCAGGTCGTCGCGCGCGTCATCGCTGGTGATGAAGGTGCGGAGCTTGGCGTCCTTGATGGCCACCTTCTCGAGGCGGGGCCGCATGCTGAGGATCTCGCGCAGGCGACCGGCCGGGGGCTTGGGTCCGAGCTCCATGATCAGCTGTTCCTTGCGCTTGTTCAGCAGGTCCTCCATCTCCTTCAGCATACCGTAGCACGCCACCTCGGCGGTGTTGGGGATGAAGCTGAAGACGGTGTTCTGGATGTCGTGGTCCACGGCCTCCAGGATCGCGGGGCACACCGAGCGGCCCAGGGCGATGCGCTCGCGGTACACGTCGCGGTCACTGCCGCGGCTGAAGTAGATGCGCTCGAAACTGCACGAGCGCTTCTCGAGCGGCTCGCGCACCTGCTCCTCACTGAAGCTGCCGTTCTTCCTTACGATGAGGGCATGACCCGGACGCAGCTCATTGATCTGGTCGGTCTTCACGTGGAAGGCCGTCTGGATCGCGGGGCGCTCACTGGCCACCACCACCACCTCGTCATCGGCGTACCAGAAGGCGGGGCGGATGCCGCTGGGGTCACGCAGCACGAAGGCATCGCCGTGCCCGATCAAGCCGGCGAGGGCATAGCCACCATCGAAGTCGGCCGCGCTCTGCGCCAGGATGGAGCGGATGTCCATCTTCTCCCCGATGATCGGCGTGATCTGCTGTTCGGTGTAGCCGAGCTGGCGATGGATCTGCGCCAGGCGGTCGTTCTCCACATCCAGGAAGTGCCCGATCTTCTCGAGCACCGTCATGGTGTCGCTGCGCTCCTTGGGGTGCTGGCCGATGGACACGAGCAGGTCGAACAGCTCGTCCACGTTGGTCATGTTGAAGTTGCCCGCCACCACCAGGTTGCGCGTCATCCAGTTGTTGAGCCGGCGGCGCGGGTGGCAGTTCTCCTCGCCCTGCTTGCCGAAGGTGGCGTAGCGCAGGTGGCCCAGGAGCACTTCGCCCAGGAAGGGCATGCCCGCCTTCAGGCGGTCCGCGTCGGTCGCGGCGGCCGGGTCGGCCTTCACGGCATCCTCATAGCCCTTGCTGATCTTGCCGAAGATCTTCTGGATGGCCTGCTTGTCGGTGCTGCGCTCGCGATCGATGTAGTTGAGCCCCGGCAGCGGGTCGAGCTTGATGGTGCCCACCCCGGCACCGTCCTGGCCCCGGTTGTGCTGCTTCTCCATCAGCAGGTACAGCTTGTTGAGGCCGTACAGGGGGGTGCCGTATTTCGCGTGGAAGTGGCTCAGCGGCTTCCGGAGCCGGATGAACGCGAGTCCGCATTCATGCTTGATGGCGTCGCTCATGCGGCGGCGAAGGTACGGCTTCCGTCGCGGGGCCAATGGTTCGTCCGGCGCCCTGACCGCCCCGTCGCCAAGCAACCTTACCAGCGCTTTGGTGGTCTTATCTTTCGGTACTTCCCGCGATCGACGCGGGACAACGTGCGGATCCTGACCACCATAGCGCTTCTGGCCTGGTCGGGCTGGGCCTTTGGCTCCGGTCCGCAGGTCCCGTTCACCCAGAACAAAGGCCAATGGCCCGCCCAGGTGCTCTACCGCGCCAACATCCCCGGGGGCGTGCTCTTCGTGGAACGGAACGCCCTGACCTATGTGCTGAAAGCGGGGGGCGAGCTCCACTACCACGGCCTTCCCGGCGAGCAACCTGCCGATCCGTTGCGCATGCACGCCTACCGGGTGACCTTCGAGGGCGCTGCGGGTGGCACGGGGGAAGGACGCTTCGCACAGCCCCACTACGAGAACTTCTTCATCGGCAACGACCCCGCCAAGTGGGGCAGCCAGTGCGCCGTGTACGGCGAGGTTCGGGTGAAGGACATCTACCCCGGCGTTGACCTGCGGCTCGATGGCCGCAACGGGTTGAAGTATGACCTCATCTTGGCCCCCGGCACGGACCCTGACATGATACGCATGCGCTACGAGGGCCAGAACGAGCTGGCCCTGAAAGAGGGTGATCTGCATGTGACCACCTCCACGGGTATCATCGTGGAGGAAGCCCCTGTGAGCTGGTACCGGTTCTTCGACGGGATCGACAATAAGCGCCAACCCGCCCCCTCCCGCTACAGCTTGCGCGGCAACCTCCTTTCGTTCGACGTGGCGGGAAGCGATGACCTCCCTTTGGTCATCGACCCCACGCTCACCTTCGGCAGCTACACCGGCAGCACGGCGGACAACTTCGGCTTCACGGCCACCTACGATGATGGTGGCCATCTCTATGGAGGAGGCATCGTGTTCGGCATCGGCTACCCCACCACGCTGGGGGTGCTCGATGCCTCGTTCAATGGCGGCACCATCGACATGGGCATCAGCAAGTGGCTGCCCGATGGCTCCGCGCTGGTGTGGAGCACGTACATCGGCGGCAGCTTCGGCAACGAGAGCCCGCACAGCCTGGTGGTGAACAGCGCCGACGAGATCTACATCCTCGGCTCCACGGGATCCAGCGACTTCCCCACCACGGCCGGTTGCTTCGACAACAGCTTCAATGGCGGCCCCGTGCTCAACTTCGGCATCGGCTATGGCTACGCGCACGCCGCCGGGGTCGATATCGTGGTGGCGCACTTGAACGCCGCGGCCACGGCGCTGATCGGAAGTACGTATGTAGGCGGCACCGGCACTGACGGCATCAACAACGCCCTGACGCTCGCCCACAACTACGGCGACAGCTTCCGCGGCGAGATCGCGCTGGACCCGTTGGAACGGCCTGTGGTGGCCACCAGCACCGAGAGCGCCAACTGCCCCACCACCCCGGGCGCTCCGCAAGCGGTGTTCGGCGGTGTACAGGATGCCTACATCTTCCGCATGGACCCGACCCTCAGCACCCAGCTGTGGGCCTCCTACCACGGTGGCTCCAATGCCGATAGCGGCTACGGCGTGCAGTTCGACAGCAATGGCGAAGTATACGTGGCCGGGGGAACGGCATCCGCGGACCTGCCCATGTCCGGCACGCCCTTCGACAACACGGCGAACGGCGACGTGGACGGCTACGTGGTGCGGTATAATGCCAATGGCACCACACGCCTCAGCGCCACCTACCTGGGCACTTCCGCTTACGACCAGACCTACTTCGTGCAGCTGAACCTCGCGGATGAGGTGTTCGTGGTGGGCCAGACCCACGGTGCCTACCCGGTGACGCCCGGCAAGTACGCCAACCCGGGCAGCACCCAGTTCATCCACAAGCTCTCCCACGACCTCTCCACCTCGCTGTGGAGCACGCTGATCGGTTCCGGGGCAGGTGGGCTCGAGGACATCTCCCCCAGTGCCTTCCTGGTGAGCGACTGCGGGCAGATCTACTTCTGTGGGTGGGGCGGAACCACCAACACCATCGCCCAGGCCCTTGCCAGCACCACCTCCGGCCTGCCGACCACGTCCGGCGCCTTCCAGACCGCCACCGACGGCAGCGACTTCTACCTCATGGTGTTGGAGCCCGAGGCCGTGGCCCTGAACTACGCCACCTTCTTCGGCGGTTCCACCAGCAGCGAGCACGTGGACGGTGGCACCAGCCGCTTCGACAAGAACGGCAACGTGTACGCCGCGGTGTGCGCGGGCTGCGGCAGCAACGACGACTTCCCCACCACGCCCGGGGCCTGGAGCCAGACCAACAACAGCTTCAACTGCAACCTCGGCGTCTTCAAGTTCGCCCTTACGCAGCCCTCCGCCATCATCGACATCAACGGGCCCACCTACCTCTGCCTGCCCAACGCCACCGCCGTGTTCGACAACCTCAGCCAGGGCGGAACGAACTTCAACTGGGACTTCGGCGATGGCGTGGGGACCTCCACGGATCTCGAACCCACGTACACCTTCACCGATACGGGCACCTTCACCGTTATGATGGTCCTGACAGACAGCAATAGCTGTGTGATCAACGACACCGCCGATCTGGTGATCACTGTGATCGACCCGCTCGACGCGCTCATCGACCCCATCGACACGCTGTGCCCGGGAGCGAGCGTGCAGCTCCAGGCCCACGGCGGATATGCCTACTCCTGGTTCCCGGCGGCCGGACTGAGCAGCACCACCATCGCGAACCCCGTGGCCACACCGGCCGCACCCACCACCTACTACGCGATCGTCACCGACAGCTGCGGCATCGATACGGTGAGCATCGACATCTTCTTCGGCACGCCCTTCGGCGAAGCGGGACCCGACACGGTGGTGTGCCTCGGTGATCAAGTGCCGATCACAGCGCTGGGGGGTGGAACGTACAGTTGGTCCCAGGCCGGGACACTGAACAATGCCACGCTTCAGAACCCGCTTGCTTCGCCGAACGTCACCACGCAGTACATCGTCACCATCACCACCCCGGAAGGGTGCGTGGTCACCGATTCACTGGTGGTCACGGTGGAAGTAACGCCTCCGGTTCCCTTGAGCAGCGACACCAGCGTGTGCGAAGCGGGCAGTGTGCAACTGCTGGTGGGCGGTGGTACCACCTACACGTGGCTGCCCGCACCGGGCCTCACCGACCTCGACGGACCGGATCCCGTGGTCTCGCCGATCGTCTCCACCATGTACTACGTGAACGTGGGCAACAGCTGCGGCCTCACCTTGGACAGCGTGTTCGTGGATGTGCAGGTGGTGGTGGCCGATGCCTGGCCGGACACGATCATCTGCCCGGGTGAAAGCGTGAGCCTCTTCGCTTCGGGGGCCACGCAGTACGACTGGAGCCCCGCTGCGGGCTTGAGTTCCACCAGCGGCTCCCCGATCACCGCCTCGCCCTCCAGCACCACCACCTACCGCGTGATCGCGGCCAGCGCCGCCGGCTGCACCGACACCGCCTTCGTCACCGTGGAGCTCTTCCCCGAGCCCGGTGTGGACGCCGGACCCGACCAGCAGATCGACTTCGGTGATCAGGCCCAGTTGAACGCCACGGGCAACGGCCTCATCGCCTGGACCGCGGATCCCACGCTGAGCTGCACCGCCTGCATCTCACCGATCGCCTTCCCCGAATTCAGTGCCACCTACTTCGTCACCCTCACCGACACCAACGGCTGCGTGGCCATGGACGAGGTCTTCGTGATCGTGGACGGCACGCTCTACGTGCCCAACACCTTCACCCCGAACGGCGATGGCATCAACGACGCCTTCTATGCGCTGGCCACCGAAGTGAAGACCTTCAAGCTCTACGTCTTCAACCGCTGGGGTGAGAAGATCTTTGAGAGCGACCGCCTGGACCGCTTCTGGGACGGCACTTACCAAGGCGCCGGATCACCGATCGATACCTACGTGTGGCGCATCGACATGACCGAGCTCAGCGGCGAGAAGAGCACGCACTACGGGCATGTGAATTTGGTGCGGTGATCCTGTCCACCATCCTGCCTTTGCAAGCCTACTCTAACAATGCGCCTAAGCAGGGCTACGGCGACAACACCACCCGCTCAAAGCAGACCCCCTCCGGGCTGGTGAACTTGAGCACGTAGGTTCCTTGGCCGAAGCGCGATAGGTCGACCTCCTCGGTCTGTTGGCCTTGGGGCAATGGCCGTTGGTACAGC
>JBIIYP010000067.1:0-14802 GCA_044346705.1 Flavobacteriales bacterium
CTGATGGTGCTGCCGCAGTTGTCGGTTGTGGTGGGCGCGTTCCAGGTGGCCACAGCAGCGCACACACCGAGGTCATTGGTGAGCACGATGTTGCTTGGGCAACCGGCGATGGCCGGCGCCTGGGTGTCGGTGACGGTTACCGTGAAGGTGCAGAGGGTGGAGTTGCCTGCTGCATCGACAGCGGTGTAGGTCACGGTGCTCACACCAACGGGGAAGTTGCTGCCACTGGCAAGACCTGCGGTCTGGCTGATGCTCGCGCCTGGGCAGTTGTCGGTTGTGGTGGGCGCGTTCCAGGTGGCCACAGCGCCGCACACACCCAGGTCGTTGGTGAGCACGATGTTGCTGGGGCAACCGGCGATGGCCGGGGCATCATCATCGGTGACGGTGATCGTGAAGGTGCAGAGGGTGGAGTTACCCGCGGCATCGACGGCGGTGTAGGTCACCGTGTTCACACCGACCGGGAAGAGGCTACCGCTGGCCAGGCCGGCCGTGCGGCTGATGGTGCTGCTGCAGTTGTCCGAGGTAGTGGGGGCCGTATAGGTCACGATGGCACCGCAGTTCGCGTTGGCATCGGTGCCTGCGTTGATGTTTGCGGGGCATCCGGCGATCATCGGAGCATCATCATCGGTGATGGTTACCGTGAAGGTGCAGAGGGTGGAGTTACCCGCGGCATCGACGGCGGTGTAGGTTACGGTGCTCACACCGACCGGGAAGAGGCTGCCGCTTGCCAGGCCGGCCGTGCGGCTGATGGTGCTGCTGCAGTTGTCGGAGGTGGTGGGGGCCGTGTAGGTCACGATGGCACCGCAGGCAGCGTTGGCATCGGTACCCACGCTGATGTTGGCGGGGCAACCGGCGATGCTCGGGGCATCATCATCGGTGACCGTGACCGTGAAGGTGCACAGCGTGGAGTTGCCTGCTGCATCGATGGCAGTGTAGGTCACCGTGTTCACACCGACCGGGAAGAGGCTGCCGCTGGCCAGACCTGCCGTGAGGCTGATGGTGCTGCCGCAATTGTCTGAGGTGGTGGGTGGCGTATAGGTCACGATGGCACCGCAGTTCGCGTTGGCATCGGTACCCACGCTGATGTTCGCAGGGCATCCGGCGATGCTCGGGGCATCGTCGTCGATCACCGTCACTGTGAAGGCGCAAACAGCTGGCGTGTTCACGCCATCGTTCACGGTGTAGGTCACGGTGGTCACACCTTTGTTGAAGGTGGTCCCATTCACGTTGCCACTGCCGCTGCCTGTCGTGACACCCGTCATGGCATAGGTGAGGGCAGGGTTACAGTTCTCCGTGATCGTGGGCTGCAGGCCGGTGATGATGGTCGTCGTGCAAAGCGGTGCAGCAGTGCCCACCGTCATGTTGGCCGGGCAGGTGATGCTCGGGGCCTGTCCGTCGTTCACGGTCACAGTGAAGGGGCACAGGGCGGAGTTGCCGGCCTGGTCGGTCACCTTGTAGACCACATTGGTCACGCCGGTGTTCAGTTGCACGCCGATGAGCTGGCCGATCACAAAGCCACCCGAGTTGGTGGCACCGGTCAGGCTGTATTCCACCGTGAAGGTGGGGCTGCAGTTGTCGGTGGCTACCGGAGCGGGGATGTTGGCGGTGTGGTAACACTGCCCAGCGTCGGTGTTCACGGTGGAGCTCAGCGGGCAGGTCAACAGGGGGGCCTGGTTGTCCACCACGGTCACCGTGAAGGAGCAGGTGGCGGTGTTAAGGCCGTCGGTCACCGTGTAGGTCACCGTGCTCACGCCGCCGTTGAAGTTGCCGCTGGCGTTGCCGGGCGTGCTGGCCACGGTCGTGGCGCCCGTCACCGTGTAGCTGAACGAGGTGTTCCCCATGCAGTTGTCGGTGTAGATCGGGTTGCCGAGCGATACCGTTGCGTAGCACAGGTTGGGCAGCGTGGCAGAGACCTGGTTGCCGGGGCACACCGTGATCACCGGTGCCTGGTTGTCGATGGCGGTGCTGTAAGAGACCGAGGCGCTATTGCCCGCCGCATCGGTAGCCGTAACGGTCACCACCGCGTTGCAGGTACCGACTGTGGCAGCTGTCATGGCGTAGGTGCAGTTGTCCGAGGCTGTGCTGGCCGCAAGGGCAGCGGATTGAGCCTGGCCCACCGTGGGGTACACGGCATTGATGGTGCCGGCACTGATCATTGGGTTCGTGACGTCCTTACCCGTAAGGATCACCGTGCAGGTAGTGGTAAGGCCAGAGAGGTCCGTAGCGGTGATGGTCACGCTATGGGTCTGGTTGTGCGAAGAGGCCAGGATGCTGTTCGCCGCAGGGGACTGGGTCACGGTCGGGGTGGAGCAATTGTCCGTGGCGGTCACTGCGGGCACCAGGTTCGGCACCTGCAGTCCGCAGGTGGCGTTCAGGTTCACGTTCTGCGCAGGAGCGCATACAGTGATCACAGGAGCCTGGGTGTCATCCACCGTGTACACATAGGTCCACGTGAACTGAAGACCTGAGCAATCGGTGTAGACATAGCTGTAGCTCACAGTGCCTTCGCCGGTCAGCGGGTTGATCACCGGGGTCACCGTTGGGGCCGCCGGCGTCAAGGTCGTACCGCAGATGTCCTTGATCACAGGCAGTGTTGGGGCTACGGCGTCAACCTGACACTGAACGGTGCTTGCGGTGGCGACAGGACCACCGATCTCCGCAGGTGCGGTGGTATGGTCGATGGTATAGGTGTAGACCCAATCGTTGGTGTTGCCCTCGCAATCGGTGTAGAGGTAGGTGAAGGTGATGGTGCCTTCGCAACCGGCGTAGGTGCCGCCCATCACCGGACCGCTCGGGGTCAGTGCAATGCCGCAGTTGTCGGTGACGTTGGGCAGCGTGGGCGTAACGGCCAGAGCGGCGCAGGCCACGGTGGAACCAGCATCAGCAGGATCCGCGAAAGGCAGGCGCTCGATGGTGTAAGTGTAGACCCAGTCGTGGTTGTTGCCTTCGCAGTCGGCGTAGTTCCAGGTGTAGGTCACGTCACCCTCGCAGGCCGGGGTGCTGCTCACAACCGGCCCGGTCGGGGTCAGCGCGTTGCCGCAGTTGTCGTTCACGCTGGGCGGCGTGGGGGTGCTGATGAGCGCAGCGCAGGCCACGGTGCTTGCCCCGTTGGCGGGCATGCTGAAGTCGTTGCGCTCGATGGTATAGGTGTAGACCCAATCGTTGGTGTTGCCCTCGCAATCGGTGTAGAGGTAGGTGAAGGTGATGGTGCCTTCGCAACCGGCGTAGGTGCCGCCCATCACCGGACCGCTCGGGGTCAGTGCAATGCCGCAGTTGTCGGTGACGTTGGGCAGCGTGGGCGTAACGGCCAGGGCAGCGCAGGCCACGGTGGAACCAGCATCAGCAGGATCCGCGAAAGGCAGGCGCTCGATGGTGTAAGTGTAGACCCAGTCGTGGTTGTTGCCTTCGCAGTCAGCGTAGTTCCAGGTGTAGGTCACGTCACCCTCGCAGGCAGGGGTGGAGCTGATCGTGGGACCGGTGGGGATGATGGCACCGCCGCAGTTGTCGTTCACGCTTGGCGGCGTGGGGGTGGTGATGAGCGCGGCACAGGCCACGGTGCTGCCGGTGTTGGCGGGCATCGTGAAGTCCTGGCGCTCGATGGTGTAAGTGTAGACCCAGTCGTGGTTGTTGCCTTCGCAATCGGTATAGAGGTAGGTGTAGGTGATGGTGCCTTCGCAGTCCACGTAGGTGCCTCCCATCACTGGACCGCTTGGGGTCAGTGCATTACCGCAATTGTCGGTGACCGTGGGCAGCGTGGGGGTAACTGCCAGTGCGGCGCAGGCCACGGTGGAACCCGCATCAGCCGGGTCTGCGAAAGGCAGACGCTCGATGGTGTAGGTGTAGACCCAGTTGTGGTTGTTGCCTTCGCAGTCGGCGTAGTTCCAGGTGTAGGTCACGTCACCCTCGCAGGTGGGGGTGCTGCTCACCGTGGGACCGCTGGGGGTGATGGCACCGCCGCAGTTGTCGTTCACGCTGGGAGGCGTGGGGGTGGTGATGAGGGCAGCGCAGGCCACGGTGCTGCCGGTGTTGGCGGGCATCGTGAAGTCCTCACGCTCGATGGTGTAGGTGTAGGTCCAGGTGTTGGTGTTGCTGGACAGGTCCGTGTAGGTGTAGGTGTATACACGGGTACCCTCACAGGTCAAGACAACAGGGGTGTTCACGGTGCTGGTTAGCACGCCGGTCAGGGTGCCGTCGCAGTTGTCCGATGCGGTGGGAACGGTCGGAGGCACGGCCAATGCAGGGCAAGCCACTGTGGAGGAGCCATTGGCGGCCACCACAGGCAGTTCCGTGTCGTTCACCGTCACGGTATAGGAGCAAGAGGCGGAGGCCAGGAGGCCACCGTTCTCGTTCACCGTCCAGGTCACCGTGCTCACCCCCTTGTTGAAGGTGATGCTGCCGGGCACGTTGATACCGCTGGCGGTCGTTGCGCCGGTGACGGAGTAGCCCAGTGCATAAGAGCAGTTCTCCACCACGGTGACCGGGTCGAGGTCCGCTCCGAGGATGGTTTTCGTGCAAAGACCGGCATCGTTACTGGTCACGATGTTGGCCGGGCAGGACACAACCGGTGTCTGGTTGTCGGTCACGGTCACTGTGAAGGGGCAGTTGGAGAGGTTGCCGGAAGCGTCCGTGGCGCGGAAGGTCACGCTGGTAACGCCCGGGTTGAAGGCCACGCTGTTGATGGTGCCGGCGACGAAGCCCACGGTGGTGGTGGCTCCGGTGAGCTGGTAGCTCACCGCGGGGCTCGCGGTGCAGTTGTCGGTCACGCTGGTGGGCGCGTAGCTGCGGGTGGCGGTGCACTGGTTGAGGTCGGTGCCCGTGATCTGGTTCAAGGGGCAGGCGACCACAGGGGTCTGGTTGTCCGTGATCGTGATGGTGTGCGAGCACGTCGTCGTGTTCAGGCCGTCGCTCACGGTGTAGGTCACCGTGCTGGCACCCAGGTTGTAGGATCCGGAAGCGTTGGTGTTGCTGCCGGTGTTCCCGCCAACACGTCCCGCGCCGGTCACCGCCCAGCTATAGCTCAGGGGGCCGCCGCAGTTGTCGGTGAATGTTGGTGCGGCGATGGTCGCCGAGCCTGCGCACGTGTTGAACACGGTGCTCGCGGTCTGGTTGCCTGGGCAGTCGGTGATCGTCGGAGGCGTATTGTCGATGCGGGTGCTGTAGGCGGTGTTGCTGGAATTGCCGCAACCATCCGTTACGGTAACGGTCACCGTTGCCGTGCACGTGCCGGTGGTGGTGGCCGTTTTGGTCAGGGTGCCAGGGCAGTTGTCCGTGGCTCCGGTGGCCGCGATGGCAGCCGCCTCAGCAGAAGCCACGTCGGCATAGATCGCGGCAATGCTGCCGGGCGCCAGGGTCGGACCCGTGTTATCGATACGCGTGTTGTAGGTGACAGCGTTGCTGTTGCCGCAACCGTCATTCACGGTCACCGTGATCACGGCGCTGCACGTGCCCGAGGTGGAGGCGAAGTAGTTAGCGCCGCTGAGCGTGGTGCAATTGTCCGTGGCTGTGGTGGCAGCGATCGCGGCCGCTTCGGCGGCGATCTGTGTGGGGTAGCAGGCCGCGATGGTGCCCGCGGTCACGGTGGGTGCCGTGTTGTCGATCACGGTGATCACCTGGGTGAAACTCGCGCTGGTGTTGCTGGCGGCGTCCGTGAAGTTCCAGATGCGGGTGCGCACGTAGGCGTTCGCACAGGTCATCGAGTTCACCGTGTTATCGCTCACCAGGTTAAGGGTCGGCACGGCGGTGCAGTTATCCGCAGCGGTTGGCGCCAGGGCCAAGGCCGCAGTGATACCGGCAGCATTGCTGCACTGCAGGGTCTGGTCCAACGAGCCGGCCGTGTTGTTCACGGTGGGGGCGTCATCGTCGTTCACGGTCACCGTGGAGGAGCAGCTCACCGGAGCGTTCATACCATCGTTGATGGTATAGGTGAGCGTGGTCACACCCAGATCGAAGGTGGTCGTGGGCATCTGGCCCGTACCACTGCCAGGGGTCGCACCCGAGAGGGACCAGGACAGCGTGTAGGTGCAGTTCTCGTTCACTCCCACAGCAAGGCTCGCAGCGGCTACGCTCGCGGTGCAGGCGGGGGCCGCAGTACCAACGATCACGTTCGCAGGGCAGGAGAGCACCGGCACCTGGGTGTCGTTCACGGTCACCGTGAAGGAGCAGACCGTGTTGTTGCCGTTGAGGTCCTGGATGTTGTACAGCACCGTGGTCACCCCCTTGTTGAAGGTGATGGAGTGGGTGAAGGGATAAGGCACGTTCACGGAGCCGGTGGTGGCACCGCTCAGGGTGTAGCTCGTGGGGAAGGTGGGACTGCAGTTGTCCGAAACGGTGGGCTGGATGGCGCTGGTCAGCGTTGCCGTACAGATGCCCGGATCAGTGCTGACCACCTGGTCTGCGGGGCAGGCCACGGTAGGCGATTCGTTGTCGACGATCGTTACCGTGAAGGAGCAGGAAGCGGTGTTCAACGACGGATCGGTCACCGTGTAGGTCACCGTGGTGATACCTTGATTGAAGCTGAAGCCGCTCACAGAGCCGCTGCCCGTGCCGGTCGTAGCGCCGGTCATGGCATAGGTGAGGGCAGGGGTGCCGCAGTTGTCAGCGGTGGTGGGGGTGAGGCCGGTCACAACACGGGCACATGTACCGAGGCTTGTGGCGGTGGTCACGTTCGCCGGGCAGCTGATCGTGGGCAGCTGGTCATCGAACGTCGATGAGGTCTTCCCGGTGATGAACCCGTTCTGCGAGTCAAAGCCGTTCAAGGCGACATACCATTCCAGGTTGTTGGCGGTGGTGTAGCTGTCATTGAGCACCTCGAAGGTCACGCAGGCATTGGTGGGGTTGATCACCGGGATGCGGATGATCGCCACTTCCGTATTGGCGCTCCAGCTAGCACCCACATCGCTCAATGCGGTAACGCTGAACGTGGTGAAGTTGGTGTACTTGTACCCCCCGTTGGTGGTGGTACTGATGCCCCCTCCCGGGAACGTCAAGGACGGGGATCCCGTCATGTACTCGGCCACGGTGGCATCTACGAACACCGGGGTTCCGAACGACACCGAAGGGATATCTGTCCATCGGATGGTGAACGAACTGCCCGACGCCAGCCCGTTGAAGCTGGCGCTGGGTTTGAAGCGTACCTCGAGCTGGTCCGAGGGGTTCTCGGTGATGCCTAATTCCACGGTCTGCGCGTGAAGGGTCATGGGCACTGCCAACAGCAGTACCGACCAGAGCATGAGGGCTCGCTTCAGGGCGTTGATCTTTTCCATCGTTCGGAGATATGGGGGTAATTCCGGTGTGACCGTATGCGTTGTTCAGGCTAAGCGGCGCCCATAGGCGCCAAAAAGGCGTTCATGCAACGGGGCCTACCCACCGGGTCGGACCTTTGCTGCATGCAATGTTCGGGTGTTCGGGTGAGGCAAACGAGTGGAACGGTGGCGAAGTGCCGAATGGGATCCACGAACAGGGGTGTTTCCATCCACGAAGTTTCCCGGACACGCCACCGACCATGCCACAAGTGCCCGGAACCGGGGTTCCGGAGCCTTGCGCGCGGGCTGGCTGGTGGGTGCGAAATGGGACATGGGTCGGCAGGTGTTCCGGTCCGGTCGCGAAGCGCTGTTGAGGGCACTTCGCGACCGGGTCGGGATCAAGGCAATTGCTGCAGTTTGAAGCCGGTATCAGGGCCGGGCAGGATGTTCACCAGGATGGCGTCGCGATCGTTCGTCGGCCCCGTGTATTTCACTTGGCCGTTCATCGTGTTGTCCTCCACGAAGTAGCCGTTCGCAGATGCCGTGGGCGTTACGCCGCCGATCCGGATGAGGATGGGATCGCGGTCGTTCCCCGGACCGGTGTACTTCAGGCGGTCATACGGGCGGCTGTTGCCGGTCCACATCACGTTCACGCCGCTCACGTTCTTCTGGGCTCCAGTACCATAAGTGGGGGTGCCGATGTCCGTGAAGTCGATGGTGGTCGTCATTGCGCTCAAGGACGCGGCGGTGAAGGTCATCATGCCGAGGTGGTTGCGATGGCGAACGGCCACATGGTAGCTGCAGTTGGGCAGGTCCCAGAAGCTCACCGGGCTCACGCCATCCACGTCCACGAAGTCACCATCGCGCTGCAACAGGGCTTCGCGGCGGGCGACGATGGTGGCCGCTATGGCCGCGTTACGCAGTTCCAACAGCACCCAGTCCACAATGGCATCGGTGCCGGTGTGGTTCCACGGTGCGCCGGAGCAGGGATGCGCCGTTGGGATCAGGGGGTAGCTAACGGTGAGCAAACCGGTGCGCAGGTCATCGTCCATCAATCCGCCACCGCTGAAGGTCACTGGTCCACCACCACCGCTCACCCGGTATTGTGCGTAGTCGGCGCTCACCGCGTTGCGATTCCCGAAGGTGCTGGAAACAGCGCCCGTGGAGCCATAGTGGGTGAATGAATGGTCCAGCACTTGCAGACCGCCCAGGCCCGTTGCACTGCTGGTGATCACGGCGCTGCTGAGCTTCACGAGGCCCGGGCGCATATCGAGGCCACGGAGCACCACGTTCGGTGCGCTCACATCGAACAGGGCCTTGCCGCTCACCGTGCCGGTGAAGTCAACGACCGGCTTGGGCGATGTGCCGTCGATGGTCATGCTCTTGTTCACCAGCGCTTGCTCGTCGCAGGTGGCGGTGTACACGGTCAGGATGTCACCTGCCGTGGCTTTGTCCACCCCCCCGCTGTATGCTCGGCGTGGTGGTGGCCGGGCCCACGAAGCTGTTCGGCGTCACGAAGACCTGCGTGGCCTTCACGCGTACCACGCCAAGGGTTCCATCGTCCATGCCATGCTGCACCTTGTCCTCGGCTGCGAAGTGCTGGGCCACGGACATGATCGTCGCCAGCGTGCGCATGGAAAGGGTGGTTTGAACAGGATCATGCTGAACAAGGGGATGCCGCGTTCATGGGGGCCGTGTCGTCCACGAGTTGCCGTTCGGCGTATGTGGCCCCCGCTTTTGGTGGTGATGAAATTTCGGGCCGGGGCTCGGGAGGGTGCTGATAGGGGGGGCAAGGCTCCGATCAGGGGCCTGGGGCAAGGAGGCGTCAGGTAGGTGGCAGGCCGCCAATTGCCCATCCCCATCCCCCCGAACTCGTCCTGAGCATGAGCGAAGCGGCACTCCGCAAGGCGCGAAGCGCATGAGGAGTCGAAGGACGGTTTAAAGGGAGCATATCCGCCCCCCCCCAAAACGAAGCCCCGCCCACCTTCCGATGAGCGGGGCCGCGCAGGCCTGAGCGGGGGCGGCTCAGGGCAGTTGTTGCAGGCGCTGGCGGGTCAAGCTGATGGTGCCGAAGCCCCAGTTCACGTTGATCAACAGCCCTTCACGGTCATTGCCGGCTCCGGTGTATTTCACAAAGCCGTCCATGTTGCTGTCCTCCAGGCGGTACACGTTGCTCAGGATGGCGGTGGGGGAGGATCCGCCCACGGCGATCAAGGCGGGGTCGCGGTCGTTCGCGGTGCCGGTGTAGCGCAGGCGGTCATCCGGGCGGGCATTGCCGCCCCAGAGGCACCGGTAATAGTCGTAGCCTTTGCGGCTCGCGACCCCGTAGGTGGCCAGGCTGGGGCTGCTGAAGTCCACGGCGCTGGGGCTGGAGGCGCTGAAGGTCAGCGGGTCGAGGGTCATGCAGCCGAGGTGGTTGCGGTGCAGGGCCACCACATGGAAGCTTCCGGGCATCACGCCCACGAAGCTCACGGGGCTCACGCCGTCCTCAGCCACCACATCCCCATCGCGTTGCACCAGGCAGGCGCGACGGTGCAGGGTCGTTGGCAGGCCGGCGGTGCCGGAAGAGCGCAGTTCCAGCAGCATCCAGTCCACGATCGCGTTGTCCGGATCGCTCACGCTGAGCACCGCAGCGGTCGTCGCCTCGGTGCCGCAGTAGGCCAGGGTGGAGGCGCTGAAGGCGCTGGAGCAGTAGGGCTGTTGCAGGGGCAGCTGGCCCAAGGCGCGGAGGTCGTCACGCATGCGGCCGTCGCCGTTGTCCACCGTCGGCGTGGGGTCCACGAAGGCGCCGTCCAGCATCACGCGGGCGGCGAGCTGCACACGGGGCAGCACCACCACGGTAATGGGCACGCTCATCAGCGATGCACCGGTCAAGCTGCTCTCCAGACGCACACGCATCTCGTAGGTGCCGGGCACGTTGGGGTCGAAGGCCGGGAAGCTGAACGGCGCTGCGGACCAGAAGGCGGAGCCCGGGTTCTGCGAGTCCTGTGTCTTGTGCAGGCCCTGCTGCCCAATGCTCTGCAGGTAGGCGCTCACGTCCACGGTGCTCCAGGCCACGGGCGGACCGCTCGCCGGGTCACGGTCCTGATCGAGGTACACATGCACCTGCGAGAAGTCGAACGCGCCGAGGTCCACGCTCATCACGTAGTTCCAACGGGCCAGGCCGGCGGCCGGAGCCGGGTTGGTGCCGCTCATGGGGCTGTTGCCGATGAAGGTGGTGTACACGCTACCGCTCGGGAGTATTGAGCCCGTGAAGCGCTCGACGACGCTGAGGCCCACCTCCATGCCGTTGCAGTTGGTGGCCACGCTCATGTGCGTGTTCGGGATCCCGCTGCCGATCGTTATCGCCGAGGAGAGCGTGGCATCCGTGACCACTGTGGCCGGGCAGTAAGTGCAGGTCGGGTTGTTCGGCGTGGCACCGGCCACATAGTTGCTGGCCACCGGATCGGTGCAAGCAGCGCCCACGGTGCCGGCGCAGACACAACTGCTGCTCAGCACATCACCGGTGGTGGCGGGGTTGCCGTCGTTGCAGGTGCTGCCCACTTGGCCAACCACGATGCGGCAGCTGTCGAAGCTGTCGTCGAGGCCGTCAGCATCGCTGTCACCATCACGGTAGTCGCGGGCGCAGTCGTTGTCGGTGTCCACGGCCGGGGTGGTGAGGGAGGCATCACCGGCCTCCACGGCATCCAGCACGCCATCGGCATCGCTGTCCTCGTCACGGTAGTCGGCCACGCCATCGCCATCAGTGTCCACGTTGGTCACCAGGCTGCCGCTGCACGAACTGGTGAACTCCTCGCTGTCGCTGATGGTGTCGTCGTCGCTGTCGCTGTCCAGCGCATCCAGCAGGCCATCGCCATCGGTGTCGGTGAAGCCCACGGCCACTCCGCCGCTGAAGTGGAAGAACTCGGTGCCATCGGGGATCCCGTCGTCGTCGCTGTCGGCGTCGAGCGGGTCCAGTCCGGCGGAGCTCTCCACACCATCGAGCAGGCCGTCGTTGTCATCATCCGGGTCCACGCAGTCGGCCAGGGCGTCACCGTCGGTGTTCGTGAAGAGCTCATCCACCGAGCCATCGCAATCCTGATCCACGCCGTCGCACACTTCGGCAGCACCGGGCTTTCGGCTGGCGTCATTGTCCGCGCAATCATTCCCGCCGAACAACACCAACAGGTTGCGGTGCAGACTGGTCGGTGCGCAGCTGCTGCTGCTGGGTGCGCCGGTGTACCAGCCGTCGTTGTCGGCATCGAGGGCCCAATCGCTCACCGGATCGGTCACGCCATCGCAATCGTCATCCTTGCCGTTGCCGCACACTTCAGCAGCGCCGGGGTGTACGCTGGCATCGGTGTCATCGCAATCACCGGCCACCAGCGCCCGGTTGGGCGGTAGCGCGCTGAGCTGGGGCGGAGCGCCGCAGGTGCCATGGAAGTAGCTCAGCACCGCTCCGGTGCCATGGGCATCGCCATCGGCATCGAGGTAGAGCGCATAGTCCAGGTCCGTGCTGCTGCCGTCGCAGTCCTGATCAACGCCATCGCACAGTTCAAGTGCGCCGGGGTGACGTGCAGGGTCCAGGTCATCGCAGTCACCACCGCCGTTGGGGCAGGCGCTGCAGGTGGCACCGTTGGGCAGGCTCGTGCAGTAGTTGTCGTTGTCCATATCGCAGCTGAAGTCGATGGTGGTGCTGCTGCTGCAATCGTTGTCCAAGTTGTCGCACAGTTCGGGTGCGGTGGGGTGCACGCTGGCGCGGGTGTCGTCGCAGTCATCGGCACCACCACCGGCGGCCACCATCACGCTCAGGGCGCGGTGGAGGGAGGAGGGCGGGCCGCAGCGGCTCACCACAGAGCTGGTCACATAGAAGTTGTCGTTGTCGGCATCGAGCGCGAAGAGCTGGGTGGGCAGTCCATCATCCACCGCACCATCGCAATCGTTGTCGCGCCCGTCACACACTTCGGTGCCGCCGGGGAAGCTGGTGTTGTCGGTGTCGTCGCAGTCACCACCGCCGTTGGGGCAGGCGCTGCACGTGGCACCGTTGGGCACGCTCGTGCAATAGTTGTCGTTGTCCACATCGCAGCTGAAGTCGATGGCGGTGCTGCTGCTGCAGTCGTTGTCCAGGTCGTCGCAGAGTTCAGGAGCAGTGGGGTGCACGCTTTCGCTGGTGTCATCGCAATCGCCGGCCTGCAGTTGGGTGGTGAGCGGGCGGTAGGGCGCGCCGGGGTCGCTGCAACTGCTCAGGAGGGAACCGGTCACGAAGTAGTTATCGTTATCCTCGTCAACCACGTAGTCCACGAACAGCAGGCCGTCGTCCACGCCACCGGCGCAGTTGTTGTCCACGTCGTCGCAGACTTCGGGGTTGCCGGGGAAGCGGGCGGCGTTGTTGTCATCGCAGTCATCCACAGGAAGCACCACTACGTCCCAACCCATGCCTGGATAAGTGCAGCTCACCAGCGTGGTGCTGGCGTGCAGGTCACCGTCAGCATCGTGGAACCAGGTCTGCAGGCTGGTGGTGCCCATCTCCAAGATCGCAGTGTCCGGTCCGCAGCCGGGTGCGCTCACCACATAGAGGTATGGTCCGGCCGCGCTCGTGATGGGGTTGTACACGGCAACCGTGACCGGTACCGGTGGCGCCCCCCCCTGGGCATCATAGAACCAGCTTCCGCCGGGGGCGGGGTTGCCGGTCAACAGGCTGAAAAGCGGGATGCTGGGGCTGTTCTCGCAAGGGACATGGAAGCCGCCCGTGCCCGCGTTCGGCGGACTGCTCACCACCAGGCTCACCGGCGTGCTGCTGCTGCTGCTCGCACCGCTCAGGCATGCACGCGAGCTGCTGGCCACCACGTGCAGCGGGTTGGTGCCCACCTGGCCGTTGTCCTGGTACAGCGGGTTCGACTGCGCGCTGCCCATGGAAGAGCCGCCCTTGAAGAACTCGAACAGGGTTTCACCCGGCGGGCGGCTGGCGAAGCTGCTGCCATCGCTGAAGGTGCCGGTGGCGGTGAACTTCACCAGCGAACCAGCGCAGCTCGGGTTGGTGCCCGTGGTCTGCGTGAAGCTGACGGAGCTGATGCTCACGCTCGGCGTTACGCTCAGCGCCACGCTGTTGCTGCTGGCCACCGGTGTGCTGCTGCTCATGCACGCGCGGCTGCTGCTCACCGAGCAGCTCACCGGGCCGGCCACAGGGCTGGACATGGCGAAGTCACGGCCTTGTATGGTGAGCACGGTGCCGCCCCACACCGCGCTGAACTCGCTCGCGGGACGGCTGCTGAAAGGGCTGCCATCGCTGAACATGCCGTCCACGCGGAAGGCCACATCGGTGGCGCTGCTGCACGTGGGGCTGGTGCCGCTTACCTGGCTCACCACCACGCTGCTGGGCACAATGCTCAGTGCAGGGCTCACGCTCAACGCGAAGTCCGGCGGCGAGGCCACGCTGCCGCTGTTGCTGACACAACTGCGCGAGCTGCTCACGCTGCTGGCGTGCACGCTCACGCTGCTGCTGGCCTGGAAGCCGAAGCCCTGGCCAGTGATGGTGAGCGCACCTGCGCTCCATGTCGCGCTCAGGTCCGCGCTGGCGCTGGAGCCATCGCTGTAGGTTCCGGTGGCGCGGAACTCCACGGGGGAGCCGGAACAGGTTGAAGCGCTGCCCTGTGTCTGGCTGATGCTCAGGCTGAGCGGGTCGATGCTCACCGTGGAGCGCACCACAAGGGCCACGCTGTTGCTGCTGGCCACCGGCGTGCTGCTGCTCATGCACGCGCGGCTGCTGGTCACCGAACACGTTACGGAGGAACTGGAGGGCGAGGCCACGCTGAAGGAGAGGCCCTGCACCGTGATCGCACCGGGCGACCACACCGCGCTCACCTCGCTCGGCGGGCGCTGGGCGAAGGTGGAACCATCGCTGTAGGTGCCGTGCACCGTGAACTCCACGGGCGCCGCATCGCAGCTGGGGTTGGTGCCGCTGCTCTGGCTAACGGTCACGCTGCTCAGGCTTACCGGAGCGGTGATCGTCACATCCGAACAGGCACCGCTCACGCACACCCTGTAGGTGCCGGGCGCGCTCGCGCTCAGGTCGATGACGCCGGTCGCCGGATCCATCACCAGGGCGCTGCACTGGCCGCTGCTGCAGGTGTAAGTGCCGCCACCACCACCGCTCAACGCAGGACTCGCCGTGCCGCCGCTGCTGCAATAAGGCGATCCCGGATAGGAGAGGCAGGCCGCGCTGCCGGTGCTCGTGCTGCTGCTACAGCTCAGGCAACTGGTCGCGGCCTGGCTCGGGTTGTAGGTGCCTACGGAACAGTCCGTGCAGGCCGTGGCACCGTTGGTGCTACTGAACTTGCCCGCCGGACAGGCGAGCGCGCTGGTGGCCGCGGAACCGGGCACATAGTAGCCCGCAGGGGCGGCCACGCAGCCTTGCTGTCCCTGTTGATCCTGGTAGGTGCCCGCGGAACAATCCGTGCACACCGTGGAACCGGGACTGCTGCTGAAGCGACCGGCAGTGCAGCTCAAGCAGACCGTACTGCCGCTCACATCACTGAACGTACCCACTGGGCACAAGATGGCCGAGGTGGCGCCGGAACTGAAC
>JBIIYP010000029.1:0-48709 GCA_044346705.1 Flavobacteriales bacterium
CACCTGTGATCAGCTGCCCGGCCAACATCACCGTGAACAACGATGCTAACGTCTGCGGTGCCGTGGTGACCTATGCCACGCCTGTGGGTACCGACAACTGCCCGGCAAGCGTCACCACGATGACCGCCGGCCTGGCCTCCGGTAGCACCTTCCCCATCGGAACCACCACCGTCACTTACCTGGTGACCGATGCCGCAGGCCTTACTGCCTCGTGCTCCTTCACGGTCACTGTGATCGATGCGCAGGCACCTGTGATCAGCTGCCCGGCCAACATCATCGTGAACAACGACGTGGGCGTCTGCGGGGCTGTGGTGACCTATGCCACGCCCGTCGGTACCGACAACTGCGCTGGTGCCATCACCACCATGACCGCTGGTCTTGCTTCGGGAAGCACCTTCCCCATCGGTACCACCACCGTCACCTACCTGGTGACCGATGCCGCAGGCCTTACCGCCAGCTGCTCCTTCACCGTCACGGTGATCGATGCGCAGGTGCCTGTCATCAGCTGCCCAGGGAACATCACTGTGAACAATGATGCGGGCGTCTGCGGGGCCCTGGTGACCTATGCCACGCCCGTCGGCACTGACAACTGCGCTGGCGCGATCACTACGATGACCGCCGGGCTCGCTTCGGGTAGCACCTTCCCCATCGGTACCACCACCGTCACCTACCTGGTGACCGATGCCGCAGGCCTTACCGCCTCCTGCTCCTTCACCGTCACGGTGATCGATGCGCAGGCGCCTGTGATCAGCTGCCCTGCCAACATCACCGTGAACAACGACGCGGCTGTCTGCGGGGCTGTGGTGACCTACGCTACTCCTGTCGGCACGGACAACTGCGCTGGCGCCATCACCACGATGACAGCTGGCCTGGCCTCCGGCAACACATTCCCCATCGGCACCACCACCGTCACCTACCTGGTGACCGATGCCGCAGGCCTTACTGCCTCGTGCTCCTTCACCGTCACTGTGATCGACGCCCAGGCACCTGTGATCAGCTGCCCGGCCAACATCACCGTGAACAACGATGCTAACGTCTGCGGTGCCGTGGTGACCTATGCCACGCCTGTGGGTACCGACAACTGCCCGGCAAGCGTCACCACGATGACCGCTGGTCTGGCCTCCGGTAGCACCTTCCCCATCGGCACCACCACCGTCACCTATCTGGTGACCGATGCCGCAGGCCTTACCGCCTCCTGCTCCTTCACTGTCACCGTGATCGATGTGCAGGCTCCTGTGATCAACGGTTGCCCTGGCACGATCAGCCTCACAGCTGGCCTTTCCTGCACCGCCGTCGCAACCTGGAGCTCACCTGTGGTCACGGACAACTGCAGCGGAGCGATCATCATGCAGACCGCAGGACTTCCGCCGGGAAGCGCATTCCCGCTCGGCATCACTACGATCACGTACACGGCCGTTGACGCCAGCGGGAACCTGGACACCTGTTCGTTCATCGTCAGTGTCGTGGACATCATGGCACCGGTGGCCGTCTGTCAGAGTGTGACCCTCTACCTGGATGCAAGCGGCCAGGTGGGCCTCACTGGCAACGCCATTGACGGTGGCAGTTCGGACAACTGCGGAACTGTGAACGTCATGCCCAGCCAAAGCGTATTCAGCTGCAATGACCTGGGATCGAACACCGTGTTCCTGCTCGTGAGCGATAGCAACGGCAACACCGCCTTCTGCATGACCAGTGCAACGGTACTGGACACCATCGCTCCCACCGCGATCTGCCAGAACATCACTGTCAGCCTGGATGGGAACGGCGTAGCCAACATCACCAGTGCGATGATCGGCTCATTGAGCACGGACAACTGCGGCAGCGGCGGGCTCACCTTGAGCCTTGACCAATACGCGTTCACCCTATCCGGAACCTATCCTGTTGTCCTTACCGCGACCGATGCGAGCGGGAACAGCAGCACCTGCACCGCCATTGTGACGGTGGAGGAGAATGTTCCTCCGGTGGCCATCTGCCAGAACATCACCGTCCATCTCGATGCCTTTGGCAACGCCACCATCCTCCCCAGCGATATTGATGGAGGCAGCTACGACAATGCGGGCCCGGTGACCCTGGCGGCATCGCAAACGTCTTTCGGGTGCAACAACATAGGCCCGAATAACGTGACCCTCATCGTCACCGACGGTGCCAACAACCAGTCCCTTTGCATTGCCGTGGTGACCGTACTGGACAACATCGCGCCTGCTGCGATCTGCCAGAGCATCACGGTCAGTCTTGACAACAATGGTGTGGCCACGATCACCGGGGTCATGATCGGCGGCCTGAGCACGGACAACTGCGGAGGCGGCGGATTGACCCTCAGCTTGAACCAATACACCTTCACGCAATCGGGCATCTTCACCGTGGTGCTCACTGTGACGGACGCCAGCGGTAACAGCAGTTCCTGCAACGCGACCGTGGTGGTGGTGGACAATGTGCCACCCCTGGCCATCTGCCAGAACGACACCATCTACCTCAATGCGTTCGGCTTCGTGAGCATTCAGCCTGCGGACATCGACGGCGGCAGCTCCGACAATGCGGGCCCGGTGACCCTGGCGGCTTCGCAAACGTCCTTCGGATGCAACAACATGGGCAGCAACAATGTCACACTGATCGTTACGGACATGGCCGGTAATCAGACGCTGTGCATGGCGCAGGTCCTTGTACTGGATACGGTTGCGCCAACGGCGATCTGCCAGAACATCCTGGTGAGCCTTGATTCCACCGGATCGGCCACCATCACCAGCACTATGGTCGGAGCGCAGAGCACGGACAATTGTGGGAACGGTGGCATCGGCCTTAGCCTTGACCAGTACACTTTCGGTCAGTCGGGGACCTACACGGTGACGCTCACGGTGACCGATGCCAGCGGCAACAGCAGCACGTGCATAGCCACCGTCACCGTGGAGGACAATCTCCCTCCCGTGGCGCTTTGCCAGAACGACACCATCTACCTGGACGCGAGCGGCAATGCGAGCATGCAGCCAGCGGATATCGATGGTGGCAGCTACGACAATGCAGGAGGGCTCACCCTTGCAGCGACGCAGACCGTCTTCAATTGCAACGACCTGGGAGCGAACAATCTGGCGCTGATCGTCACCGACGCATCGGGCAACCAGGCGTTCTGTATCGCCTCCGTGCTGGTGCTGGACACCATCGCACCCACTGTGGCCTGCCAGAACATCTCCGTCATCCTGAACACACAGGGGGTGGCCACGATCACCGCCGTGCAAATGGACAACGGATCCACGGACAACTGCGGCAGCGGCAGCCTGCTCTCCTACAGTGTCGACCAGAGCGTGTTCACCGCTACCGGTACCTACACGGTCACCCTGACCGTGACCGACGGCAGCGGCAACAGCAGCTCCTGTATGGCCAACGTGCAGGTCGGGGACAACAACCCGCCCACTGCACAGTGCCAGAACGCCACCATCTATCTGGATGCCAACGGCAATGCCTCCCTGCTCTCCAGTGATCTGGACGGCGGCAGCTTCGACAACGGTACCATCGTCAGTGTGATCGCGGAGCAGACCGTGTTCGACTGCAGCGACCTGGGCAGTAACCCGGTAAGCCTGTTCGTGACCGATGACGTGGGCAACGTGGACTCCTGCCTGGCCCTGGTGACCGTTCTCGATACCATCGCTCCTGCGGTGATCTGCCAGAGCATCACGGTGGCAATGGACGCCAACGATGTGGCGGTCATCACCGGGATCGACCTGGACGGCGGCACCACGGACAACTGCGGCACCGGTTCCCTCACCTATACCGTGGACCAGGGGAACTTCACCGCCGAAGGCACGTATACCGTGACGCTGACCGTGACCGACGCCAGTGGGAACACCTCCAGCTGCACTACCGAAGTGACCGTGATCAAGCCCCAACCTGCCCTGGTGATCCCCTCGGGATTCTCACCCAATGGCGACGGCATCGCTGATGCCTGGGTCATCAAAGGGCTTGAGTACTACCCCGGCAGCAAGGTGCTCATCTTCAACCGCTGGGGCAGCACCATCTACCAGGCCTCCCCCTACCTGAACGATTGGAGCGGCCAGGTGAACGGCCCGGGCGCCCTGCCCGGTGACCTACCCGCAGGCACCTACTTCTACCAACTTGAACTTGGTGATGGCGATACGCGGACAGGCTATCTCCAGATGAACCGTTGAACAGGTACGATACGACGACCATGCGCTCACGCCTCCTACTCCTCACCGCCGGCCTGTTGCTCGTTGCCAGCATGCAGGCGCAGCAGGACCCCATGTACAGCATGTACATGTGGAACATGATGACGGTGAACCCCGGCTATGCGGGCAGCAACGACGTGCTGAACGTGACCGCGTTGAGCCGTGTGCAATGGACATCGATCAACGGGGCCCCGGTGACCCATTCCCTATCCGCTCATGCCCCGGTGAATCGCCGCAGCCTTGGACTGGGGGGCAGCGTGGTGAACGACCACATCGGTCGCTCGAACACCCTCAGCGCGTTCGCCGACCTGTCCTACCGGATCCGTCTCTCTCACAAGACCCGTCTCGCATTCGGCCTGAAGGCGGGGATCAACCACGCCAGCATCGCGAACACGCAGGTGGAGAACACCGACCCGAACGACCCCACCTTCATGGCGGACATCAGCGGGCGGGTGAGCCCGAACTTCGGTTTCGGCACCTACCTCTGGTCCAAGAAGGGCTATGTCGGTCTTTCGGTCCCGAAACTGCTGCGCAACTACCTCGGCAAGGTTGGTAACGACGGCATCGCCACCACCTTCCAGCAGGAAGCGACCCATGTCTTCCTCACTGGCGGATACGTCTTTCCGCTCGGCACGGTGAAGTTCAAGCCCTCCATGATGGTCCGGGCCTCGGAGGGAGCACCGCTCTCGGTCGATGTCGCCGCTAGCTTCTTTCTCCGTGATCGCCTGTCGCTCGGAGCCATGTACCGCTATGGGTCCAGTGTCACAGGCATTTTCTCCGTCCAGCTGAACGACCAATTCCGCGCCGGATATGCCTATGACCTGGGGGTGTCGTCCTACACTCAACGGGCCGGCGGCACCCACGAGATCATGTTCAGCTACGATCCCGTCTTCACGCGCGAACGGGTGCGCTCACCACGCTACTTCTGACCATGTCCTGCCGCACACTCCTGATCTGCACCTGGCTTCCGTTCCTGTTGCTCTCCGAAGCACGGGCACAGCAAGCATTGCTCTCCAGCGGCGACGACAGCTATGATGCGCTGAGCTACACCCAGGCCATCGAAGCCTATGAGCAGGCCTTCCGCAAGAACGCGAGCAGCATTCCGCATGCCCGCCGGCTGGCGGACTGCTACTGGACGCTGCGCGATACGAAGAACGCCGAACATTGGTACGCCATCGTGGCCGCATCCTCACAGGTCGAACCCGAGGACATCTACCGGTACGCTGAGCTCCTTCGGGTATCCGGGCAGTTCGGGGCCAGCGACCTCTGGATGAAACGATATGCGAAACTCGTTCCCGAAGACAGCCGGGTGATGCTGAAAGAGAACGCTACGGAGCGACTTGGCGAGATCCTGGGCGCTGATGGGATCACGCACAAAGTGTTCAAGTCCGAAATGAACAGTGACCAGTCCGATATCTGTCCGTTCATCTACGAGGACACGATCATCTTCGCTTCCGCACGTGTTGAACATTTCGGCACTCGTGATGTGCACAGCTGGAACGACCAACCGTTCCTCAACCTGTTCAAGGGCGTCCTCGGAAAGGACGGTACGGTCAGCCGTATCAACGCGCTGGACGATGCCACGAACACGAAGTACCACGAGAGCAACATGATCATTTCCACCGATGGCATGGAACTCTACTTCACCCGCAACAACTACCATGAAGGGCGCAAGGTGCTGAGCGAGGAAGGGGTGAACAACCTGGAGATCTTCATGCGTCGCCGCGACGCCCTGGGCTGGGGCAAAGAGATCCCGTTCCCTTACAACAGTGCATCACACTCCGTGGCCCACCCGGCGCTGACCTACGACCAGAGCAGGATCTACTTCACCAGCAACATGCCCGGAGGGCTTGGCGGAAAGGACCTCTACGTGTGCTACCGCGATGAACAGGGCTCTTGGGGTGAACCACAGAACCTGGGCTTCCCCATCAATACGGAAGGCGACGAAATGTTCCCCTATGTCTACCAGAACACCCTCTATTTCGCCAGCGACGGGCACTTGGGCCTCGGGGGACTGGACCTTTTCCGGTGCACCATCCGCGGCAATGGCCATGGCGTGGTGCAGAACCTGAGCGCCCCGGTGAACAGCACCGCCGATGATTTCGGGATCTGCCTCGACGCCGAAGGGCATCATGGCTTCTTCACCTCCGACAGGGATGGCGCCTTGGGGGATGAGAACATCTACCACTTCCTGATGAACAGCAAGGCGGTGGACGAGCGCAAATGGTCCGGACGGATCCTGGACGTTGCCGATGCACAGCCCGTACCCTACCTCACCGTACGCCTGATGGATCTGGAACGGAACGAGCTGTCACGCACCGTGACCGGCCCCAATGGCGAGTACGAATTCCCCGCCCCGAACGTACCTGCATCCGTAAGTGCCAAGATCCCCGGCGGTGCTTCCGCCGAACTGCCTGCCAGCGAGTTCGAGATCTCGGCGTTCGGCAACACGGACCTCCCGGACATGTACATCAACAGCGTGATGGACCTTCCCGTGAACGCGATCATCCGCGATGGGATGACGGACGAATGGCTGGAAGGGGTCACGGTATCGGTGAAGGATGCACGGGACGGGACACTTCTGTTCCACGGGATCACGAACGACCAAGGCATCACGCAGGGTGAGATCCCGGATCGACGGTTCGGCGAGGACATGAACCTTGAGGTCAGCTTCCAGAGGATGGGCTACCTGTCCAAGACCATCTATGTCGACACCCGTGTGCTCATGTTCCTGGAGCATGCGCTCACCGGTCCTGAGGGATCTGGGCTCGCCCCCATCTCAGCAGGGATCGACATGGCCCAGGCGATGAACCTGCGTCCCATCTACTTCGATTATCGGGAAGCACGGATCCGCAGCGATGCGGCCATGGAACTGGACCTGGTCGTCCAGGTGATGAAGACGGATCCGTCCATCACCATCGACCTGCGCTCCCACTCGGACAGCCGGGCGAGCGTGGAGGTGAATGACGCGCTCAGCCAACGAAGGGCGGAAAGCACCAGGAACTACCTCATTGAGCAGGGCATTCAATCGTACCGGATCACGTGGAAGGGCTATGGCGAACGCCGCCTCGTGAACCACTGCGCGGATGGCGTGGAATGCAGTGAACAGGAGCACCAGATGAACCGTCGCACGGAATTCATCATCACCGGCTGTGCCGATTGTGCCAAAACCGTGCAGGCCGCACCACGGTGAAGCACCGTGTGACCAGGCCGTTGCTCAGCCCTTGAACAAGGCGTCCACGAACGCCCTCCGGTCGAAGACCTGCAGGTCGTTGATGCCTTCACCCATCCCAAGGAACTTGATCGGCACCCGGAACTGATCGCTGATGCCGATGGCGACGCCGCCCTTGGCGGTACCATCAAGCTTGGTCAGGACCAATGCGGTGACCTGGGTGGCCTGGGTGAAATGCTTCGCCTGTTCAATGGCGTTCTGCCCCGTGCTGGCGTCCAGCACCAGCAACACTTCGTGCGGCGCATCGGGGATCACCTTCTGCATCACGTTGCGCACCTTGGTAAGCTCGTGCATCAGGTTGATCTTGGTGTGCAGGCGGCCGGCGGTGTCGATGATCACCACGTCGGCACCCTTCGCCTTGGCGCTTTCCACGCTGTCGTAGGCCACCGCTGCGGGGTCCGCGCCCATGCCCTGGCTCACCAACGGCACGCCGACCCGTTCGCTCCAGATCCTCAGCTGGTCCACCGCCGCTGCACGGAAGGTATCAGCCGCACCCAGCATGACGCTGTTGCCTGCCTGCTTGTAGGCATTGGCGAGTTTGCCGATGGTGGTGGTCTTCCCCACGCCGTTCACGCCCACCACCATGATCACGTGGGGCTTGGTACCGCGCACCGTGAATGGTGCATCGGCCCCTTCCGCATCCTTCATCAAGGCAACGATCTCCTCGCGCAGGATGCCGTTCAGTTCGTCGGTGCCCATGTACTTGTCGCGGGCGATGCGCTCCTGGATGCGTTCGATGATGCGCAGGGTGGTCTCCACCCCCACGTCGCCCGACACCAGGGTCTCTTCCAACGCATCGAGCACCTCGTCGTCCACCCGGCTCTTGCCCGCAACGGCCCGGGTGAGTCGGGCGAACAGACCGGTCCGGGAACGCTCAAGCCCTTTGTCCAGGGTCTCCTGCTCCGCTTTCGCCTGAGCGGGGGTCCTGTCCTTGCCGAATAGTCCGAAAAATGCCATGGGAGTCCTTATGCATGAAAAAGGCCTCCGCCAGGGCGAAGGCCTTTGCATTCGATCGTGCGTCAGGTCAGCCTTTCTTGGAAAGGAACTTCTCCACTTCCTCGTTGGCCATCACCTGTTCCTGGAACTGGTAGCCCCCGGTCTTGGGGTTCTTCACCATGCGGATCACCTTGGTGAACACCTTGGCATCCGCCTTCTTCAAACTTGCAACGGTCTTCTTTGCCATGTTTCACGCGCCGAAGCGCTATTTGATGGTTGACGGCACCTGCGAAGGCGCGGCTTACTTGATCTCTTTGTGAACGGTCGTACGACGCAGGATGGGGTTGTACTTCTTCAACTCCATCCGCTCGGTGGTGTTCTTGCGGTTCTTGGTCGTAACGTAGCGGCTGGTGCCGGGCTGGCCCGAGGTCTTGTGCTCGGTGCATTCCAGGATGACCTGGACGCGGTTCCCTTTCTTGGCCATTGGTCAGTGAGTTCGGGTTCGTGTTGGATCAGGCGGTAAGGAAACCCTTCGCCTTGGCGCGCTTCATGGCCTCGCCGATGCCGACCTTGTTGATGGTGCGCATGCCAGCAGCGCTCACGCGCAGGCTCACCCACTTCTTCTCCTCGGGGATGTAGTAGCGGCGGTCCTGCAGGTTCGGAGCGAACGTGCGTTTGGTCTTGTGGTTCGAGTGGCTCACACTGTTTCCAGTGATGACGTGCTTGCCGGTTATCTGGCAGACCTTGCTCATAGCAATGCGTAGTTACGGGGGCGCAAATGTATGCAAATCCCTTTCTTGGTGAAAGCCTGTCGCAATTCCTTGAGCCTCAGGTCGGCGATGGCCATCGAACGGGCCTCCACGACTACCCAAGAACTGGTCATCCAATTCATTATCAAGTCCTTACAATCTCATTCTGCAGTTCCTTCCGGAGCAGATCGAGGGCTGCGAGGGCACTGCGTTGGATCACGAGGTCACGCGTACCGGGGAAAAAGCCCTTGACGGAACGCACGCGCCCCGGGCCTGCCACCGCCATCCAAACAGTACCCACCGGTTTCTCCTCCGTCCCCCCGTCCGGGCCGGCCACTCCGCTCAGTGCGATGCTCCAATCCGTCCTCAAGGCTTCGCGCACCCCCAAGGCCATCTTCTCCACCACGGGCTGGCTCACCGCACCATTGAGCTCCAACATCCCCGCCGGAATGCCAAGCTCCTCCATCTTCACGGCATTGGCGTAGCTCACCACCCCTCCGGTGTAATAGGCGGAGCTCCCCGGGACCGATGTGATGAGGTGGCTCACATACCCCCCGGTGCAGCTCTCGGCGAGGCTCAGGGTCTGCCCCAATGCCTTCAGCACCTTGCCGATCACCTGTTCCAACCGGGCATCCCCTTCGCCGAAGATCAGGTCCGGGATCAAGGCGTACAGTTCGTCGGCCTTGTTGTCGATACGAGCGCGTACCTCATCGGCATCCGCCCCGGCATAGGCGCTCAGCCGCAGCTTCACCAGGCCCGGGCTGGGCAGGTAGGCGAGCTTGATGGAGGCCTCCGACAGGCTGTCCTCCCACGTCTCGATCCGCTTCGCCAGATGGCTCTCGCCCAGCCCTGTCGTAAGCACGGTACGGTGCACGATGACCGGTGGATCGAAGCGCTCCTTCAGCTTGGGAAGGACCACCTTCTCCATCATGGCCTTCATCTCGTAGGGCACACCGGGCATGCTCACGAACACCCTGCCGTTGCGATCGAACCACATTCCACTGGCGGTGCCGCGGTCGTTCGGGATCACGATGCACCCCTCCGGCAGGTCCGCCTGCTCCCGGTTCACTTCCATGGGGTCCCGGCCAAGGCTGTGGAAGAACGCCGCGATGCGCGCCTCGATGTCAGGATCTCGGACCAACCGGGTGCCGAAGAACTCGCAAAGCGTGTGCTTGGTGATGTCATCCTTGGTGGGGCCGAGCCCTCCGGTGATGAGCACCACATGGCATGTGGCCGTGCGCAAGGCCTCCAGGATCTCCTGCCGGTCATCGCCAAGGGTGCGCACCAGCTTGGGCCGGATGCCGATGAGCCCGAGCTTGTCGCCCATCCAGCCCGCATTGGTGTTGATGGTCTGGCCGATCAGCAGTTCGTCGCCGATGCTGATGACCTCGGCCGTGATCTCGTTGGACATGGGGTTGTGCTTCTGCATGGTGGCTTCAGCGACCGCGGTGCGAAGATCGCCTCTCCCTGATGATGACGGCTCTCCCCCTCAACCGTGCATGGTCGGTGCTGTGCCGTAGCGGGTGATCACCTCCGCTTCATAGGCCAGGAACTGCCTCCAACGCGCGTCCACATCCACCCGGCCGCCGTAGGTGCGGGCAAAGCCGATGAAGGTGGTGTAGTGCCCGGCCTCGCTCACCATCAGGGCGCGGTAGAAGTCACGCAGCTCCGGATCGTCGACCTCCTCGGTGAGCATCTTGAAGCGCTCGCAGCTGCGGGCCTCGATCATGGCACTGAACAACAAGCGGTCCACCAGGCGCTCCTCGCGGCCGCCATCCTTGCGCACGAACTGCATGAGCTCGTTCACGTAGTTGTCCTTCCGCTCCGGACCCAGCACCCAGCCGCGCGCATGGATCCGCTCCACCACCTGGCCGAAGTGCTCCAGCTCCTCCTGCGCGATCCGCGTAAGTTCCGTGACCAGCTCGCTCAGCTCGGGGTAGCGCACGATCATGCTGATGGCATTGCTCGCGGCCTTTTGCTCGCACCACGCATGGTCGGTGAGCAGTTCGGGAAGGTCCTGGCGGATCAGTTCCGCCCAACGGGGATCGGTGGGGAGTTGCAGGCCGAGCATGGGGCCGTAAAGATCGGTCGCGTTGCCCGAACACGCCCTCGCGGTGTTCATCCGGTGCCGTCCATGCCACCCTGCCCCTCCACGCAGCCAGGGCTCAAGGTCGGTGACGGTTACATTTGGCGGCTTCGCAAATCCCCCTGTACATCATGGGCTTCGGCAAGATCCTGCTCGACCGCTTCGGACTTCAGGTCCGCTACCAGCCGTTCTTCGAGAACCTCGTGCGCATCGGCGCCATGGGCATGGGCTATGGCCTTCCCATGCTGCCCAAGGAATCCCATGTCATCGAGCTGGCCGCCCTCAAACGTGGGCTGGGCGCTGTGAAGGAGCGTGACCCGGTAGTGTTCGATGTGGGGGCCAACAAGGGCGACTATGTGGCCCTTATCCTGGAAGCCGCCGGCGATCGCCGGGTCATCATCCACGCCTTTGAACCGGACACCACCGTAGCGGCCAGGTTGCGTGAGCGGTTCAAGGACCATGCGGGGCTCAAGGTGGTCATGCAAGGGCTGAGCGACACCCCCGGGGAATTGGAGTTCACCCGCTATTCACAGAACACGCTGTCCTCCTTCCACATGGATGATGCCATGCCCGGATCGGTGCGCAAGGACCTCGACCGCGAGGTGGTGCGGATCCCGCTCAACACCATCGACGTGTATTGCCAGGCCCAGGGGATCGGGCACATCGACTTCCTGAAGATCGACACCGAGGGCCACGACCTGTTCGTGCTCCAAGGCGCGGCACGCATGATCGCGGAGCGTCGCATCGGCCGGATCCAATTCGAGTTCTCCGCCATGAACCTGTTCTCGCGGAGCCCCTTTGTGGAGTTCTGGAACCTATTGACGGATGGCTACACCCTGCATCGCCCCTTGAAGGACGGCGACTACGCGATGCGCGCATACGAACCGTTGATCGACGAGCTGTACCACCCGATCAATTTCCTCGCGATCCGCAGGTCGTGAACCGGAACGGGCGCCATGGGCGCCCGTTCCAATGATCCTTCGGACCCGTTCAATTCGTGTTGAAGGCGCCTTTGTCGATACCCTTGTTCACGTCGATGCCGCGTGCCTGGAACACCATGTTCATGCCCGCGTTCTGCTTGATGACATACGGGAACTTCAACCCGGAGATGACCCTGTAGTCGGAATAGTCCGTGGTGACCTCCAGGGTGCCCTGCGGCGTGACCTGGGTCTCCACGCGACGCACTTTCAGGCCGCTTTCCACATCATAGTATTCAGTGTAAAGCTTGTCGCTCATCGTGAGGACCCTGACGCGGTAGGCCTTGCGCCCTTCCACTTCCACCACACCGGTGAGCGTCAGCTGGTGACCCATCGCCTTGTAGTTCGCCTCGGCGAAAGGGGCGGCGCTTTCGCGCGCGTCGGCCAATTCCTGGTCCATGAGCTCACGTCGGCCGTCCGGTCCATCAATGAAGCCCGCACCGGTGTTATAAACCAGCTTCTGGAGCACCATGGAGCCCATCGTCATCTCCATGGCGTACTGATCCGGAACAAGCTGTTGCTCCAGCAGGACCACCTCCATGCCCTGCACGGTGGCGGCGTACTCCTTGCGCACATCCTTGACCTTCTCAATGGCCGGACGACCACCGATGGCGGTGAGGTGGTTGTCCACCACCTGGTCCGCGGTCATGTCGGCAGGTGCCATCTCGGCGGTTTCGCGGTAGGGGTCGCCGTTGATGTCGAAATAAAGCACGGTGTTCTCCAAGCTCTGCCTGGCAAGGGTATTCGCAACCTGGGCCTTGTCGCCCACCACCAGGATCATGGCGTTCTCGGGGAACAGGAAGCGCTGGGCTGCGGACTGCACACTGGACCTGCTCACCGTGTCCAGTCGCTGCAGGTAGCCCGAATAATGGTCCGGTTTCAGGTTGTACAGGTCGATGTTCAGCGCAAAGCGCGCAACGGTACGGGGGTCCTCCAGCCCACGGCCGAAGCTGCCGGCCATGAAGCTCTTGGTGAGCGCGAGCTCCTCATCCGTAACGGGTTCCTCGCTGATCCGCATCATCTCGTAGAGGATCTGCGTGATGGCACTGTCGGTGACGTCGTTGCGCACACTGCATCCACCGGACCAGTTGCCGATGTAGCGGTCCGGTTCAAGACTGCTGTAGGCTCCGTAGGTGTACGCCTTGTCCTCGCGCAGGTTCTGCATCAGCCGCGCGTTGAAAACGCCTCCGCCGAGGATGGTGTTCATCACCTGGCCGCTCAACGCACCGGGATCGCCCGGTTTCAGGTCGACCGGGTAACAGACCTTGATCACGCTCTGGGCGCTGCCCGGACGGTCCACGAAGCACACGGTGCGCGGCTTGTTGGCGGACGGGGTGAAGGTGGCGGGACGCGCAGGCCCCAGCCCTTCGATCACGGCCACGCCGTTCTCCTTCGTCACCTTCACCTGTGGGGGCGTCCATGAAGCGAAGTAGCGTTCGGCCACGCTGCGCGCGTCCGCCTCCGTAATGTCGCCTACGAACACGAGGTAGCCGATCGCGGGTTGGAAGTAGCGTTGGTAGTAAGCGAACACATTACTCCGGCTGATCTTCGACAGGGAGGCTTCGGTGGTCACTTCCCCGTAAGGATGGGACTTGCCGTAGATCAAGGCCTGCGACACCGTTTCAGCGATCTGGTCGGGGTCGTCGGTGCGTGTGCGCACACTGCTCAGCATCCGCGTGCGGGCCTTCTCGAACTCATCCGAAGGGAACGTGGCGCTGGTGATGATCTCGTACACCAACCCCATCATCTGGGGGAAGTTCTTGGCCAACACCGTGGCATAGAGCCCGTCACTGGCCGTGCTCAGCGAGGCGCCCATGCCGTCGACCAGCTCATCGATCTGCTCCTTGGTATGGCGTGAGGTTCCGGAGGCCAGCAGTTCACCCATGAGGTCCTGGTAACCCGCCAGCTCCCCCTGAAGGATGGGTTCGATGTCGAACTTCACCTGGATGCTCACCATCGGAAGCTTGTGGTTCTCCACAAGGATGACGCGCATGCCATTGGCGAGTGTGAACGACTTGTGCTCCCCCACGTTCACGGTCGGGGCTGGGCCTGGGGTCGGGGCTTGTGTACGGTCCACTTGTGCGTTGATCAAGGCAGGGAACAGGAGCGCTCCGGCCGTATGCAGGACGTTGTTGAAGATGCGTGCCATGGTCGTCTGGGTGCGCTGTCAGTTCTTGGAGCGGTCCATCGGCAGGTAGTGAAGCACCACCCGGTTCTCGCGGATGAAGTACTGCTGCGCCACCCGCTGAAGGTCCTGCGGGGTCACGGCCAGGTATTCGTCCACCTCGGTGTTGGCCTTCGCCGCGTTGCCCAGGAACACGTGGGCGGAGGCCAGGTTCTCAGCGATACCTGCCACACGGCCATTGCCACTGACGAATTCGGTCTCCACCTGGGCCTTCAACTTGTCCAGCTCGCGAACATCCACCAGTTCGTTCCGTGTCCGGTCGATCTCTCGGTCCATCGCGGCCTCCAGGCTGTCCGGTGTCACGCCCATGTTGGCGATCCCAAAGGCAATGGCCAGCCCGGGGTCCTCCAACGGCAGGCTGAACGAACCCACATAAAGGGCCTTCTGCTGCACATCCTTCACCTGCTTGTTCAGTCGCGAACTGTTGCCGCTGCTCAACAAGCGGTTCAACATGTCCACCGCGTAGAAATCCTTCGTGCCATAAGCGGGTATGCGATAGCTGATGACCACGGCAGGCAGTTGGATGCGGTCGTACACCACATCGCGGACCTCGGCCTTCATGGGCGGCTCCACCACCTTGTTGCGCGGGACCACCCCTCCTTTGGGAATGTCGCCGAAATACTTCTTCACCAGGTCGGGCATCAGCTTGGGATCGAAGTCTCCGGTGATCACCAGGGTGGCGTTGTTGGGCACATAGAAGGTCTTGTAGAACTTCTTGTAATCGCCTTCGCTGGCCGCGTTCAGGTCCTCCATGAAGCCGATGGTGGGCCATTGGTACGGATGCTTGGTGTAGGCCCGTTTGAGCACCTCGATGAGGATGCCGCCGTAGGGCTGGTTCTCATACCGTTGGCGACGCTCCTCTTTCACCACCTCGCGCTGGGTCTCGATGCCCTTCTCATCCACCCTGGCGTGGAGCATGCGTTCGCTTTCGAGCCAGAGCCCGAGCTCCACCTGATTACTGGGCAGTACTTCGTAATAATAGGTGCGGTCGCCGTTGGTATTGGCGTTCAACACGCCGCCGGCCTTCTCCACGTAGCGCGAGAATTCGCCCCTGGCGATGTTGTCGGAACCCTCGAACAGCAGGTGCTCGAAAAAGTGGGCGAAGCCCCGGCGCGAAGGGTCCTCGTCCTTGCTGCCCACGTGGTACATCACGCTCACCGCCACGATGGGCGTGCCATGGTCCTCGTGGAGGATCACATGCAGTCCATTGGGCAGGTCGAACTCGGAGAAGGGGATCTGGCGCATCTGCGCCGTTGCCGTGATCGCGGTCATGGCCAACGCTGGTGTAAGGATCGTGGTTCGCATCCCGTGGGGTCGGTTCGGGGAGCGCGAAGGTAGGGCATCACCTGGCCTGGAAATTCCGTCGATCGGGTCCACGGGCAGCACACCCGAACGGCAAAGGCCCGTAGTTTTGGAACATGCCAACACTACCGACCACGGCTCGAGTGCGTGCACGGATCCGCTTCCGGGCCCTGCGTTATGGCGTGGCCTTTTCGGGTCCCCTGATCGCATACATGAGCATCACCGGCCATGGGCTCGCCTGCTGGAGCTTTGCCCTGTATGGGTTCTTCGTCATCCCGCTCATCGAGCTGATGCTTCGTCCGGGTCATTCGGTGCTCTCCGAGGAGGAAGAGCACGCCGCACTGGCCGACCCCATCTTCGACCTGTTGCTCTATGCCGTGGTGCCCGTGCAGTGGGGCTTGATGGTGCTCTTTCTTTTCCGCGTGAACGACCCCGGGCTCTCGGGTTGGGACCTCGCCGGCAGGATCACTGCCATGGGGATGATGTGCGGGATCTACGGCATCAACGTGGCGCACGAACTGGGCCATCGACAGCTCCGCTGGGAACGGGACCTGGCACGCACGCTGCTGCTCAGTTCGCTTTACATGCACTTCATCATTGAACACAACCGTGGACACCATGCGCGGGTGGCCACTCCGGACGATCCCGCATCCGCCCGCTACAACGAGCCGCTGTACAGCTTCTGGTTCCGAAGCGTGGTGTTCAGTTTCCTGTCCGCCTGGAGGATCGAGGCGGAGCGCCTGCGCCGGGCGGGAAAGGCACCTTTCGGACCCGCGAACGAGATGATCCGCTTCCTGATGATCGAGAGCGCGTTGGTCCTGGTGGTCGGATGGGTGTTCGGCGGGCATTCGCTCGCCTGCTTCCTGGCGGCCGCGACGATCGGGATATTGCTGTTGGAGACCGTGAACTACATCGAGCACTACGGCCTTGGGCGCCAACGGAACGAGCATGGGCGTTACCGACGGGTACAGCATATCCACAGCTGGAACAGCGACCTTCTGCCTGGCCGGCTCATGCTGTTCGAGCTTACGCGCCACAGCGACCACCATTTCCAGGCCAGCCGAAAATACCAGGTGCTCCGAAGCCAGGAGAGCGGCCCGCAACTGCCCACGGGTTACCCCGGCATGATGCTCCTGAGCCTTGTGCCCCCCTTGTGGTTCAAGGTGGTGAACCCGATCGTGCATCGCATGGAAGCCGAACATCCCGAGCTCGCCGTCGCACGGTGACGTCATGCGCGGGAGTTGACAGCACCAGCTGCACAAGGGTACCTTGAACTTTTTGGAGGGCTCTTGACCATGCGGACCGGTATCGACAACGGCAATGTGATCGCGGACATCCATCTGCAGGATGGCCTGGTGAACGAGAACGTGCTGCGGCTGCTCGACCTGGCCCACGATCGCTTCGGGCAGCGGCGTCCGGACCTGCTGGGCCAACGACTGGAACGGAGGAAAGCGCTTGCCAGCGGCACTGTGGCGCGCCCCGCCGAGGGCAAGAGCGTCCGTGCGGGGTCCTGGTCGGTGGATGCCCTTCACCCGGACCTGTTGGATCGCAGGGTGGAGGTATTGGGCGGAACACGCCGGAACTACCTGATCGAAGGGCTCAACAGTGGTGCGCGCAGCTATGTCGCCGACCTCTGGAACCTCACGGGGGAGGATGCGTGGGACATCCTGCGCGCGCATCGCAACCTGGTCCGTGCCGCGCAAGGCCGCCTCTCGGCCATCGCCAATGGCCCGGGCCGGACGCGCGTGCATCCGGACAGCACCACACGGCTCATTCTGGTGCCTCGTCCACTCTCCCTTTCCAAGGGTCACCTCCTTGCGAACGAGAACGAGGTCGCCGCCACCTTCTTCGATATCGTACTGTACGCCGCTCACAATGCATCGTTCCTGCTCGAGAGACAACATGCCGTTCTCTTCCAGCTCCGCGATGTGCACGGCCATGGCGAGGCCGGGCTTCTTGCGGAGCTTTTCGACCTCCTGGAGGATCACCTTGGTCTGCCCTCCGGCAGCATACTGGCATCGGTGATGATCGATTCGGTCAGCGGTGCCTTGGAAGCGGAGGAGATCCTTCACGAACTCCGTCACCACAGCTACGGGCTGGCGATCGACCCACAGGCCTATGCCGCGGATCACATCGCCCTGTTCACTGCGAAAGACCGACCACCGCTGCCGGACCGGGAGACGATCGGCCTGAACGCACCGTTCCTGCGCAGCCTTAGCCTGTCGACCATCGGGATCGCACACCGCCGAGGGGCGCACGCCATCGGTGCGCCTGCGTTCGTGCTGCCTGCCGATGAGCAGGGCAGGTTGAAAGCGGGCTACCTGGACATGCTGGCGGACAAGGAGCGCGAAGCCGTGGACGGGCATGACGGGACGATCGTGGGCCATCCGGGGCTCGTCAACGCAGCCCTCACAGAGTTCAACAAGAGCATGCCGACCGCGCATCAGATGAGCTACCAGCGTCGTGAGGAGTTGTCGCCGGAGGACCTGGTGCGCCGCCCAGTGGGGTCGATCAGCGTGGAGAGCTTGCTCGGCATGCTGCGAACGGTCCTGCAGGCCCTGGGTGATGTGCGCGCAGGCGAGCCCTTGCTGCTAGGCGGACGCATCCATGACCGCTCATCGATCCAGTTGTCGCTGGCCTTGCTCTGGCAATGGGTGCACAGCGAACAGGGTGTGATCACGGCCAGCGGCCTGGATATCCACGGTGACCTGCTCCGCTATCTGGTGAAAAAGGAGGCCGACAAGCTCATGGTCAACCTACCCGCTTTCCGGATATCGGGGAGGAACGCTGGGGAACGCCTGCTGCACTACGCGCTGGACGAAGCCTGCCCCACCTACGGCACCCACTGAGCACTTCCCGGTATCTTGGCGCGGCATTCCACACCATGCGATCCGATTGGACACCCATCAGCTCACGCCTCCCGGAGGATGGCGAGCGAGTGTTGTGCTTCCTTCCCCGGAACATCGTCCACCTGCCTGGAAAGACCGGCGCCACCGAGGAACGTTCCGTGTTCGTGTTGCGCTTCGCGAAGGACCACTTCGTCAAGAACCCGAGCAAGACCGGCAGGGCCACAGCGCCCCACTTCTGGCTGGGCGAAGGAACGAGCAACCACTTCTTCGAGGACGTGACGCACTGGATGCCGCTTCCGGCCGCCCCGCAGCTTCCCTGAAATGACGAAAGGCCCTGGATCAGGGCCTTTCGAGAACGATCTTCAGCTCAGGTCACTTGCCCGTAGCGAGCACTTCCAGAAGTTCCACCTCGAACAGCAGCACACTGTTAGGGGGCAGTTCACCACCCGGACCGCGCGAGTTGCCGTAGGCCAGGTTGGACGGGACGTAGAGCTTCCAGCGTGAACCAGCGGGCATCATCGTGAGGGCCTCCGTCCAACCGGGGATCACGTTGCCCACGCCGAACTCGGCGGGTTGTCCCCGCTTGTAGGAACTGTCGAACTCGTATCCGTTGATCAGGGTGCCCTTGTAGTTCACCCGCACCATGTCCGTCGCTGACGCATTGGGCCCCTTGCCTGCCTGCAACACTTCGTACTGAAGGCCGCTCGCGGTGATCTTCACGCCTGGCTTCTTCCCGTTCTCCATCAGCCAGGCCTCACCGGTACGGAGGTTCTCCTCGGCTTCGGCCTGTTCGCGGGCCATCATCTTCTGTTGGGCGCCCAGCATGTACGTCTGCACCAGGGTGCGCACCTGCTCGGTGGTCATCTGTTCATTGCTGTCCAGTCCATCGCGGATACCCAGGGCCATCGCGTCCACGTTCAGGCTGTCGAGGCCGGACATGCGCATGTTGTGGCCCAGGTCCGTACCAATACCATACGAGACCGAATCGGTCATATTGCCCAACACCATGGCACCGCGGTCCTTCTGGCCGGTGACCTGATTGCATGCGCTCAGCACGATGATCGTGAGCACTGCGGAAAGGGAACGAACGTTCATGAAGGTTGATTTAAGGGCGGCGAAGATAGGCAGCCGGTCCGCAGCACCTTCAATTTGTTAGGACTCCTTAACGGATGTCACGTAGGCTGTGTCGCAAAGGATGCGCTTTAGGGCGCGCTTGTAGCGACCGAAATGGGTGAGGTCATTGTGGTAGCCCTTGGCGAACGTGATCATTTCCCGGTGCACCTGGGTCGGGACCCTCGCGTACAGCCGCAGGGCCGTGGCATAGGGTACCACCGGATCGCGCTTTCCGTGGAAGATGTACACCGGGCAGGTCACCCGCATCATCGCCTTGTCGTTGCGCAGCGGATACCGCAGGATCCACCGGTACGGCAGGATGGACAGGTAGTGGCGCGCCACCTCCCGGAAGTTGGCGAAGGGCGATTCCAGGATCAGGGCCCGGGGCCGATGGGAGGCCGCCAGTGGAACGGCGAACCCGGTGCCCAGGGACCGGCCGTAGAGCACGATGCGGTCCTCGGGCCACTGCTTCAACAGTTCGCCATACCAGCGCTCGGCATCCGCATGCAGCGCCGCCTCGCTCAGCTTGCCGCGGCTCTTGCCATAGCCCCGGGGATCCGGCATCAGCACGTCGTGGTCAAGGCGCAGGAAGCGCGCTGAACGGTTGCCCCAACGCCGCAGGCTACCCGTGTTCCCGTGCAGGTACATCACCACGCCCCGGGGAGTCTCCGCCTTGAAGTACAGCGCATGCAGCTCAGCGCCATCGGGCGCGTTGGTCCAGCGTTCCTCGAAGGGAAGCGAAAAGGGGAACGTGAAGTTGCGCCTCACACGGAAACGCACGAAGATGAAGCGCTCCTGGAACCACCAGTAGAACAGGCACACGCCGACATACGCCAGCGTCAGCAGCAGCAACACCCATCCGAGCAGGACCATCCTACGCCAAAGGTACCGCGGCCCTGAAGCCAACGCCAGCCGCTTTCGTATACCGGGTGTTCAACGCCGTTCGCGCACGAAGGTCCATTCGTCCCCCTTGCTCAGGTCGGCAGCGAAGCGGTACCCATCCACGTCATAGGCCTTCAACCGCTCCGGTTCGAGGACCCGGTTGCGGATGATCCACCGCGCCATGCCTCCGCGTTGGTGCTTGGCGAAGACCATCAGCATGCGGTAGTCGCCGTTCACCTTGTCCTTGAAAACGGGTGTGATCACACGCGTTCCCAGCTTGGTGGCGCGAACGGCCTTGACGTATTCGCTGGAGGCCAGGTTCACCAGCACGTCGCTGCCGCTCTCCTTCAACGCGTGGGCCACTGCCTGTTGGATCGTATCGCCCCAGAACGCGTAAAGGTCCTTCATCCCGCGCCCAGCGCTGAACGGAGAGCCCATCTCAAGCCGGTAGGCCTGCATCAGGTCCAGTGGACGCAGGATCCCGTAAAGCCCGCTGAGGATGCGCAGGTGGTGCTGGGCGAAGCGAAGGTCATCGGCTTCCAACGTCGCGGCGTTCAACCCGCGATAGGCTTCCCCATTGAACGCGAAAACGGCAGGCTTGGCGTTCTTCGCACCGAAGGGCGGCGCCCAGGCCTGATTGCGATCGTGGTTCAGCTTGGCCAGCGCGGGACTGATGCCCATGAGCTTCTCCAATTGCTTGGGCGACAGCTGCCTCAGCTTCTCCATCAACACACTGCTCTGCCCCAGAAAGACAGGCTGTGTGGCGCCCTTCAGGGGGGGCATGGGATCCATGTTGAGGTCCTTGGCAGGGGAGAGCAGGGCGAGCATGGTGTGGTCGGGGCTGCGAAGATGAACAGCGAACACGCGGAACAGCATCGCGGTTCGATCCGCGCCGAGCTATCTTGGCCGCATGAGCACGGAGCGTACCCTGGTGCTGGACCATGACCGCGTGCAGCGGAAGCTGCAGCGTATCGCGCACCAGCTGCACGAGGAGAACTGGGAGGAGAATGGCATTGTGGTGGTGGGCATCGCCCCGCGTGGTATGCTGCTCGCCAGGCGCCTCTGCGACCAGCTCCGCGACATCAGCGAGCTGAAGACCGACCTGGTGGAGCTGCAATTGGACAAGGACGACCCGCTCACCGGGCCCGCCGCGCTCAACGCCGACCTGAAGGACCTGAAGGGCCGTGTGGTGGTGCTGGTCGATGATGTACTGATGAGCGGACGCACGCTGATGCACGCAGCCGCCCACCTGGTCCATGTGCCCTTGAAGAAGCTGACCACCGTGGTCCTCGTGGACCGCAGGCACCGCACCTACCCCATCCGCGCCGACATCGTAGGGCTCACGCTCAGCACCACGGTGCAGGAGCACATCAGCGTGGAGCTCGGCAAAAAGGACGCTGTCTTCCTGAGCTAGCCCAACGCCTGCTGGATCCGGCGGGCCACTTCCGCCGGGTTCCCGTCGGCGTCAACGGCATGGGAGGCGCGTGCATAGGCAGGCAGCCTCAGCGCCAGCAGCTGTTCCACGCGGGACCGAAGCGCCTCTCCCTGTAGGCCGAGCAGCAGGGGCCGGTCACCGCCCGCACGGATGATCCGCGGCATGAGCGCGTCCAGCGGAACATCCAGGTACACCACGGGGCCCGCGGCCAGCATGCGATCCATGTTGTCGCCGTCCATCGGTGTACCACCGCCTGTGGACACCACAAGATCCTGTTCGGCAAGGAGGTCCAGCAACACCTCGCGCTCCCGCTCACGGAAGGCCTCCTCCCCATGGTCCTGAAAATACGGCACGAGGGGCCCCACGCGCGCTTCCACCGCACGATCGATGTCCACGAGCCGCCAGCCCAGCTCCTGCGCCAGCTCACGCCCGATGCGCGACTTGCCGCTGCACATGAAGCCGATGAGGAAGATGGGCCTGGCCATGGAAGTGGCGAAGGTACCGGACCACCAGTACCCCGGCGATGCGCATCTTCGCACCATGGCCCTGCGCATTGCCGAAGTGAACGATGCCCGCACGCTGAAGGACTGGATGCGCCTTCCCTGGCGGATCTACGCCGATGACGCCAACTGGATCCCCCACCTGAAGCAGGATGTGGAGAAGGTCTTCGACCCGGAAAAGAACAAGCTGCTCAAGGATGGCAGAGCTTGGCGTTGGGTGCTGTACGATGATGGGATGAACGCCATCGGCCGTATCGCGGCCTTCATCAACCCCAAGACGGCATACACCGAGAAGCAGCCCACGGGCGGCATGGGCTTCTTCGAGTGCATCAACGACCAGGCGGCCGCGGACCTGCTGCTGGACACCGCCCGGGACCGCTTGAAGGATGAAGGCATGGAGGCCATGGACGGCCCCATCAACCTGGGCGACCGCAACATGTTCTGGGGCCTGCTGATCGAGAACTTCACGGACGCGCCCATCTACGGCACCAACTACAACCCGCCGTACTACAAGGACCTGCTGGAGCGGCATGGCTTCCACCTCTACTTCCGTCAGCTCTTCTACAAGATGAGCGCCACGCAGCCGGTGCATCCCCTCTTTCACCGGAAGTACAACCAGATCGTCGGCGACCCGGACTACCGCGTATCCGACGTGCGGGGCCGCAGCGTGGCGCAGATCGCCGAGGATTTCCGTACGGTGCTCAACGCCGCCTGGGTGGACCACGACAACTTCAAGCCCATGGAAGCCTCCACGGCGCTGAAGATCGTGAAGAGCATGAAGCCGGTTATGGATCCGCGCCTCATCATCTTCGTGTACCACAAGGAGGTGCCCATCGCCATGTACGTAAGCCTGCCCGAGCTCAACGAGATCTTCCGCTACGTGGATGGAGATCTCAACTGGCTGGGGAAATTGAAGTTCCTCTACCACAAGTGGCGGGGCACGGTGAAGACCATGACCGGCATCGTGTTCGGCGTGGCCAAAGAGCACCAGGGCAAGGGCATCGAAGGGGTGATGATCGTGCACGGCGAGAAGACCTTCGTGAAGGACAAGCTCTACCAGGACACCGTCCTCACGTGGATCGGCGACTTCAATCCGAAGATGTTGAAGGTGTGCGAGAACCTCGGCGCCACCAACTACCGCACCCTCGCCACGTACCGGTATCTGTTCGACCGCAGCAAGCCCTTCGAGCGCCATCCGATCATCGACAAGAAGGGCGGTTGAAAACCAACACTTGGAACGGATCATCGGATCGCTACATTTGCAGCCGCTTTTCCTGAAAGCACTTCGATCCTGTAGCTCAGCTGGTAGAGCACAACACTTTTAATGTTGGGGTCCTGGGTTCGAGCCCCAGCGGGATCACAGAAGCCTCGGCGAATGCCGGGGCTTCTTCGTTCTCAAGTGGGGCGAGAAGCCTGCCCTGAGCAACGCGAAGGGAGCCCCAGCGGGCCTGCTCGCCGCAGTCCACCAACGGGGGACGGAGGAGAGATCACAGAAGCCTCGGCGAATGCCGGGGTTTCTTCGTTGCAACCCGCCCACACGTCAATGCTGGCGCGGAAAGCCCATCCGATCGAACCGGTCCCTGTGCGCAACTTCAGCCCTTGGGCCGTCGAGCGTTGGAAGCTGCGCGATAGGTTCGCGGTTCATTCCAATGGCCGCAGAAAAGAAAACCGTCATTCCGCTCATACCCTACGCGGTGACCGAGCGCCTGAGCGACGAGCAGTTGCTGGAGCTATGGGATGAGGACCTGCAGGAATTGGATGAGGCCTTCGAACAAGGCACCAGTGCCGGGCACCCGCTGGTCAAGAACGGCGACCACCTGCGCGTGGTGCACGTGCGCGAGGAAGCTTGCACACATTCCCACTGAACATTCCTTTCCACCAGGTTCGGCCGTGAAGTGGATCGAAGCCGGTCCTGCTCCGCAGGCCTGGGGCTTTTCCCTTGGCTTTCTCGCTCGAACTTCGTTCGGCTCGGGCGCCAAGGAAAAAGCCCCGCCGCTTACGCGGCGAGGCTTGATCATCAAGTGCCCAGGACTGGACTCGAACCAGCACAGCCTTTCGGCCACACGCCCCTCAAGCGTGCGTGTCTACCAATTTCACCACCTGGGCAGGTGTGCTTTTCAGCGGGAGGGGCCGCGAAGATAACAACCGGCGCGATCCGACCACATTGCGAAGTCGATCCAGTCCTTCCGCTGATCCTTCCCTCCTGTTGATCTCACCCCATATCTCGAAGACACTGGCCAGCCCTGGCGAAGACCTGTATATGAATGGACCGATCAGGCTGACGGCTCCGCACCTACAGCGCCAACCCAACCCTAGCTTGCCCGAAACCACAAGTGCCATGCGCATCATACACCTTGTTCTGGGGTTCGTCATCTTGTGCAGCGCATGGGGCCAACGCCTGATCCCGGCGAGTTCTGGCATCACATCCGGGAGCATCTGGTGTACCACGACTTACAACGGCATGGTCGTGATCGGAGGGACATTCAACGAGTTCAACGGACAGCCCTGCAATAAGCTGATCGGATGGGACGCCGCGAACGCTTACGAGACCTTTCCGGGGCTCTTCACCGATTCCCTGATATTGCCTAGAGCACTCAGTGTATTCCAAGGTGACCTCATCGCAGCTGGCAATATGAACGGAGACACCCGGGTAATGCGTTGGGATGGGAACAGTTGGGCGATCTTGGGAGGCTCCTTCTCCGGTGCTGTTCTCGAATTCACTGTCTACAACGGCCAATTGATCGCAGCGGGCAACTTTACAGGATATGATGGCGCTCCCTTGAACCGGGTAGCCGGGTGGGACGGAACGAATTGGATCTCAATGGGCGGAGGCTTCGACGATGAGGTCCGCGCCTTGGAAGTTCACAACGACACCCTTTTTTCCGGTGGGCGTTTCAGGAACAGCGGGGATGGAGCGATCGACCTTGAACGGATCGCATACTGGAACGGCGTGGATTGGGCTCCGGTAAGCAGCGGGCTCAATGGCAAAGTGACCGACCTGATGAGCACTGTGCACGGATTATGGATCACAGGAAGTTTCACCTACGACATGGATTCCACCATCGCTCTGGCTGGAACCTGTTCGCATAACGTCGGATACTCCAGTTTTCCGCTGCCGCCAATGCCCTATGGAGCGACGCTCATCCATTCCGATCAATTCGGCGATGGGATATCCGGCAACGGCAGTTCGTGGTTCGGTGACGGAGCGGAATTCCGAAGGACAGGGTGTTGGAACATCGATTGGGTGGTCGGTATCAATGGGTATGAATTCACCAGCGGCACGTTCTTGAGCACGCCAGGTTACACGGAGTGGGGTATCGCGATGTTGGTTCCAGGAGCGTCTCATTCCACCATTGACGCAGCAGGGGTGCGATCCGGGTTGCTGCCGAACAGTTTATTCTACACCGATATAACACAAGGGATGTCCGCATACACGATCCCAACAAACTCGAACGCACCTTTGGTCTATGCCATGGGTCCGTGTGCGGCAGCATCCAGCAATGGGTCGATCCATGCATCTCGACCCAGCCTTTCGAATGTTGGACCAAGTGGCTTCTGGCCGGGCCCAATGTGCTCAGACACAAGCGAGAGCTTTCTTAATGAATATCTTCAGGTATGGAACGTTGACAAAGGCATGATCTGGGACCATTTGGACCATTTCAACGACCCAGGATACATGACGCCATACACCTTGGAAAGTTGGCCTGCGAACGGCGATACGCAGAATGGTGAAGCTGCCAGGCTCAGTCCATTCCATGACCTGGACAGCGATGGGATCTATGAGCCGGCCGAAGGAGAGTGCCCATTGATCCGAGGCGACAGGGAGATCCACTTCATTCTCAGTAGCCGCTACCCTGAACCGAACTGGCCTTTGCCGGCAGAGCTTGAACTGGCCGTGACCGCCTATGCCTATGATACCCAACCAGGGGACACGACCTACCATACGTCCTTCCTGAATCTGAAGTACATCAACCGATCCGCAGAGGTCTATGACACGCTCTTGTTGGGGTTCCTCATCGAGATCGATCTGGGATGCTACTACGATGACTATATCGGTTGCGATACGCTATTGTCCATGGCCTTTGGATTCAACGGCGATGCCTTCGACGAAGACTGCGGTGGAGTTCCAGGCCATGGCGGTCACTCGCCTTCCTTCGGTGTTGTCAGCCTAAATAGCCCTCTTCATTCATTCAGCCTTCTTGGAAGTTCACAGAACTTGCAAGGCCCTCCAATGAACAGCGCTTCCTTGTACGAGCGGCTTCTTGGGCGTTGGAACGACGGAACGCCAATAACCGTCAGCTGCTCGAATGACCCATCTGCTGCTGAAACGCGTTATATGTATTCTTCGGATGTGGGCGATGTCAATGGATTCTGTGAGACCGGTTGTAATAACTACTCTGGCGATCGTCGCTTCATCTCCTCCTACGGCCCCTTCCTCAACGTCGCCCCAGGCGACACGATCTGCCTGGACCTGGCCCTGATCTTCGCCCAAGACACCCTTGGCGACAACTTCACGAGTGTAAGCCTTCTCAAACAGAAAGCCGCCGCAGTAAAAGCCTGGTACGACCAAAGCGGCCTCTCCTGCACGCAGGATGTCGCCCTTGGCATGCCCACCACTGCTCGCCCGCTTGGTTCCTTACTGAGCATCGCGCCGAACCCGGCAACCGACCTAGCACGCATTACGCTCGGAGCAACTGCGGGTGGTGAATTGCGCGTGCTGACCCCTACCGGCCAAGTGATCCGGTCACAACGCTACGCGGCTCATACCACTGCATTGGAATTGGACCTGGCCGGGCTGCCGAACGGCACCTACCTTTTGCAGACGGTGGAGCCAAAGGAGATCCGCTGTGGCCGCCTCGTGGTGCTGCATTGAGCGGCGGCTACCTTCGCCCCATCGCCTACGCCCTTCGTTACGGCGAGCAAGCCATGCTCAAGGACATCCTCGTCATCGAGACCGCAGGCGTGCTGGCTGGCCCTGCCGTGGGCATGTTCTTCGCAGAGCTCGGTGCCACGGTGATCAAGCTGGAGAACCAGCGCGCCGGCGGCGATGTCACCCGCAAGTGGAAGCTGCCCAGCGAGGATCCCAGCTCCCCGGTCAGCGCCTACTTCAGCAGCGTGAACTGGGGCAAGGAGCATCGCATGGTCGATCTTTCCACGGCCAATGATCGCGAAGCCTTCGATGCGCTGATCGCCAAGGCCGATGTGCTGATCACCAACCACCTCGCCGCCGATGCTGAGAAGCTCGGCCTGCAACGTGATCGCCTGCGCATACTGAATCCGCGCCTGATCCACGGCCACATCAAGGGCTTCGCGGACCAACCGCACCGCCCGGCCTTCGATGTGGTGCTGCAGGCCGAGACCGGCTACATCAGCATGACCGGCACCGATGACGACCACCTGGCCAAGCTCCCCATCGCGCTGATCGACGTGTTGGCGGCGCACCAGCTGAAGGAGGGTGTGCTGCTTGCGCTGTTGCAACGGTCAACCACGGGTCGTGGGGCCTATGTCGAGGTCTCGTTGGAAGAAGCGGCGCTCACCGGCCTGATCAACCAGGCGAGCAACTGGCTGATGGCCGGAGCCGTGGCCAAGCCGATCGGCACGCTGCACCCCAACATCGCGCCGTACGGGGAGGTCTTCACCTGCGCGGACGGTGGGCGCATCATCCTGGCCGTGGGCAGTGATGTGCAGTTCCTGGCACTGTGCAAGGTGCTGGGCCTTCCCTTGCTGGCGGACATGGCGGCGTTCAAGACCAACGTGATGCGTGTACGGAACCGTCACGAACTGGCGCGGACACTGGCCATGCCGATCGCCAGCCTGGACCGTGCATCGCTGCTCGAACGGCTCATTCAGGCCGAAGTACCTGCGGGTGCCGTGAACCGGATCGATGAGGCACTTTCATCGGGTGCGGCCAGAGCGATGGTGAACGAGTCCGTGATCGATGGACGGCCCACGCGCCGGATCCGGGGGAATGCGTTCAGGATCGAGGGCTATTGAGCCGCCGCCTGCTTCCGCGCCTTCTTCAGCGCCTCCTGCAAGGTCAGCAGCACCTGCTTCGCCTCCTCGTCCGTGAGCCCTTTGCCGAACACCACCTTCCTCCCAAGGTGCTCAAAGCCGAGCCGTTCACCGCCCATCACCCAGAAGGAATCGTTCAACTGCCACTTCCAGGAGGTGCGGTCGATGTCGATGAGGCCCAGCTTCTGGATGTTCTCCATGAAGTGATCGTTGGCGCGGCCGTAGCCCAGGATCTCGTCCTTGATGGTGAGCCTGCCGTCCTTCAGCCGCCACTTCTCAAAGCCTTTCGTCCGCCACAACAACACTCGCACCATGCGGATCTCGAAGTAGGTCCAGAAGGCCATGAAGGCCAGCGTGAACGAGCGCTCCTGCCCCGGTGGCATGTGGAACAACGCGTAGATCACATAAGCTCCGCAGAAGGTCCAGGCCAGCACCCAGGCCAGCAGCAAGGCCTCGTTCCCCCGGGAGAGGCGTGGGCTGATGACGATGGAAAGGACACCTTCCCTTCGATCCACACTGACGCGTTCACTCAGGAATTCCATCAGGCCTTGATCTGTTCGAGCACCTCGGCGTACAGCGCTTCATAGCGCGGCAGTACGGTGTGTACATCGAAGCGCTTTGCGTGATCCAGTGCTCCCTGGCGATAGCGCGCACGGCTCTCCTCGTCCTTCAGGATGGTGAGCGCATTGGCGGCCATGGTGTCGGTATCGCCCACCGAACTGAGCAGGCCGCTCACGCCGTGGATGTTCACTTCGGGCGTGCCGCCGGTGTCGGTGCTGACCACTGGCACACCGCAGGCCATGGCCTCCAATGCGGCCAATCCGAAACTCTCGCTCTCGGAGGTGAGCACGAAAAGGTCGCAGCTGCCCAGCACATCCTCCGGCCGCGTGATCTTCCCGAGGAACAGAATGTCCGCGCAGGTCTTCATCTGGCGGCAGAGGTTCTCCACGCGTTGGCGCTCGGGCCCATCACCGATCATCAGCAGGCGGACCGGCATGTGCTCACGTACCTTGGTGAACACGTGCACCACGTCCTCCACCCGCTTCACCGGTCGGAAGTTGGAGATGTGAACGAGGAGCGCCTCGCCGTTCGGGGCATAGCGCTGCCGCAAGACCGGATCGGGGGAGTGGGGGTACTGGTCCACGCAAACGAAGTTGGGGATCACGCGGATCTCCCGCTTCACCGGGAAATGCTCGTAGGTATCGCGCTTCAAGCTTTCTGAAACGGCGGTCACACCGTTGCTGCGCTCAATGCTGAAGGTGATCACAGGCTCGAAGCTGGGGTCGCGGCCCACGAGGGTGATGTCCGTGCCGTGCAGCGTGGTGATGAAGGGGATGTCGAGGCCGCGCGAGTGCAGGATCCGCTGCGCCATCCAGGCCGCGCTGGCGTGTGGTATCGCGTAGTGCACATGGATCAGGTCCAGGCCCTCATGCTCCGCCACGTCCACCAGCTTGCTCGTGAGCACAAGTTCGTAAGGCGGGTAATCGAACAACGGGTAGTCGCTGACCCGCACTTCGTGGTAGAACACCCGACCTTCCACATCACGCAACCGCACGGGGCGGTCGTAGGTGATGAAATGCACCGTATGGCCTTTCTCGGCCAGTGCAATGCCCAGCTCGGTGGCCACGACGCCGGAGCCTCCGAATGTGGGGTAACAGACGATGCCGATGCGCATGTGACGGTCCCTTCAGGGGGCGTAAAGGTGCGAACACCGGTCCGCATGCCGATGTTCAAAGCGCCTGCGCCTCGGCCAGCTTGAAGCAATCGCAGCCCAAGGCCTCGTCCACGAACAGCTTCAGGATCCGCATTTCGTCGTGCGCCCGCTGATGGCCCGTGCGTGCCAGCACCACCATCACCATGACCCCGACCAGCGCCACCGGCAAGGCCCAGAACCCCCAGGGATCCTCTCCGACCGTCCATTGAGCCAGGCCCAAGGTGACCCCGGTGAGGCCGAGCAGGGTAAGCATCAGATACCCGCCCGCAAAGAGCATCCAGATGCCCGGGGAGGGCCCGATAAGGCAGCGTATGAGCGTTCGTCCGTTCGGCTGATCCTCGAAGTTGATGTCCATCTGAGGCGACCAGGCCTCCGTGCTATTGGTGGGAAAGCTCAAGGTGAGGTGATAGTGCGCGTTCTTCAACCAAAGCCCTTGCGGATTCAACTCGGTCACACGTTGCTGTATGCGCACGGCGATCTCCTCGGGTGTCAAGGGGCTCTCGAAACGGTACCGGGGACGGAACTCGAGGATGGCCATGGAAAGAAAGTTAGGCGGCCGACCCGGGGGCGAACCTGACGAACATCAGGAACGCCCTGTTCGCAAAGGAGCACTTGCATGGTGCGCCCTCCATCCGCCACGGACTTACTGCCAAGTCCCCGTTGGGCGACATTCGCCGGGCCGAAAAAGCAGGAACGCTCCCCCGGCGCTGGTGACCTAAGCCACCCAACATGACCCGCACAGTGCGCAGGAATGCTCCGGTCCGGTCGTTCATGTCACCCGGGCGTTGCGCCAACAGAACGTGGATCCGGACATGCTTGGGAACCTGCAACACAGGCGCGCCGTGCTGAACCGGGTCATCTGCCGCATTACCGCACTCCACAAGGGAGGACACGATCCGCTCTTGGACCGGGCGCGGAGCTTCCGCATGGCCGAACGACTCGCCGCGCAGATCGGCGGGCACCTGCAACGCACACGGCCGGACGTGCTCTTTTCTCCGAGCAGCATCCCTGTTGCGCTGGTGAAGAGCGATGTGCCCAAGGTGTGCTACGCCGATGCCACGCTCATCAGGCTCATCGACACGTATACGGAAGGACGGGAGTTCGGCCCAGGTGAAGGTGCTCGGCGATCATGTGCGTTCGGTGGAACGGCGCTCGCTGGAACCCCTCGAGCCCCACTTCCGCACCGCTGCCAGCTTGGTGTATACAGCGCGCTGATCCTCCGGCATGGAAGGATCGATCTGGCGATCGACCTCGCGGTAGCGCCGCAAATGCGATCTTCACCGCCCCATGCGCTTGCTGATCAAGAACGCGAAGGCCCTTGTGGGCACCCATGTGGCTTCCGTACGCCGTGTTGGGGGCGCGGCGATGGCCGCGCTGCCGATGATCGAGGATGGCTGGCTGCTGGCCGAGAACGGCGTGATCACGGCACTGGGTCCCATGGCCACCTGGCCCGGCATCAGTGACTGGAACGACCTGGAGGTGATCGATGCCAGCGACCGCTATGTGCTGCCCGGCTGGTGCGACCCGCATACGCACACCGTCTTCGCTGCGCCGCGCGAGGAGGAGTTCGTGGACAAGATCAAAGGCCTCAGCTACCAGGACATCGCGGCCCGCGGTGGCGGGATCATGAACAGTGCCCAAAAGCTCCGCGACATGGACGAGGAAACGCTCTTCCTCCAGGCCCGGGAACGCCTGCGCGTGATGATGCACCAAGGCACTGTGGCCGTGGAGATCAAGAGCGGATACGGCCTATCGCTGGAAAGTGAGCTCAAGATGCTTCGCGTGGTGAAACGCCTGAAGCAGGAGCTTCCCCTGCACATCACGGCCACCCTCCTCGCTGCGCACGCCCTGCCACCCGAGTTCGCGGACGACCGCGACGGCTATGTCAGCCTCATCACCGACACGCTCATCCCCCAGGTGGCTGCGGAAGGCCTTGCCGACTTCGTTGACGTGTTCTGCGAAACGAACTACTTCACCGTGGCGGAGCTGGAGCGGATCCTGGCCGCCGGCGTGGAACATGGGCTGCCGGGCAAGGTGCACGTGAACCAGTTCACCAGCGTGGGGGGCATCGGTGCGGCAGTGAAGCACGGAGCGCTGAGCGTGGACCACCTGGAAGTGATGGAGACCGGCGACCTCGATGCCCTACAGGGATCCGGCACCATCCCCACCCTGCTTCCTTCGTGTTCCTTCTTTCTCCGCATTCCCTACGCACCGGCCCGTGCCTTGATCGACCGGGGGTTGTGCGTGGCCCTGGCCAGCGACCACAACCCCGGCAGCACGCCCAGCGGCAATATGAACTTCGTGCTTTCGCTGGCCTGCATCCACTTGCGCATGCTGCCCGAAGAGGCCATCCATGCGGCCACACTGAACGCTTCGGCGGCCATGGGTGTTGAACAAGAGCTGGGCAGTATCACCGTAGGGAAACGCGCCAGTTTCATCATCACCCGGCCCGTGCCTTCGCTTGCCTACCTGCCCTATGCCTTCGGAACCGACCACATCGATACCGTGATCATTGATGGACGACCTGTCCGCGCCGGAGAAGCGCTCGCCTGAACCCTCCGCGTTCATCCGTCCCCCCGGGCTTGAAATGGCCATGGGGCTTGCCTTGTTCACCTTCTGCTTCACCGCGTTCTACGGCATGCAGGTCATCCTGTTCATCCGGCGGGTGATGGCCACGACCCCGGAGCTCTCCGGGCGGTCCTTCTCCTTCGACCTGCTCCAGGAGGAATTGTTCGCCTCCCGCTGGGTGGAGCTCAGCGCCAATGGTGATGCGATCGCCCAAGTCTCCTTTTGGTCAGGCCTTTTCGGCCTCGCTCTGGTGGTGCTGATGACCTGGCGTTGGAAGCGCGGTCGAACACGCACCTTTCTGGCCTTGACGCCCGCACCCCCCCGTGAGTTCATCAAGTGGACCGTGGTCTTCCTTTCGGTCTTCCTGGTACTGGAGGTGATCGGCCACCTGCTGCCTGATGCCGGCAACGACTTCATGGTGAAGGTGCTCGGCAGCAGCACCAACAAGTTGCTGTTGCTGCTCGGGGTCGGTGTCATGCCAGCCTTGTTCGAGGAGTTCCTCCTGCGCGGACTGCTCTACGGTTCGTTGCGTCACGTCATGGAGCACCACATCGCCATTGCCATCGTGGCGGGGCTTTTCACCGTGCTCCACATGCAGTACGAATGGTACGTGCTGCTGCTCATCGTGCTGCCCATGGGGGTGGCGCTGGGTTACGCACGTGCGAACGGAGGGTCCATCTGGGTGCCGGTGCTGCTGCACATGTTGAACAACTGCGCCAGCATCCTGCTGCCCGATCTCTGGAGCTGATCACCACCGGTACCACAGGTACACCCGTGGCAGGTGCACCCCCACGTTCACCGGCTTGCTCCACCAATCCGGCACGGTCGGGGAGTTCGTCGATCCGGTTTCGAGCGTTGACCAATAGGTCACTTCCAAGGGCAGCCGCAACTCCAGTTCCCAATGCTGCCCCGCGAGGAAGCTGAGCCCCGGCGAGATCTCCAGCCCCGCGTACAGCATCCGGTCGGCCTGAGAACGCATCACCTCGCTCCCGGGAATGGGTTCGCCGGGAACGCCTGTGGAGTCCAACAGAAAGGCTTGATCCTCGTGCGTGATGCTCCTGTCCTCGGTCCCAACCAGTAGCATCACCCCAAGCAGTGGAGCCACCCACTTGCCACGCTCCACGAAGATCTCCTGTCGCTTCTGGATCACGATACCGGCGGAGAAGCGTCCTGAACGGGTATTCGAGATCGTGTACCGGCTCACCACGGCGCTATCCGTTAGGTACAGCGGGTCCGGGCCTTCCACGTGCTCTTCGGAGACCGCATAGGAAGCGCGCAAGGCGATATCGGGCCGTAACCAATACTGGAGCACACCTTCCAACCGCATGTACCGTTCCTCCGGGGTATTGGTGAGCAGGTCGTAGGCGGGTCGCAGCAGTTCCACCCCGACCGACCAGCGATGCCGGTCCACCGCGGGATCCGCTGCCACAGCGTCCACCTGGGCGTGGAGGTGCGGACCGGAAAGTGCGATGCAGACTGCCAGGAGCGGGCGGAGGACCATGCTGCGGGAAAGTTAGGTCCGCGGAGGGTGGCGCATGCGCTCGGATGGCTCCGTTAGCTTTGCGGCCCCATCCAAGACGTCATGAAACGGATCATCGAATGTGTCCCGAACATCAGTGAAGGTCGCGACCGCGCCAAGATCGACGCCATTGTGTCCGCTGCCGCTGCGGTGGACGGTGTGCGCGTGCTGGATGTGGATCCCGGCAAGGCGACGAACCGCACCGTGATCACCTTCGTGGGCGGACCCGACCAGGTGTGCGAGGCTGCGTTCCAACTGGTCCGAAAGGCGCAGGAACTGATCGACATGCGCGGCCACAGCGGCGAGCACCCCCGCTTCGGCGCCACGGATGTCTGCCCGTTGGTGCCCATCAGCGGCATCACCATGGAGGAGCTGGTGCCCTATGCAAGATCGCTGGGCGAGCGGATCGGGCGGGAGCTTGCCATCCCCGTGTATCTCTACGAATCGGCGGCCATGGAGGAGAAGCGCCGCAACCTCGCCAACAACCGCGCCGGTGAGTACGAGGGCCTGAAGAAGAAACTGTCGGACCCCGCGTGGACACCGGACTTCGGTCCGGCCGCGTTCGACCCCGGTGTGGCCCGCAGTGGTGCCATCGCCGTAGGTGCCCGCAAGCTGCTGGTGGCCTACAACGTGAACCTCAACACCACCAGCACCCGCCGCGCGAACGCCATCGCGTTCGACATCCGCGAAGCGGGCCGTGTGCTGCGCGACGGCGACCCGCTCACCGGCAAGCCCATCCTCGACGCGAACGGGGAGCCCACCAAGATCCCCGGAAAGCTGAAGGCGGTGAAGGGCATCGGCTGGTTCATCGAGGAGTACGGGATCGCACAGCTCAGCCTCAACCTCACCGACATCGATGTGACCCCGATGCACATCGCGTTCGATGAAGCCTGCAAGAGCGCGGCGGAACGCGGGATCCGGGTGACCGGTAGCGAACTGGTGGGCCTGGTGCCGAAGAAAGCCCTGCTCGATGCGGCGGATTTCTTCCTTGCTCGCCAGGAACGCAGTCTGGGCATCAGTGAGCGCGAGAAGCTCAAGATCGCCATCAAGTCCATGGGGCTGGATGAGCTCGCTCCCTTCGATCCGGAGAAGCGTGTGATCGAGCTGCTCCTGGCCGACACCAAGGACGAACGCCTGGTGCGCATGGACCTGAAGCGCTTCGCCGAGGAAACGGCCAGTGAGAGCCCCGCCCCTGGTGGTGGTTCCGTGGCCGCCTACTGCGGCGCCATGGGTGCAGCGCTCGGCGCCATGGTGGCCAACCTCAGTGCCCACAAACGGGGCTGGGACGAGCGCTGGGCGGAGTTCAGCGCATGGGCAGTCAAGGGTGAAGGCCATCGCCGGGAGCTCATCCATCTGGTGGACGAGGACACCCGCTCCTTCGACCGGATCCTGGCGGCCATGCAGTTGCCCAAGGAGAACCCCGAACAGGTCACCGCCCGGAAGGACGCCATGCGTGAAGCCACCAAAGGCGCGATCATGGTGCCGCTGCGCACGCTGGAGGTTTGCGTGGAAAGCATGGCGGTGATGAAGGCCATGGCCGAACAGGGCCTGAAGGCCAGCGTGAGCGATGCCGGTGTGGGCGCCATGTGCGCACGCACCGGGGCGCTCGGTGCCTACCTCAACGTGCGGATCAATTGCGCCGGGCTGGATGACGAGGGGTGGAAACAGGAGGTGCTTGCAAAGGCCGAAGCGCTGAAGGCCCAAGCGGAGGCCCTGGAGGCGGAAGTGATGGCCACGGTGATGGCCAAGGTTTGAGGATCCGGAGCTTCGTCACAACACAGCGGCCGCTTCGCGCGTATACTTGACGTGTACGCGATGTTGCACCCCACCACATTCCGCCGCTGGGTCCGCAGGGTCCTGTATTTCTTCCCGATCCAGCTGCTGTTCCTTCACCTGAAGAAGAACCACATGCTCCTGCTGGTGTGGCTGATCCTCTTCGGCTACATCACGCAATCCATCGGCAACAAGTACGGGATCCCCTACCTCTTCCTGTACCCGGAGTATTTCGGCAGGGTCGGGTTCTGGTCCTACTTCGTCCTGGGCTTCGGGTTGGGCGGCTTCATCACCGCCTACAACCTGTACAGCTACACCATGCACGCCTACCGGTTCCCCTTCCTCACCACACTGAGCCGGCCCTTCCTGAAGTTCAACATCAACAATGCACTGATCCCGGTGCTCTTCGTGCTCACCTATCTGTTCTCTTCGGCACGGGTGCAGCTGCAGAAGGAATTGCTCGACGGTGGGGAGATCCTCCTCAACCTGTTCGGTTTCCTGCTGGGGATCGGCCTGTTCCTGCTCATCGCACTGGCCTACTTCACGCGAACGAACACCGACATCCACAAAATGCTCGGGAAGGATGCGGAAGAGCATCGCGCACCAGAACCCATGGCGGATATCATTGCGCCAGTGGGTCCCCCGCTGCCTCGCACCCGCCAGGAAAAACGCAAGGCCACCCGTTGGTTCCAGATGGAACAGCGCACCCGCAAATGGAAGGTCGAGACCTACCTGTCCCATCCGTTCAAGGTGGCCCTGACCCGCAGCAGTTCGCACTACGACAAGGAACTCCTGCGCAGCGTGCTCTGGCAGAACCACATCAACGGCTCCATCTTCGAAGTGGTGATGGTGCTCTCCTTTGTGGCGCTGGGCGCCTTCAGCAGCCTGCAGGCGTTCGAAATACCGGCCGGGTCCAGCGTGTTCCTGCTCTTCACCATGCTGCTGATGCTGCTCAGCGCCTTCAACAGCTGGCTCAAGGGCTGGACGAGCACGGTGCTCATCGCCCTGATCTTGCTGCTGAACCTGGTGAGCCACCGCACCGATCGGTTCCTCGCGGACAACCAAGCCTCCGGGCTCGACTACCTGTCGCCTCCCGCGCGGTATGATCGTTCGACCATCGCCGCTTTCGCCGCGGACACCGCTACGGCGCGCAAAGATGCCGATGCCATGGCCGGGATCCTCGACCGTTGGAAACTGCGGAACGCGGAACTTCCCCAGGCCGGCCAGCGCCCGAAGCTCATCATCGTGAACACCAGCGGCGGCGGCTTGCGCGCCATGCTCTGGGCCTTCCGCTGCCTGCAACACGCCGACAGCTTGTTGAACGGCACCCTGATGCAGCGGACCACCCTGCTCACTGGCAGCTCTGGCGGTGTCATCGGTGCGGCCTATTACCGCCGGTTGTTCGAGGCCAGCCTCACCAGCGACACCATCGGCCTACAGCGTTCCTGCTACCTGGACGACATGAGCTCGGACATGCTGAACCCGCTCACCTTCAGCTTCGTCACCAACGACATGTTCATCCGCTATCGAAGGGTGAGCGATGGGCGGTTCTCCTACACCTGGGACCGCGGCCATGTCTTCGAGCGCCGCATGAACGAGATGACACGCTCCATGTTCTCGATGCGCCTCGATGATCTGGCGGAGGCGGAACGGCGCGCGGAGGTCCCTGTCCTGGTATTGAGCCCCACCAGTGTGAACGACGGCCGGCGCCTGTTGATCGGCGCGCAGCCCCTCTCCTTCCTGACCTGTGTGGAACCGCTTCCACCGGTGAACAACGTGCCGGAGCCGGAAGCCATCGAGTTCCGTCGCCTGTTCGCGGACCAGGAGGCGGGCCGGCTCACGATGCTCTCCGCCCTGCGCATGGGAGCGTCCTTCCCGTACATCACACCCGTGGTCACCCTGCCCAGCAACCCCGCCATGCGGGTGATGGATGCCGGCGTAAGGGACAACTACGGCTACCGCACCACCCTGCAGTACATCCAGTCCATGCGGGAGTGGATCCGCACGAACACCAGCGGCGTGGTGATCCTCCAACTGCGCGACAAGCAGAAGGACCTTGAGGTGAAGCCTGTGACGGGCTCCCTGATCGCCAGACTGCTGGATCCTGTGAGCAGTGTGTACGACAACTTCGTGAAGGTGCAGGACCAGGATTACGACCTTATGTTGAAACAGGCCGACGCCTGGGCCGACTTCCCCATTGACATGGTGGACCTGCAGTTGCGGCACGATGAGCTCGACGAGATATCGTTGAGCTGGCACCTGACCGCCGTGGAGAAGGAACAGGTATTGCACGCGATCGGCTCAGCGGAGAACAGGGCGGCCTTCGAACGCCTTCGGGAACTGGTGATCGGAAGCGGACCGCTGCTCACCACGATCGCTCCCGATGGTAGCGGATCAGCCCCTCCATCGGGTCGGCAAGGGCCGCGTTGAGCGCCATTCCCTGCTCCGCAAGGCAGGGGCCGAGGAGGTCCCGAAAGCCATGGGCGATGGACCCCACGGCGGCCAACTGCGCCCGTTCATCCTCAGGGAAAAAGCCCGCCAGCAAGGTGCACAGCTTGCGGAACCGGGTGGTGATCACGCCGTGCACATAGGGATCCTCCAGGTGAGGCACCAGCTTCACGGCCTGCGCTGCAAGGAACCGTGCAGGGGACTCGCCACGGTAGACCTGCGCGACGACCTCCTGAAGGTCCGGACCGTCGGGACCGAACAAGGCCACTGCTAGATCCGCGGGCATGCGTCCTTGGAAGACGTCTCGATAGAGCTGCTTTCCGATGTCGGCACCGCTGCCCTCGTCACCGATGATGTAGCCGAGCGAAGGCATGGTGGCGCTAAGCCGGTCATCCTCGAACCGGCCGGCGTTCATCCCAGTGCCCAGGATCAGGATGATGCCCTTGCCGCCTCCGTAAGCCGCCCGGGCAGCGCCGAGCAGATCGGAGTCCACACGGATCTCGGCTTGGCTCCAAAGCCCCTTCAGCGCCGCACGAAGGCGCTCCTGGCGTTCCGGAACGCCACAACCGGCCCCATAGACCGCAATGCGCTCCACCGCGCGCAGTTCAGGCCGTGCATCCGCCCATCCACGCAGTCCGTTCAAGAGGGGATCCGCACTTCCGGCAGCGGCGTTGAATCCAGGGATGCGGGGACCTGATGCGTTCGACGCAAGCACGGCTCCGTCCTTGCCCAGCAAGGTCCATCGTGATGAGGTGGCGCCGATATCGGCGATCAACAGGGACATGCCGCCAAGATACCCGGCAACGGCCGATCAGCCGTTGAACAGGAACTTGTTGGGGCTCACCAACCCGTTCTTCAGCGCGTACATCACCACGGCAGCGGAGTTGTTGACCCCGAGCTTATGCATGATGTTGCGGCGGTGGGTGTTGACCGTGTGCGCGCTCAGGTGAAGCTGGTCGGCGATCCGAGTATAGCTCAGGCCCTCGGCGATCAGCGCGATCACTTCGTACTCCCGATCGCTCAGCGTAATGGGCTCGCAGGAAAGCGGCTCCTTGATCAGCTTCGTCATATCGATGGAGGCCCGCTGCATGGCCTCCACGATCTTCCCACAGAAGAACTTCTGTCCGTCCGCGGTCTGGAGCACCGCATCGATGATCTCATCGATCCCGCAATCCTTCTTGATGTAGCTGGTAACACCACCGCGCAAGGCACTGCGCAAGGCCATCGGAGAGGGGTCCGGCGTGATGGCCACGAAGCGTGTCCGCTTGCTCCGGCGCACCCCATCGCGGATGGCGTTGGCACCGAAGCCCTCGGCCATGTGGTCGATCAACACCACATCGGGCTTCGTGCGCACGATCTGGGCCTGCAGTTCGATCGCATCGTGCGCCTCTCCCACTACTTCGATCCTGGGCACGTCCGCGAACACGGTGCGCAGGCCGATCAAGGCGAGTTCACTGTGGTCCGCAAGCAGGGTCCTAACGATCATCGTTGTTTAGAATGGGTCTAAACGGGGTGCTAAGGTAACCGCCGCTTCCATCACGGGAACGTCAAGATCTCCACCGTGGATCGTTCAGCCGGTCCTCACTTCCGGAGATCGACCGCAAAGGTGGCGCCCTCGCTGCTCAGGCGCGTGCGGAGGAACACCTCCAGCGCTTCCTTGAGCAGGATGTCCGCGCTCTTATAGCGTGAGCTGAAGTGCCCCAGCAGCAGGGACCCCACATCAGCGTCACGCGCAATGGTGGCGGCCTGCCTGGCGGTGCTGTGGAAGGTCTCCTTCGCACGCGCCGCCATCGCCTCGGTGAACGTGGCCTCGTGATAGAGCAGGTCCACGCCACGAAGGAAGGGAACCAGCTCCGGGGTGTACGCCGTATCGGAACAGAACGCGTAGCTGCGCTGCGGCGGTGGCGGCAGGGTAAGTTCCCCGTTGGGGATGATCCGGCCGTCCTCCAGAAGGAGGTCCTCGCCCGCCTTCACCGCATTCCGCCGGTAGTGGGGGATCTGCTGCAGCGCATCCGTGCGCAACGCCCGTGGGAGCGGATGCTCCCGGAACACCAGACCCGTGCAGGGCAGGCGGTGCTTCAGTTCGAGCGCTGTCACCAGCACCCGATCATCCTTCAACACTTCGGCGCCGCTCACGGGTTCCACCGCATGCATGACCAGCGGATACCGGAGGTAGGTGCGTGATACACGCAATTGGAGGTGTATCACCTCCTTCAGGTCGGCCGGTCCGTGGATGTGCAGTTCACGAAGACGCCCCTGCAGGTGCATGCTGCTGATCAACCCCATCAGGCCGAGGTAGTGATCGCCATGTAGGTGGCTGATGAAGATGTGACCGATGCGGTTGAAGTTCACACCTGCGACACGCAGTCGTTCCTGCGTGCCTTCCCCACAATCAATGAGGTAGAGCTCCTCGCGAACGTTGAGCAGCTGTGCCGTAGGAAAGCGTCCACGTGCCGGCAATGCGGCGCCCGTGCCCAATGTGGTGACCTCGAAGCGCAAAAGAGAAAGGTCCCGCTTGGGCGGGACCTTCCGAAAGTACGACGTTCAAGGCGGTCAGCGACGGAGCACCATGCGTCCCGTGAAGGCCGAGGAACCCGACTGCACCTTGTACAGGTAGATCCCGTCCTGCAGATCCGTCGGCTCGAAGCCGACACGGTTCATGCCCGGTTTACCCGACACATCCTCGCGCCACACCTCCTCGCCGAGCAGGTTGTAGACCTTCACCGTGGTGTTCGCTGCACGGATCAGGGTGAACTCAATGGTGGTGCGTTGGTTGAACGGATTCGGAACGTTCTGCACCTGCCCCAGACCCACATTCCCTTCAGTGATCCCAAGGGTGCTCGCTGGCGCGATCACGATGGTGTAACCCGCGAAGCTCTGTGGCACAGGGATCGGTGTGCCGAACACCGTGGCATAGGCCAGCACGTTCAGCACCATGTCGTAGGTACCGGCGGTGGTCGGCGTGCCCTCAATGAGACCACAGCCCAACACTCCCGCCAGGTAGGTGCACGGGCCGTTGGTCTGGCTGTTGCAGGCGATCGCCAGACCCGGAGGAAGGTTGTCGATACCGACGAATTGAACGGAGTCGATGATGAAACCGGCATAGTTCGGGTCAATGTCACCCGCATCCACCGGCACGAGGAGAACGAGCGTATCGGAATAGAACAGGGTCTCCACACCGGAAGCGAAATCCGCGGTGGTATCCGGCCAAACGCCGAACACACTGTCCGCGTAGAGTGGATCAGGTGTGCACTGGGCACCGGCCCGCACCGTTCCGATGAGCACAGCGATCGCGAAGAGGAATGTTCTGGTCATGCTCATTGGTCTTTTTTCACATCCTTCTCGATCTCCTCCATGAAGAGCAGGTCCACCGCTTCGCTGAGCGTGGGGGTGATGGACAGCACGCTCTCCAACTGGCTGATCTGCACCAGCTTTTGCACGGGTTCCTGGAGCGCGCAAACCACCAACGTGCCGTTCACGCTCTTGCACAACCGGTTCGCAACGAGCAAGGCACTGAGGCCCGAACTGTCGCAATACCGCGTGACACCGAGATCGATGATCACATTGCGCACATTGGTCTTGTTCAAGTAGACCAGTTCGCTCTTGAGCTCAGGCGCACAGGTGGAATCGAGCTTGTCTACGTTGCTCTTGACCAGTGTGTACTTGCCTTTGTCCTCTATGGTGAAGTTCATGGACAACGTCTTTTCGGATGATTGCTTGCAGGTCAAATATAGTCAAGCCTGCCGTAGACCGGCCAAGTGCCCCGCTTCAGGTGGGTTGCATCCGGGGGATGCGCATGGCGAGCAGGTAAAGCACCGCCATCCTTACGGCCACGCCGTTCTGCACCTGGTCCAGAATGATGCTGTTGGCATGGTCCGCCACCTCGGAAGTTATCTCCACCCCCCTGTTGATAGGTCCTGGGTGCATGATGACGATGTCCTTGCCTATCCGCCTATAGCGCTCCAGGTCCAGCCCGAAGAGCATGGTGTACTCGCGCAGACTGGGGAAGTTGGCGATGCCATCGCTGCCCTGCCGTTCCAACTGGATCCGGAGCATGTTGGCCACGTCGCACCACTGCAGGGCCTTGTCCAGGTCGTGCTCCACCTTCACCCCCAGGCTGGCCACATGGCGGGGCATCAGGGTGGTGGGACCGCAAAGCATCACCTCGGCACCCAGTTTCCTCAGGCAGAAGATGTTGCTGAGGGCCACCCGGCTGTGCAGGATATCCCCCACGATCAGCACCTTCACCCCCTTCACGCGCCCGAGCTTCTCCCTTATGCTGTAGGCATCGAGCAGGGCCTGTGTGGGGTGTTCGTGGGTGCCGTCGCCGGCGTTCACGATACGGGCATCGATGTGGCGGCTGAGAAAGACCGCTGCACCAGGGTCCGGGTGGCGCATCACCACCATGTCCACCTTCATGGCCAGGATGTTGTTCACCGTATCCACCAGGGTCTCGCCCTTCTTGGTGCTGCTGCTGCTGCTGCTGAAGTTGATGGTGTCCGCGCTGAGCCGTTTCTCGGCCAGTTCGAAGCTGATGCGGGTGCGGGTGCTGTTCTCGAAGAAGAGGTTGGCGATGGTGATGTCGCGCAACGAGGGCACCTTCTTGATCGGCCGGTTCAGCACCTCCTTGAACCCATCGGCCGTACGGAACACCAGCTCGATGTCCGCCGCGCTCAGGTCCTGGATGCCGAGCAGGTGATCGGTGCTCAGTTGGTCGCTGGTGGTGCCGGTGTGCTTCGTGCTGCTCATCCGTGCGCGGGGGTCAAGAGGATGCGGTCCTGGCCATCGGTCTCCTTCCACTCCACGGCCACACGCTGCCCGGCGAAGCTGTCCACCCACTTGCCCACGTAATCCGGCTGGATGGGGAGTTCACGGCTGAAGCGGCGGTCCACCAGCACCAGCAATTGCACACCGGATGGGCGGCCGAAGGAGAGCATGGCATCGAGCCCCGCGCGGATGCTGCGGCCCGTGAAAAGCACATCGTCCACCAACACCACCCGGCGGCCATCGAGGCTGAGCGTGATGTCCGTGACGCTGGGCGCAGCGGTGACAGCGCGGTGGCGAAAGTCGTCGCGGTGAAAGGTGATGTCCAGTTCGCCGTAGGCCAGGTGCTCGCCTTTCAGTATGCGCTGGAGCTCGGTGCGCAGGCGACGTGCCAGGAGCACCCCCCGCGGCTGCAGGCCGATCAACGCGATGTTGCGCAGGTCGCCGTGGTCCTCGATCAACTGGTAGCACAGGCGGTCGATCGTAAGCCCGAAGGCTTGGGGTCCGAGAAGGGTGACCGGCCGCATGACAGGGGCGAAGATAGCTGCCTTCGGGAACGCGGAAGCCCCGCCGGTGTGGCGGGGCTTCCCTACAGGATCGGATGGACAGCGCTTATTCGGCGCCCTCCTCCTCTTCGTCGTTGCGCTTCTTGGGCTTGCCGGTACGCTCGCCCTTCTCCATGGCGCTCTTCAGGTCGCTGAGCACGCTGAGGTCGCCAAGGGTGGACTTCTCCACCTTCTCGTTGACGCTCTTCACGCTCGGGCTCTGTCCGGGAGCACCCTCTTCGGCCTTGCGCGCAGCGCGCTTGGGAGCGGAGGTGGCCACCTCGGCGCTGTCGTCGCCCTCTTCGAAGGTGCGGGTGTGGCTCAGCACAATGCGGCGGGCCTCACCATTGAACTCGAGCACCTTGAACGGGAGCTTGTCCTCCAGGTTGGCCTTGGAACCGTCCTCCTTCTTGAGGTGCTTCAACGCCACGGAACCTTCCACGCCGTAAGGCAGGGAGACCATGAAGTTGTTGCCGTTGCGGCTCACCAGGGTGCCTTCGTGCACGCTGCCCACCGTGAAGGTGCCGGCGAACACATCCCAAGGGTTCTCTTCCACCTGCTTGTGGCCGAGGCTCAGGCGGCGGTTCTCCTTGTCCACTTCGAGGACCTGCACCTCCACCTCGTCGCCGATCTTGCAGAAATCGCTCGGGTGCTTGATGCGCTTGGTCCAGCTCAGGTCGCTGATGTGGATGAGGCCATCCACGCCCTCCTCCAGCTCGGCGAAGATGCCGAAGTGGGTGAAGTTGCGGACCTTGGCGTTGTGGCGGCTGCCCACGGGGTATTTGAACTCGATGTCGGCCCAGGGGTCGGCGGCGAGCTGCTTCATGCCGAGGCTCATCTTGCGCTCTTCGCGGTCGATGTTCAGGATCTGGCACTCCACCTCCTGGCCTTCCTTCAGGAATTCCTTCGGGCTGCGCAGGTGCTGGCTCCAGCTCATCTCGCTCACGTGCAGCAAGCCTTCCACACCGGCGGCCACCTCCACGAACGCGCCGTAGTCGGTGATCACCATCACTTTGCCTTTCACCTTGTCGCCCACGTTCATCTCGGCGCTCAGGGCGTCCCACGGATGGGCGCTCAGCTGCTTCAGGCCAAGGGCGATGCGCTTCTTCTCGTCGTCGAAATCCAGGATCACGACGTTGATCTTGGCGTCGAGCTGCACCACCTCTTCGGGGTGGCTCACACGGCCCCAGCTGAGGTCGGTGATGTGGATGAGGCCGTCGACACCGCCCAGGTCCACGAACACGCCGTAGCTGGTGATGTTCTTCACGGTGCCCTCGAGCACCTGACCCTTCTCCAGGCCGCTGATGATCTGCTTCTTCTGGGCTTCCAGTTCGGCTTCGATCAGTGCCTTGTGCGACACCACGACGTTCTTGAACTCCTGGTTGATCTTCACGACCTTGAACTCCATGTTCTTGCCCACGAACTGGTCGTAGTCACGGATGGGCTTCACGTCGATCTGGCTGCCGGGCAGGAAGGCCTCGATGCCGAACACGTCCACGATGAGGCCGCCCTTGGTGCGGCACTTCACGTAACCCGTGATGATCTCGTTGGTCTCCATGGCGTGGTTCACCTTGCCCCAGGCATTGTGCACACGCGCCGTCTTGTGGGAGATGATCATCTGGCCGGCCTTGTCCTCCTGCTTCTCGATGTACACCTCCACCTGGTCGCCGATGGCGAGATCAGGCTTGTAGCGGAACTCGCTCAGGGGCACCACACCTTCGGACTTGTAGCCGATGTTGATGACGACCTCCTTCTTGTTCATGCCCACCACGGTGCCCATCAGCACTTCCTTCTCGGAGATGCTGCTCAGGGTGTCCTCGTAGGCCTTCTCCATCGCCTCACGCTCGTGCGTGGGGATGGTCTTCTTGTCGTCCTCCAGACCGGCCCAATCGAAGTCGGCGGGTGGCTCTGCGAAAACGACCTTGTTCGATTCTACTGACATGATGCGTATTGACTTACTTGTATCCCGGACCGAGGGGGCACTGACCGGGAGGGGTTGGTCGGCCCACGGTGCCTCTGCGTGAGCTTCCTTTCTTGGTCCGCCGCAAAGCGGATCCGAAAAAGGACCGCAAAAGTAGGAAAAGAAGCTGATCTTCAATTGGTTGAATGTACAAATGAGGGAATTGGGAAATGTGGCTCTGCGAGCGAGCAACTGACCTTGGCGAACCCCGCCCCTACTTTTGATGTTCCACCCCGCTGCCTATCGCTGATCCTCAGTCATTTGCACAATCGGCCATTCCCCCAGTTGCACATTCGTTCATTTCCACATTCCTCGTGCGCTCCTTCACCATTCCCACCCACTACCGCAGCGAGCTGATCGGGCGCCTCAAGGCCTTCCGCAAGGCCCAGGACCCGAAGAAGAAGGACCTCAGCCCCACCCTGCTCGACCTGGGCCCGGTGCGCTTCGTGTTCGCCCGGCACTTCGGCTTCTGCTACGGCGTGGAGAACGCCATCGAGATCAGCTACAAGGCCTTGGAGGAGAACCCCGGCAAGCGGATCTTTCTGCTGAGCCAGATGATCCACAACCCGGCCGTGAACGACGACCTCGCCAGCCGGGGCATGCGCTTCGTTCAGGACACGCACGGGCAGATGCTCATGGACTGGAGCGAGCTCACCGCGGAAGACATTGTCATCATCCCCGCCTTCGGCACCACGTTGGAGACCGAGGCACTGCTGAAGGCCAAGGGCATCGACCCGCTGAAGTACAACACCACCTGCCCCTTCGTGGAGAAGGTGTGGAACCGCAGTGTCCAGCTCGGGGCGAAGGACCACACCGTGGTGATCCACGGCAAGGCCGCGCACGAAGAGACCCGCGCCACCTTCAGCCGCACGGCGGCCGGTGCCCCCGCCGTGATCGTGAAGGACATGGCCGAGACGCAGGAGCTGGGCCGCATCATCCTGGGCGAACGGCCGCTTGAATGCTTTCACGAGCTCTTCGGCACGCGCTGCACGCCGGGTTTCGATCCCGCCAAGGACCTTGCCCGCATCGGCGTGGTGAACCAGACCACCATGCTCGCCACCGAAACGCAGGCCATTGCCGACCACCTGAAGAACGTGATGCTGCAGAAGCATGGCGAGGCCGAGCTCAAGGCCCACTTCGCCGACACGCGCGACACGCTCTGCTACGCCACCAACGACAACCAGGACGCCACCACCGAACTGCTGAAGGTGGAGGCCGACCTGGCCCTGGTGGTGGGCGGCTACAACAGCAGCAATACCAGCCATTTGGTGGAACTGCTGGAGCACAAGTTCCCCACCTACTTCATTCAGGACGAGCGCGAGATCCTTTCCGCGGAAGCGATCCAGCATTTCAACTACCCGGCGCACAAGCTGGAGACCACGAACAATTGGATCCCTGCGAAGCGCCCGTTGACGATCATCCTCACTAGCGGCGCGAGCTGCCCGGACACCCTGTTGGACCGGGTGATGCTGAAAGTGCTGGGATTCGTGGAGGGGGTGAGGGATCCGGTGGAGGTGGTGAGTGAATTGACCGCTTAGAAATCGGTCCAATGCAAATGCTCTGGTGTTGGCGTTGCCGAATGGAGGTGCCGATGCTTGACGAGTCAGAATTCGCGACGGTTCCGGAACTCTACAGCCTTGGAATGAGAACCGCTCGAAAGGGCGGTTCGCGGCAAGAACAGTTCAAAGCGTTGCTTGATCACTACAATGGGATCACCGGTTTCGACGAAACCGAACCTAATGCGATCATGCACCATCGGATCTCGATGTATGGACCACCTTGTGAAGCCTGCGGAAAGCCATACAGAACTCCTCAGGCAAGGTTTTGCGCAGCCTGCGGGCATAAGCGAGCTATCGATGGTTGACCACGCGAGGAAACGTCGGATCCTCTTCGTCTGCACCGTCAACCGCATGCGCTCGGCCACAGCGCACAAGCTTTACGAGAACGACGAGCGCTTCGAGGTCGATTCTGCGGGGACCGACCGCACGGCGAACGTGGTGCTGGAGGAATGGCACCTGGAATGGGCCGATGCCATCGTGGTGATGGAGAAGCAGCACCGGAACAAGATCCGTGAGCGTTTTCCGCAGTGGTACGAGAAGAAGCCGATCGTGTGCCTGTACATCGAGGACATCTACGACAAGAAGCCACCTCGGAACTGCTTTTGGAAGCGAGCCGGAGGGATTGCGTGCTCAGGCAAGGCGCGAGATCCGCGCATAGCCGGAGCTATGCAAGGATCGAGCAACGCCGCATGAGTACGCCAAGACCCCGGCGTAGCCCGAAGGGTAGTTCCGAGGTGGCTTCCCAATGCAGCCGGAGTTGATCGCGGTGCTGCAGGAGAAGTTCGAGGATGTGTGGCGGCGGGGACTGTTGGCTTGAACAGACCTTCGCTGATCGCTTAACTTTGGGGTGATGAAGTCCCTCAGCTTCAAAGAACCCTGGGTGAACGCCTACGTGGAGCGGCTGCTTGGTTTGAGCACGGCTACGAAGAAGGCGATCGTGGACATTCTTACGCGTAGTATGGAATACAAAAGCCCTCAGGAACCAGAAGACAATGTGGTCAAGGAGCGTACCGAGCGTTTCTGGGCCTCCTTCGGCACTTGGGAAGGCGATGGGACGGACGAGGAACTCGCGGCTTCCATCCGCAATGCACGCACCGAGAACCCTGAGCGTGAACCGCTGGACTGAACTCGACCGGCTTGCCTTACCTGCTTGATACCAACATCTGCATCTTCCTGATGAGGGGCAGGGTTGAACTGACCGAACGAACTCGTCGGGAACGGATCCAGGACCTGTTCATTTCCGAAGTAACCTTGGCTGAACTGAAGTATGGAGTGGCGAAGAGCGATAGGCCCTTGGCGAATAAAGCCCATTTGGAAGAGTTCCTCTTAGGGGTATCCGTTCTACCGCTTCGCGAAGCGCTCGATGTATTCGCTTTCGAAAAAGCGCGATTGTACCGTTCTGGCCAACCCCTCCCAGACTTCGACC
>JBIIYP010000068.1:0-14668 GCA_044346705.1 Flavobacteriales bacterium
TGCAGAACGCATGGGACTGGAAACTCGACACGCTGCAGCGCAATGGCCGCACATTGGGCCTTACGGCGGGTGTACGGGCGCAATACTGGACCTACAACGGACAGACCATCGTAAGCCCCCGGGCACGCCTCATCTACCGACCGGGCGGCAGCCGGGTGAAGAAGGACGGCACGCTCGAGGACCGCGACCACACCTATTGGTTCGCCACCGGCGTATATGACCAAGCCCCGTTCTACCGCGAACTGCGCGACTTCGATGGCGTGCTGAACCCCACCTTGCGCGCGCAACGCAGCATCCACCTGATCCTGGGCACGGACCGCATGCTGGACCTGTGGGGGCGGCCGTTCAAGTGGACCACGGAGGCCTACTACAAGTTCCTTAGCGACCTGGTGCCCTATGAAGTGGACAACGTGCGGATCCGCTACTACGCCCGCAACAACTCCAGCGGCTATGCCTTCGGCGTGGACACCAAGCTGAACGGGGAACTGATCCCCGGCATCGAATCGTGGGTGGGGGTGAGCGTGATGAGCACGCAGGAGGACCTGAACGACGACTTCTACTACATCCGCCTGAACGCGGCCGGCGACACCATCGTTCCGGGCTACACCTTCGACCAGGTGCCGGTGGACAGCATCCTGAAGCTGCCCGGATACATCCCCCGCCCCACCGATCAGCGGGTGAGCGTGAACCTCTACTTCCAGGACGAGATGCCCCGCTGGCCCACCTTCAAGGTGCACATGAACCTGGTGTTCGGCACCGGCCTTCCCTTCGGTCCGCCCAGCGAAACGCGCTACGCCGATACCCTGCGCACCAGCCTGTACCGCCGGGTGGACATCGGGTTCAGCAAACAGTTCCTGGGCGCCAAGGGACAGGAACAGACCAACTTCCTGCGCCACATCAAGTCCATGTACCTCACCCTGGAGGTCTTCAACCTCTTGAACATCAACAACACCGTGGACTACACGTGGATCGAGGACGTGGACGGCCGGAGCTATGCGATCCCCGACTTCCTGACCCCCCGAAGGCTCAACCTGAAACTGGTCGCCACCTTCTGAGCTTGCCTGCTCAACCCCGCTGGTCTAATTTCGCACGGTGATGATGCGCCTCCTCCCCCTGGCAGCCGGTATGCTCTTGCTGGCTTCGTGCTCCACACATCGCTACGTGGCCTCCAGCCATGGCAACGGCAAACCCGAAGTGGTCATCTACATGAAGGGGAAAGGGGACGATGCCATCAAGGTGATGGAGAAGGTCTACTACCCCAACGGGCAGATGGAATACGTGGGCCACTTCGAGAACGGCGTGGAGAGCGGCGAGTGGGTCTACTACTACGAGAACGGGACCAAGAAATACGTGGAGCACTGGCAGGAAGGATTGGAACACGGGGTGCATTATGACTACTCCCCCGATGGCCAGATCTACCGCGAGCTCCACTACGAACGCGGCAACCTGGTGAAGACCGTGGACCGTTCCAGGGATTAGCGCCAAGCGTTCCCACCCGCCAGCACGGATCTGGCCAATGCCCTGCAACGAGGCTTCGGCGGCGACAGCGCAAGTCCCAAGATGAAGTTTATGTGAAGCCTGAGCAGGAACTCCTTGTGCTGGCGGCGCAGTGCCCATCTTGTTGGTCGCCACCCCCGATCGACCATGGCCACCAGGATCCCCACCATCTCCGTGATCAGCGCAGCACCGCTTCCCCGGCCTGCGCTGCGCAAGCATGCACCCGGTCACCTGGAAGTGCTCAAGGTGCGCAAGCTCCGCTATATGGATGGTGTGATGCACTTGGAGGGTGTGCCGGCCAGCAAGGGCAGCCGTGTGCGTAACGCGCGGATCACCTTCGTGCCCAGCGGGCAGCCGGTGCCGCATCCGTCCTGTGATGTGCAGGGCGGTTCCATGGAGCTCTTCTATCCGGAAACGGAGCGGAAGGAGGTGGAAGGTGTGCTGCACAACAACCGGGAGCGCCTCTGCTACTTCTGGGAGGACGGCCACCACACCCGCATGCGGGCCTGGCTGATGGCCAGCAACTAGAGCTCCTTTCCAGAAAGACAGGACGGAAGGCGAGTGCCTTGGGGCAACGCCGTGTCCATAGCGGTGCGTGGTCCAACTACCTGCTGGCCACACCCCTTCCCGACTCCGGCGACCAGGAAGTTATCAACCGATCCGTCGAAAAAACTTGCGTTGCGCTTCGCATTCACCTAATCTAGCGATCCGTGAACGACCAATTCATCCCCGACCAAGCCAGATCCATCGACACCAGATACCCGATCGTCAATGTCCACTGCTCAGCTCCGAACCCCATTGGCACGCTGCTATGGCGCGCCCGGAGCGGGGCGCTTTGAACGCTGCCAGGCTGCCCGCCTTACCAACCGCTGTGCTCGCGGAGAACGAGCGTGATCCTCACGAATCAACCCAAAACCCAACCACATGATCAATACCAACTCTCCCTCCTCGTGTCGAACGCGGCGCATACCACGCTGGCTCGGGGCAACGGTCCTCTCGGCGGCGCTTGCGCTGTTCGGGATCGGCGCTCAGGAAGTGCAGGCCACGACCTGTGCCGGTGCAACGGTTCTGACCTACCAGAACTATGCAGCGTTCAGTATCTCCTGCGGTGCAGGCAATGATATCACAGGCGCAAATACTGCGGCCTGCGGTAGTGCTAACTACCGTGGTGGGCAAGAGGCCGTTTACTCCTTCACCTCATTGGGGAATGGAGCGGCTACGTTCGCCTATTCTGGCGTATCGTGGGTCGGAATGTTCCTCTACAGCGGATGTCCAACATCCGGTGGAGCCTGCGTTGCCAACATCACAAGCTCGGCAACCTCCAAAACCCTGAATGCGACGCTCGTCGCTGGGACCACCTATTTCTTGGTCATCGATACTTGGCCGACCCCGAACAGTCCCTGCCCAGGAACGATCGCCATCACGGTCCCCCCTGCTGCGGCACCTTGTGTCGCCCCCCCCACCCCCGGGAACACCTTGTCCACGGTGGCCTCTGCATGCAACGGTGTGAGCTTCACACTGAGCCTGCAGAACGCGACCGCAGGAACGGGCGTGACCTACCAGTGGCAGACCTCACCCGACGGTCTTGTCTGGACGAACGCCACGGGAACGAGCACCAACGCCACTTACTCCGCGACCCAAAGCGTAGCTACCTACTACCAGTGCATTGTTACATGCAGCGGAAGCCCCGCCACGTCAACGCCAGTGTTGGTCGGACAGAACGCACCGACCGCCTGCTACTGCATCCCCACCACCACCTTCGGTTGCACGGATGGAGATGTGATCGCCCGCGTGATCCTGAACACCCTGGACAACAACTCGGGCACCGGTTGCCCCAGCGGTCTGCTCGGCTACTCGAACTACACGACCGACCCGCTGCTCACCACCACCTTGAACGCCGGTACCTCTTATAGCTGCACGGTGTTCGCCGGTCAGTACAGCGAAGGCTATGCCGCCTGGATCGACTACAATGATGATGGCCTTTTCGACAACAGCACCGAACGCATCGGATTCTCCGCTGGCCAGGTCGCGGGTAGCGGCCAGGTCGGCGTGCTGGGTTCCTCCGCCACGTTCCCGGTGGTGTTGGCCTGCAACCCACCCGTTGGTACGCACCGTCTGCGCGTGCGTGCCATGTACGCCACGAACGGCTCGGCAGTTACCCCCTGCACCAACAATACCTATGGTGAAGTGGAGGACTACAACGTCACCATCGCGCCTCCTCCACCGTGCCCGGCTGTTTCTGCCTTGGTCGCTTCGGGCCCCTCCAACAACAGCGTGAACCTGGCCTGGGCCGTGGGTTGCACGGAGACGGCTTGGGAGATCGAGTACGGCGCCCCCGGCTTCGCGCTCGGCACCGGAACGATCGTTGCGGCTGGAACGAATCCTTACGTTCTTGGCGGTCTCGCCCAACTGTCGTCCTACGATGTATACGTCCGCGCCAGCTGCGGCGGCAACGGCGTCAGCTCATCCACCGGTCCTGTTGCGGTGACCACCCTCGGGCCTCCGAGCTGCGTGGCCGCTCCGACCTCCCCTGCTGACCTCGGTATCGGCTGCGCGGGCGGTGTCACTTTGAGCTGGCCCTCAGCACTGAACGCCACCGGCTACGACGTGATCCTTGACGGGCTCACCGTTGCTACGAACCAGGCAGGCACCACCTACGCCGCTGGCGTATTGCCCGCTGGTCCGCACACCTGGAGCGTGATCCCACAGAACGTTTACGGTATCGCCGCTGGTTGCGCCACCTGGAGCTTCACCATCACGGGTGCTCCTGCGGGTGACACCCAGGGTACGGCCCTCGCTGTTGGTACGCTGCCCGCCAGCATCGCCGGTGACAACCTCGCCTCCAACTGCTGGACCAGCACCTATGCTGGCACGAACGCACAGTCCTCCGCTGATGTATGGTACACGCTGACCACCGGCCCCTGCGGCGGAGTGCTCAGCGTGGACCTCTGCGGTGCCGGTTCGCTCGCCGACAGCTACCTGCACTTGATGGACGCCACGGGCGCCACGGAACTTGCCTTCAACGATGACAACGGCCCGCTCTGCGCCAGCGCCAAGGCCTCGCTGACCTATGCGGTCACCGCCAACACCACCTACCTGATCGTGGTGGAAGGGTTCAGTAGCAACACCGGCACCTACACCCTGACGGTAAGCCAGACACAGACCGACACCGACGGCGATGGCGTGTGTGATGGTCTGGACAACTGCCCCACGGTGGTCGGTCAGATCGGCTCGGTCTGCAGCGACGGAAACGCCTGCACGATCAACGATGTGCTTGATGCGACCTGTGCTTGTGTGGGTACGCCCATCGCCCCGCCTGCGATCGCGTCCACCACGGCAACGCCTGCAACGATCTGCAGCGGCAGCAGCTCACAACTGGCAGTAGTTCTGGCCGGCACAGCTCCATATTGCAGCACATCCTACACCTCCGGTACCGGGTTCGGAGATTACTGCACGTTGGTATCCGTGGCCGGCACCACGCTGAACAGCGTGAGCGGCGCTTCCGCATCACCATACTACACGCTGTTCCCGGCATCGGGCTCCACCACTGCCACCTTCGCAGTGGGCACCCCTTATGTGCTTACGTTGAGCGCTGGTACGTACACCGTGAATGACTTCGCTGTGTGGATCGACTACAACAACGATGGCATCTTCACCGATGCCACGGAAAAGCTGGGCCAGGTGAACAACATCGGCGCAGCTCCTGCCACCGCGACGATCAGCTTCACTGTACCTGCGACAGCCACCAACGGTGCGCTTCGTATGCGCGTTCGTGAAGCCGATCAAGGCTCGACCAGCACCTTGCCGGCCTGCGGCGGCTTAGAATACGGCGAAGTGGAGGACTACACCGTAACGGTGACCGGTGGCGTGCCGCCTCCCACCTACAGCTGGGCTCCTGCTACGTTCCTGAACGACGCGACCTTCGCGAATCCGATCGCCTCGAACATAACGGCCACCACGCCGTACACCGTGACCGTGTCCGACGCCATCGGTTGCTCGTCCACGGGATCCGTCACAGTCACCGTTTCCACCGTGGATACGGATGGTGATGGCGTTTGCGATCTTGATGACAACTGCCCCACGACACCTGGCCAGATCGGCTCGGCCTGCAGTGATGGCAATGCCTGCACGATCAATGATGTGCTCGATGCGAACTGCGCTTGCGTAGGTACGTCGGTGACCCCGCCTGCGATCGCCTCCACCACGGCAACGCCAAGCACGGTCTGCTCCGGCAGCAGTTCGCAATTGAACGTTGCGCTGGCCGCAGCGACATATTGCAGCACCTCCTACACCACCGGTACCGGGTTCGGGGATTACTGCACGTTGGTCTCCGTGGCCGGCACCTCGCTGAACAGTGTGAGCGGCGCTTCCGCATCACCGTACTACACGCTGTTCCCGGCATCGGGCTCCACCACTGCCACCTTCGCTGTGGGCACACCTTATGTGCTTACGTTGAGCGCAGGTACATTCTCCCAGAACGACTTCGCCGTGTGGATCGACTACAACAACGATGGCATCTTCACCGATGCCACGGAAAAGCTGGGCCAGGTGAACAACATCGGCGCAGCTCCTGCCACCACGACGATCAACTTCACTGTACCTGCGACGGCCACCAACGGTGCGTTGCGCATGCGCGTTCGTGAAGCGGATCAAGGTTCAGCCAACGCCTTGCCAGCCTGTGGCAGCTTGAGCTTTGGCGAAGTGGAGGATTACACCGTCACAGTGACCGGCGGCGTACCCGCCGCGTTGACCTATAGCTGGGCACCTGCGACCTTCCTGAACGATGCGACCATCGCGAACCCGACCGCTTCGAACATGACGGCGACGACGGCTTACACGGTAACGGTGTCCGATGGCATCGGATGCTCTTCGACCGGAACCGTGACGGTGACCGTGGAAACGACGGATACCGATGGTGACGGCACGGCGGATTGCGCCGATGGCTGCCCCACCGATCCGCTGAAGATCGCCCCAGGCATCTGCGGCTGCGGCGTGGCTGACACGGACACGGACCTGGATGGTACGGCTGATTGCAACGACCTGTGCCCGCTCGATCCCAATAAGGTGGCTCCGGGCATCTGCGGTTGCGGCGTGAGCGACGTGGACACGGACAACGATGGCACGGCCGACTGCAATGACGGTTGCCCGCTCGACGCCAACAAGCTTGCGCCCGGCGTTTGCGGATGTGGCGTGGCCGATGTGGATACGGATGGTGACGGCCTGGCGGACTGCATCGACAGCTGCCCGCTTGTGGCCGGTGTGATCGGTACGCCCTGCGACGACCTCAACGCGAACACGATCAACGACGTGCTGAGCGCGAGCTGCGTTTGCGAAGGCACCTTGGTGATCAATTGCCCGGACAACCTGGTGTTCCTGGACATCTCCACGGACAACAATGGCGCACAGACGAGCTGGGAGATCATCCCGCAGGGTGGCGGTGCCGCGGTCTGCAGTGGCAGCGGTCTGGCAAGCAACAGCCTGATCACGGCGAACTGCTGCCTCCCGAACGGTTCCTACAGCCTGCGTGTGCTGGACAGCTTCGGCGATGGCATGGCGAGCGGCCCGGTGGGCGGCTACCTGCTGCGTGACAACAATGGCAAGCGGATCATCGACAACGCGGGTGACGGCATCTTCGGCTTCACCAGCCAGGCTCCGGACTTCTTCCACGTCCCCATCAGCGCTGACCGCCTCACCACGGCCACTTGCGACCAGGAAAGCGTGGCCCCGAGCTACGTGATCCAGGCCCAGGAGAACCTCGCTGTGAGCGGACAGCTCGGCGTGACCAGCAGCACCAGCGGTTACCAGTTCTGGATCTTCAATCCGGACGGTGGCTACAGCCGTCGCATCACGCAGACCCTGGCCAGCCCCGGCAGCAGCTTCCCCACAGGAACGCTCCAAGCCCTGCGCCCGACCTACCTGCGCCTGAACTCGCTGACCACGAACCCGGTGCCGCCTTACGTGCTCCTCAACGTGCGTGTGCGCATCCAGTCGGCCGGTGTCTTCGGACAGTTCGGCTCGGCCTGCCGCCTCAAAGTGGATCCGCCCTGCGGCACCACCCAGCTCACCACCCTTGGTCAGCCTAGCAACCCGGCCGCTTCCTGCGGTGCCACGGGTGTGGTGATCAATGGCGGACTGCTCTACGCGGATGTGATCAACGGTGCCAACAGGTACCAGTTCGAGTTCACCCGCCCAGGCTACAGCCGCCTGATCGCTGTGAACTCGCGTACGCTGACGCTGAGCAACTGGGCCAACAAGCCCCTGTTGTGCGGCCTGAGCTACACCGTGCGTGTGCGTGCCAGCTTCGACAACGGTGCCACGTGGTGCGCCTATGGAAGTGCCTGCACGATCACCACGGAGTCCTGCCCGGCCATCGCGGGTGGCGATCATCGTGACCTGATCACCGTGGACGGTTCGGACCTCACCGTGTGGCCGAACCCCAACCGCGGCGAGAGCCTCCGCTTGAGCATCGAGGACCTCGGTGCCACCTACACCACCGCCAACGTGGACATCACCGACCTGTTCGGCAAGCGCGTGATGGCACAGACCATCGCCGTGCAGGGCAACACCCTGAACACGGTGCTGGAACTGACCGACATGGCCGCTGGCATGTACATGGTGAACGTCACCGTGGGTGAGAAGACCTACATGAAGCGCCTGATGGTCCAGTAAGGAGCATCCGACCCCTTTCTTTGCGAAGCGCCCCGGCCCACAAGGTCGGGGCGCCTTGCGTTATGGCATCACCGCTCAGGGCACCGGTGGAGCAAGGGGCGTTGATGCAGCCCCCTGGGCACCCGAGTGATCGCGCGGTACGAACGAAGCACCAAAAGGTTGCCTCTGAAAGTTGTAAACATCCAGCATTAAAAAACTTGCGCTCAAACTCACCTTGATGTAATCTCGCAATAGCTCAATAAAAGGGCTTCGCGCTTCCTCCGGAGCTGTTCATCGAAGAACGGAACAAGGACCAGGCATAACCACTCGTCCCTGTATGGTATCAATGGCGTTCCCACCCATGGCACCCGCGCGAAGCAGGCCTTTGGCCTTACCCACCGGACAGCTCCCGGCACAGAGCGATCAACCCGCTTCCACAACCCAAATCCCTTTCCCATGAATTGTCAGAACACAGCGACCACGCGAACGCGGACGACCGCGCCGTGGTGGAAAGCAGCCCTGCTCGGCGCCGCATTGGCGATCGGTGGTGCCCCTTCCATCGCACAGACCACCTTGATCTCCCCCACCGGCGATGGTGGCTTCGAGAACGGAGCCACGTTCGCGGCCAACGGCTGGACCGTGGCGAACTCAGCGAACAACCCCTGGTTTCTGGGCACGGCGGTGACCACCTCGCCTATCGCCAACCAGAGCGCTTACATATCCAACACCGGAGGAACCTCCAATGCCTACGGCAATACGGCTATCGCGGTCAACTACTTGTACCGGGACATTACCGTGCCTGCTGGAGAGGCGCTTATCACCATGACCTTCAATTGGGCATGCACGGGCGAATCCATCTGGGATATGATCCAGTTGTTCACTGCACCCACAAGCGTGACACCGGTGGCCGCGATCGTCTATCCCGGCAGCGGGTTGAGCACCACGAATCTTGTGGGAGCAACATGGATCAACTCATACAACTTGAACGCGTCGGTTCAAACGACCACAACAGTGCTTCCTCCGGCCCTGGCCGGAACCACGTTCCGATTGATCATCGGATGGAAGAACGATGGCTCAGGCGGTACCCCACCTGCGGTCATCGACAACATCTCACTGACCTCGGCGATCCCCGTTCCGGTCTGCGGGATCAAGACGATCGATAACACGCTGCCCACGGCCGGCAGCAACTACGCCTCCTTCACGGCCGCGATCAACGACATCAACCTGAACGGCATCTGCGGCCCGGTGACCTTCAACGTCGCGGCCGGGCAGACCTTCAATGAAAACACCCCGGCCCTTACCGCCACCGGTACAGCCGTGAACACGATCACCTTCCAGAAGAGCGGTGCCGGTGTGAACCCGGTGATCACCCCCACGGGAAGCGCCGGTGTCAACGATGCTGGAATCACGATCGCCGGAGGTGACTACATCACCTTCGATGGCATCGACATCAACGCCTCGGCGGTGGCCACTGTGGAGTACGGCTACCTCGTCCGTAACCTGAGCGCCACCGATGGTGCCCAGTTCAACACGATCCAGAACACGGCTATCACCCTGAACCGCACGCTGACCGCCAGCCGCGGCATCCTGCAGAGCAGCACCACCACCGGTGCAGGCTTCACCCCAACGGCAGCGAGCGGTGCCAACTCCAACAACACCTACCGCAACCTCACGATCAGGAACGTCTACGCCGGCATTTTCCTCTCCGGCGGCAGCACGACGTTGGTGGACCAGAACAACGCGGTGACCACCACGGCCTGCGGTACCTACAACATCATCGGCGACCCCACGGTGCCGGCGGACATCGGTGGCGGAGTATCCTTCGTGGCCTCCTTCGGTATCCAGGCCACGAACCAGAGCGGCTGCACCATCAGCAACAACCGGATCACCAACATCTCCAACACCACGGGGCAGTTGGACGGGATCAACTTCATCACCTTCCAGGGCACCTGCACGGCATCCAACAACATCATCACGGCGCTGCGTCGGAACAGCACAACGTCCACGGCGAACGTCGCGGGTATCCGTGCCACGCACACCACTACCGGCACCCATGCGCTGCGCATCAACAACAACAGCATCAGCGACCTGACCACGACCTATACGGGTGCTGCTTCCGCCATTCGCGCCATCAAGGGCATCACGTTGGCGAGCACCGCCGGTACGAACACCCAGAGCTACGAGGTCTGGCACAACAGCATCAGCCTGAACGGATCGGCAAGCCCGAACCTGAGCAGCGTGTGCTTCGAAACGACGAACGCCATCACGGGCCCTGTGCTTACGGTGCGTAACAACGTCTTCGCGAACTATACCGGAGCACAGGCCGGCATTGCGCGACACTATGGCGTTGCGCACTCCAACAGCGCCACGCAGATGGGGAACACCGGATCGGTGGCCACCAACAACGCCGTATTCATCCCCAACGATGCCGGGGTGAGCGGTTTCACGACAGCAGCGGGTGCCACGCCCACGAACTACAACGGAGCTGCCGCATGGCAGACCGCCGTGGTGCAAGCGAGCGGCAACCTGAACGATGACCCCCTGTTCATCAACGCCACTTCCAACCTGACGCCGCAGTCACCGTTGTTGAACGCGGCAGGCTTCAGCCCTGCACCAGCCTACCTCACCATCGATCTGGCCTGTGCGCCGCGTGGCAACGACATCGGTGCGTATGAGTTCACTCCACCGAACTGCATCGCTCCTCAGGGAACTGCGGTTTCCGTTCAGGACTGCGCCAATGGCCAGTTCTTCATCAACGTCAATGTGACCAGCTTGAGCTTCGGTCCCGGTGTGGACGTGGTGAGCAATTTCCCGGGCGATCCGGGTGCTGACCTGGGCGTGGGCGTGGGCACTTACCAGATCGGCCCCTTCCCCAGCAATACGCCGGTGGTGGTGAGCCTGCTCCGCAACGGCGACCCGACCTGCGATGTGGTATTGGGCACGTATACCTATGATTGCAGCACCTTCGGCCAGAACGCCTTGAGCTTCGATGGTGTGAACGACGGTGTGAACCTCGGTGCCGGTGCATCCTTGAACATCACTGGTACAGCGTTGACGCTGGAGGCCTGGATCTTCCCGACCTCATTCAAGGCCAACGCGTTCGAAGGCAACATCATCAACAAGGAAGGCGGATTCGCTGGCTACCAGATCCGTTGCGGCGCTGCGGGCCTCTTGGAATCGGCCTTGGGTACGGGCGCTGGCTTCATCACGGTGACCAGCCCCGCCAACACGATCACCCTGAACACGTGGCAGCACGTGGCGGTGACCTATGATGGCACCACCGCTCGCCTCTTCAAGAACGGTGTTCAGGTAGCCAGTGTGGCAGGCACCCTGCCCATTGTGACCTCAGCACCAAACACCACGCGCATCGGCGATTATGCAGTGACCCCGGGTGCACGGAACTTCCCCGGCCGGATCGACGAGGTGCGCATCTGGAACGTGGCGCGCGCACCAGGTGACATCGCGGCCTTCGTGAACCAGCAGCTCTGTGGCGACGAGGCCGGCCTGGCGGCTTACTACCGCTTTGACCAGGGTATTGCCGATGGCAGCAACCCGACCGTGACCACCTTGATCGACCTCGGACCGAACGGCAACACCGGCACGCTCGGTGGCTTCGCCCTGAACGGCACCACATCGAACTGGGTGCAGGGCAAAACGGGCATGGGCACCTGCGTGGCCTGCACGGGTGCTCCAACCGCGGGTACCATCACCGGCACAGCCCTTTCCTGCGTTGGTGCGAACAACGTGCTCACCCTCACAGGCGCCACCATCGGCCTCGGCATCACCCGGCAATGGCGCTACGGCCCTGTGGGCGGCCCGTACACGAACCTGCTGGGCACCGCGGGTAACCAGAGCACCAGCGGCGTTCCCCTGGGCTCCTACGAAATGGTGGTGGATGTGACCTGCAACGCTGGTCCGACGACGGTGACCACGGCGCCCTTCGCGTTCTCGGTGAGCACCGTGCCTTCGGCCAGCGCTTCCGCCGGCCCCGGCTGCATTGGCCAGACGCTGAACCTGACGGGCACCACGGACATCGGCACCACCTTCGCCTGGACCGGACCGAACACCTTCAACAGCACGAGCCAGAACCCGAGCATTCCGACCATCACGGCCGCGGCGGCAGGCACCTACTCGTTCACGGCCACGGCCAATGGCTGTAGCAGCGCACCGGCAACGGTGAGCGTGAGCGTGAACGCCAGCCCGGTGATCAGCAGCACCACGGCGACCCCGGGCACGATCTGCCCGGGCGGCACTTCACAGCTTCAGGTGAACGCGGGCAATACCACAGGCACCTATTGCACCACTTCCTACACCTCTGGTACCGGTTCAGGTGATTTCCTGACACGTGTGACGATCCCGACCACCACGCTGAACAATATCACCGGCGCCTCTGCGGCACCCTTCTACACATTGTATCCAGCTTCTGGCAGCACCACGGCCAACCTGGCCGCTGGGACGGCCTATGCGTTGGAGGCCGTGGCAGGGACGTACAGCATCAACGACGTTGCGGTGTGGATCGACTACAACCAGGACGGTGTGTTCCAAGATCCGGGTGAGAAGCTCGGCCAGGTGGATAACTTCGGCGCAGGCCCGGTGGTGGCGACCATCAACTTCACCGTTCCGGTCGGCGCCTTCAACGGCTCCACCCGCATGCGTGTCCGCGAGGCGGACCAAGGGGTGACCAATGGCATGTCGGCGTGCGGCGGCTTGACCTATGGTGAGGTGGAGGACTATGTGGTCACGATCACCGGCGGTGCATCACCGATCTCTTACAGCTGGAACAACGCAGGCTCTTTGAGCAGCAGCACGATCACCAACCCCGTGGCCACGCCTGCAACCACCACCACCTACACGGTGACGGTGACCAACGGCTCGGGCTGTTCGGTGCAAGGCAGTGCTCCGGTGACCGTGGCGATCGTGGACGATGGCAACGTGTGCACACTTGACGCCTGCTTGAACGGCGTGGTGACCAACACCTTCCAGGACGCGGACGGTGACCTGACCTGCGACGCCAACGACGGCTGCCCCAACGATCCCAACAAGATCGCCCCGGGCATCTGCGGTTGCGGTGTGGCCGATACGGACTCCGACAACGACGGCACGGCGAACTGCAACGACGGCTGCCCCAACGACCCCAACAAGGTCGCCCCGGGCCAGTGCGGTTGCGGCAACCTGGAGACCGATACGGACCTGGACGGCACCGCCGACTGCAACGACCTGTGCCCGCTCGACCCGCTGAAGACCAACCCTGGTCTGTGCGGCTGCAGCGTGCCTGAAGGCACCTGCAACGACTGCGAAGGCAATCCTGCCGGTCCTGCGCAGCCCGGTACCTCCTGCAACGACAACAACGCCTGCACCATCAACGACGTGTGGAGCCCCAGCTGCGTGTGCGCCGGTACGTTCGAGGACACCGATGGTGACGGCACCTGCAACGCAAACGATGGCTGCCCCACCGATCCGAACAAGATCGCACCAGGCATCTGCGGCTGCGGTGTGAGCGATGTGGATACCGATGGTGACGGCCTGGCCGACTGCATCGACAACTGCCCGCTCATCGTAGGCCAGATCGGTTCCGCCTGTAACGACAACAACCCCAACACCACGGGTGACGTGATCGATGCGAACTGCGTGTGCGCCGGTACCGTGCCTAACTGCCCGGACAACCTGACCGTGCTGACCCTGACCACGGACAACAACGCCGCCCAGACCACGTGGGAGGTGGTTCCCCAAGGTGGAGGAGCAGCCGTATGCAGCGGTGTGGGCATGACCAACAACAGCAGTTTCGCCTACAACTGCTGCCTGCCCAGTGGCTGCTACAGCCTGCGCGTGCTGGACAGCTTCGGCGACGGCATGAACAGCGGACCCACCGGTGGTTATGTGCTGCGCGATGCGAACAACGCCCGCATCATCGACAACGCTGGTGATGGCATCTTCACCTTCACCAGCCAGGCGGCCGATGTGTTCTGCGTGCCGATCAGCGCCGATGCGTTGACCGCCGCCACCTGCGACCAGGAGAACGTGGCGCCGAGCTATGTGATACAGGCCCAGGAGAACCTTGCCGTGAGCGGACAGGTCGGTGTGACCAACAGCACCAGCGGCTACCAGTTCTGGATCTTCAATCCGGATGGTGGCTACAGTCGTCGCGTGACGCAGACCCTGGCGAGCCCGGGCAGCAGCTTCCCCGCCGGCACCCCGCTTGCCCTGCGCCCGACCTACCTGCGCCTGAACTCGCTCACCACGAACCCGGTGCCGCCTTACGTGCTCCTCAACGTGCGTGTGCGCATCCAGACCGCCAGTGTGTTCGGACCGTTCGGCTCGGCCTGCCGCCTCAAAGTGGATCCGCCCTGCGGCACCACCCAGCTCACCACGATCGGTGTGCCGATCAACCCCGGTGCCTCCTGCGGTGCCACGGGTGTGGTGATCAATGGCGGACTGCTCTACGCGGATGTGATCAACGGTGCCAACAGGTACCAGTTCGAGTTCACCCGCCCAGGCTACAGCCGCCTGATCGCTGTGAACTCGC